>CAZQUR010000001.1:0-98925 GCA_964596535.1 uncultured Desulfobacteraceae bacterium
TCTTTTTTTCCGGGTGAATGACCAGCCGATGAAACGGCTTTTTCCGAATCGTGTGGATCGGTTGATTCGGTTTTGAGAAGCGTTTATACCTCCATTGTCAGGAAACGGTTAGGGTGGAATCAATTTTTTGTGAACCGGGGGTACCGGTTAAAAAATGGTTACCATATCCTGTTCACGGGTGCCACAATTTTTTCTTTTCAAAAAACCCGTGCATTGGGCCGCGAAAAACGGGGAGGGCATTGGAGGGTTCCCCATAAGCCGCATTTATCCGTCCGGCAAATTATGCTATTCTTCTCATTGTAACAATCGAATCGAAAAAGGGATTGAAGCCCCCGCAGCAAGCTGCAGAGAATGCGCTCGCTGTTGCGGTTCAAATGAAAGGGAAATCCAGGGTGCGGCAATCGATTCGGGGTGCCACGGTGAGCATGCCGCTGTCGTGAAAACAGCTGTCGGAAATGAGCACATGAAGATGAGGATGGAATACTGGACGTAAGGACGAAAAACTGCATCGCTGTTCGAACCGATCTTTTTCTTGTACCCCACCCCTTCAGTATGGTAGATATATTACCTTTCGGGCAACCCTTGTCAGAGGGGGTTCCGGAAACCCATGGCAGGCCTTCAGTGCTCCTTGCCTGCCTCGAAAAGGAGATTCGCTCGCATGCAAAGGCCATCCTTTCCTGAAGAGACGGCTCTTCCGTCCACCGTCTCCAGGATCGGAAGGGCGGTAAAGGGCCTGGCAGATGAACTTGGGGCCGGAGCAGTCTTCCTGGCTCACGCCCTCTTGAGGATCTTTCACCGCAACCAGGTTTCGGCCATAGTGCAGCAGGTCTATTACATTGGTGCCCGGTCTGCGAATGTGGTCATGCTTGTAGGGCTTTTTACGGGTATGGTGCTGGGTCTGCAGCTGTATCACACCCTTGTGCAGTTCGGTTCGGAAGGGGTTCTGGGTTCGGCTCTGGCCCTTTCCCTGATCCGGGAACTGGGTCCCGTGCTGGCCGCTGTGATGATCACTGCCAGGGCCGGTTCCTCCATGACAACCGAAATCGGAATTCAACGCATATCCGATCAGGTGGACGCCTTGTATACCATGCGTATCAATCCCGTGCGATATCTCATCAGTCCCAGGATTGCCGCTTCCATCCTCAGCTTTCCTTTGCTGACGGCCCTGTTCAACATCATCGGGCTGGTGGGAGGATATATCAGCGCCGTGCTCCTTCTGGGGCTGAACAGCGGAACCTATTTGCACGGAATTCAATCCAGCGTGGAACTGGAAGACGTAACCGGGGGCTTCATCAAATCGCTTGTTTTTGCTGTGCTTGTATCCACCATCTGCTGCTATCAGGGTTTTTTTACCCACATGCGCAGAGATGGCCACGGTGCCAAGGCCGTTGGGCTTTCCACAACCTCGGCCGTGGTTTTGTCCTGTGTGTTCATTCTGATCGCAGACTATGTAGTCACTTCTTTGTTCCTGTAGAAATGCCGTGGATACCCCGTTGATCGAATTTAGAAATGTTACCAAACGCTTCGGCGAAAAGACCGTCTTGGACAAGGTTGACTTTGAAATATTCGAAGGACTCGTAACCACCCTTATCGGTAAGACCGGCACGGGAAAGAGCGTCTTGCTCAAACACATCATCGGGCTTCTCAACCCCGACGAAGGGGACATTCTTTTCAAGGGTACGCCGCTGAATACGATGTCCCGCAGTGAGTGGAACCATTACATCAGTATCATCAGCTACATGTTTCAGAACAACGCTTTGTTTGACTCCCTCTCCGTCTACGACAATATCGCGCTGCCTCTCAAACAAACCACCCGCCTGTCTTCCCAGGAAATCAAGCATCGGGTCATGGCCAGGCTGGAGCAGGCGGAGCTGGAAGAAATGGCTGAAAAATATCCTTCCCAGCTTTCCGGGGGCATGCAGAAGCGGGTGGCTTTGGCCCGGGCCCTGGTAACCGATCCGCAGATCGTGCTTTTTGATGAGCCCACCACCGGCCAGGATCCGATTCGCAGAAACGCTATTTTGAGCATGATCGCCGAGTACAAACGCAAGTACGACTTCACAGCTGTTCTCATCAGCCACGACATCCCTGACGTGCTATTTATCTCCAACCGTATCCTCGTGCTGGATCAGGGCAGGATTATTTTTCAGGGGACCCCCAAGGACCTGAACGACGCCCAGCACGCCTACCTGGATGAGTTCGTCCAGAGCTTGGAGGGATTTCAGGAACATCTCACCGGCCTGTACTCGCGAAGAAGCTTTAAGGTTCGGTATCAGACGGCCCTGGGACGAAAAAACCCCCATGAGACTTTTGTCCTTCTGGTTTTCATCCTCGACGATTTGGACGCCATGGCGGAGAACCTGAGCCATACAGCGGTGCAGGCGGTGCTCCAGGAGCTCGGTGCATACATCAACCACCACTTCGGCGCTGTGGGGGGTTTTTCCTCGCGCTTCAGCAGGGATCAGTTTGTCACCGTACTGCCTTTCTCCAACCTGAAAGAGGCCGAATCTATTCTTCGGGACTTCGTATCGGAGCTCACAGATCGGGGTTTGGCGAGTATACAGGCCTCGGCCAAAATTTCCCCAAAGGAGTGCTTTGCCTTTTCCGTTTTCGTGGGCCTTGCCCAGGGCAAGCCCAGCGAGGAAATTGACTCGGTGATGCAGCAGGCCCAGGCCAGACGAGAACCCGTTGCCCGCTTTCAGTGTATAACAGGAGGCCCCAAGAAATGAAGAAGTACTCCCATGAAACGGTGGTTGGAATTTTTGTCATAGCCGGTCTGCTCTCTGTGGCCTATCTGACGATAAGGTTGGGAGATGTGTCTTTCTTGGGAAGCAAGACTTACACTCTCTATGCCGATTTTGAATCGGTTTCGGGCCTAAGGGTGGGAAACCCTGTGGAAGTACTGGGAATGGAGGTGGGTAAGGTGAGGGCCTTTGCCATGGATCAGGATCGCCAGGTGGTAAGGGTTATACTGAGAATTAACAAAGAAGTAAAGGTCTATGATGACGCCATGGCATCGATCAGGACGTCCGGTCTCATTGGTGACAAATACGTAAGCCTGGAGGCAGGAGGGGTTGGTGATCTCCTTGAAGATGGAGAAACGATCACCGACACGCAGGCCCCCATCGAAATTACGGACCTGATCGGTAAGTTCGCCTTTGGATCGATACAGGAAGAGGAATAGGAGGTACAGGAGGCAACCGTGAAGAAACATGCGATAATGTGGATGTGGATGACGGCTTTGTCCATATTGTTTTCCGATCCTCTTCTCGCAGGATCCCCGCTGCAGCGCGTTCAGGACCACGTGGAAAAGGCCCTGGTCGTACTGCGGGATCCGGCCTTGGGGGATGGCAATTCCGTGCAGGAGAAGAAGAAGCGTATTTGGGCCATTGTGGAAAGCATCTTTGACTTCTCCGAGCTGTCCAAAAGGGCCCTGGGAAGACGATGGCTGCAGTTTGACAAACGGCAGCAGGAGGAGTTCACCGATCTTTTCAGCAGACTTCTCGGTGACGTGTACATGGACCGAATCCTTGATTACCAAAATGAGCGGGTAGTCTTTGACAAGGAGCTGGCCAAATCGGAAAAGAAGGCCGTGGTAAAGAGCCGGATCGTTTCCAGGTCCAGGGAGATTGCCATGGATTACCGGATGATCATACGCGGAGGAGAGTGGCGAGTCTACGATGTGCTTGTTGAGGGGGTGAGTCTGGTGCGAAACTACAAGAGCCAGTTTAAGGAGATCCTCAGGGAGAAGTCTCCGGAAGAACTCCTTCAAATTATAAGAGAAAAGGTCAACAAGGCCTGAGAATGATAATTGCTCTTCCAAGGGGAAAAAACAGGGCCATCGTAATCTGCATCAGCCTTTTTTTCGCTTCTCTTTGGTTGTTTCTCGGCGGCTGTTCCTATACCCGCAAGAGCGGTCCTTCGGCTTTGCCGGCATTTCATCCGATACTGGAGGAAAGGGCCGGAGAGGAATCCGTCCCGAAAAAGTCCCGTCAGGTGATCTCCCCGGAAGATAAAGAAATCTTGAAAGAGGAAGACGCATGGTGGGAGGAAGAAGGGGAAGAGGAAGAAATAGCCGTGGCCGATCCTTTATACTACTGGAACAAGGCCATGTTTCACTTCAATGACAAGCTATATTTCTGGCTTTTGAAACCTGTGGCCCAAGGGTACCGATACGTGGTTCCCGAAACGGCCAGGATCGGTGTGAAGAACTTTTTCTATAACATAGGCTTCCCTGTCCGCTTTACAGGCTCCCTTCTTCAGGCCAAAGGAAAAGACGCCCTTAATGAACTTTTTCGATTCTGCCTCAACACCACCATGGGCTTTCTGGGATTCATGGATCCAGCAAGCGACTTCCCTGAACTCAACCCCACGAAAGAAGACCTGGGCCAGGCCTTTGGCAGGTGGGGGATTGGAAAGGGTCCGTATATCGTTTGGCCTTTTCTCGGCCCCTCGACCCTGCGGGATTCGGTAGGGCTCGTGGGCGAGTTTTTCCTGGATCCTGTTACCTACGTGGAGCCCGTGGAAGCCGTCTTGGCTATTGACGCCGGCAAGGCCGTAAACCATACGTCTTTGACCATCGGCGATTACGAGGCTTTAAAAAAGGCGGCCCTGGATCCTTATGCAGCCCTTCGGGACGCCTATGTGCAGGATCGGGAGAAGGCGGTGGCCGATTGAAGTCCCGCTGTTCGGTCTCATTCCCACGAATCCCTTGGGGCGGATTCCCCGTGGCCCGCTTTCAAGCACAAGGCCTCCTTCTGTGGTGGGCAAAGCACATGGCATACCGTTCCTTTCAGATTGAGATGCCCGGATGATCACAGAGCCGGTGTTCCCAGCATTTGTGTATAGAGCTCAATATATTTGTTGGCAGCAATCCGATAATTGAATGTTTCGACACTGCGGCGCATGATCCGTTCAATGTGTTTTTGTTTTACCTGTTTCGGCAGCAAGAAAAACAACATGGCTTGGTCCACGGCCCAGAAAAGGCCGTTGCTGTCAAAGGATTCGAAAACGAATCCGTTTCCGGAACCGGCATCAACGCTAAGGTGTGAAACCGTATCGTGCAGGCCGCCGATGTCGTGAACCACCGGAAGGGTTCCGTAGATCTGGCCGATCATTTGAGGAAGACCGCAAGGTTCAAATTTTGACGGCATGAAAACAAAATCGGCCCCCGCATAGGCAAGATGCTCCAGTTTTTCATCATACGGATGCGCGGCAACGACACGCTTCAGATCATGAAGGGCCGAGATTTCCTGAAAAACCTGCCGGTACGGACCATCCGCTATGAAAACGATCTGCAGGCCATGACGACCATAACGGGAGACCAGCGGAAATAAAATCTCTGCCAGCAGCTGGCAGCCTTTTTGGGTCGGATCGAGACGTGAAGGCCAGAAAAACACAGGCGCGTTTGCGTCCTGATGTAATCCCAACTTGATTTGCAGGGCGGTCTTGTTTTCGCGTTTTCCAGAGGAATGTGTCTCAGGACCATAAGTTCGGGCAATGGCTGCGTCCGTGGCCGGATCGAAGGTCGCATTCGGTGCGTTGAGGATGCCGAAGGCACACCCGGCATCGAGCTTGTTGGCCAATTCCTGGCGCAGGGGCGGGTTGACAAACCCATGCCTGCCGCTGACCATTTCCTTCAAGAATGTCGGGCTGACGGTGTTGACGAAATCCGCTGCAAAAACCCCGCAGGTGAGCAATTCGATGGGGTTGTCATACCTGCTTTCTTCGTACCCCTGCGGCATGCGCTCGTAATAAAGACCGTCCCAGAAGGAAGCGACATCGATTCCGCGCTCTTCAATCCCATTGAGGGTGGTCTTCATAGAGTGAACATTGTGTACGGTGAACAGGCAGGGGATGTCGGTTTTGCGCGCCATGGCCGGTATCAGGCCGGTCATCCAATCATGACAATGAATCAAATCCGGCGCTACCCTTGGGATGATGTTGTTGATCACCTCTCTCTGGAAAACCAGTGCCAAGCCCATGTTGTCATTTCCGTTTCCAGAATAGATCCGGTCACGGTGGAAGAAAATCCGGTCTTCGGCCAGATGCAGTCGGTCTCCGGGAAGCACATAGCGCATGTTTTTCTGGTTTTTTTGCAGGTGCATGGCCAGGCATTCTTCATAGATGGCCCTATAGTTGGGAATCGTCGCGTGGACATCGACGCCCTGCCGAAACAGTTCACAGATCAGCGACGCCGCCACATCCGCCAATCCGCCGGCCTTGGCCGATAGACAATCAGAAATGGACCCAAAGTGATCCGGCAGGTAGGTTGCCTCGGGGGTGACAATCAAAATTCTCGGTTTTTCCTTTTGCTTCATTTTGTCATTCCACCTGCGTCGGGCAGGGATGAATGGTGTCGGCAATGTGCCCAAGGCCCAATTTGTGGGTCATGGCGAGGGTGATTCCCGACCCGACCATCGTGCCTCCGCTTCCACGTAGTATCGGTATGCGTTGTCAGCCACCGGTGGCAAACCCTGGATACAGCGTCATACCGCCATCCACCACCAAGCTGGTGCCGTTGACATAATCCGCAAGGTCAGAAGCCAGCCACACGGCCGCCCGCCCGATATCTTCGGGCTCGCCGATCCGCTTGTAGGGCACCAGCTTCATCAGCGCCTCGTAGGCCTCAGGGGTTTGCCAGGCATCGGTGTTGATCGGCGTGCGAATGGCGCCCGGGGCAATGCTGTTGACCCGGATGCGGTAAGGCGCCACCTCCTGGGCGATGCTTTTCATCATCAGCATCACCCCGCCCTTGCTGGCGGCGTAGTTCACGTGGCCGGCCCACGGAATGATCTCATGCACCGAACTCATACAGATGATTTTTCCCGCCGCACAGGAGACCTCCGGCACCACACCACGGCGCTTGAACTCGCGCACCGCTTCACGGGCACAGAGAAACTGACCCGTCAGGTTCACGTTGATGACCCGATTCCACTGGTTCAGCGTCATCTCGTCAAACGGGGCATCCTGCTGGAGACCGGCGTTGTTGATCAGGATATCGATGGTCCCCATCTCGGTGATCATCTTTTCGAACATGGCCGACACCTGGTCTTCCCGGGAGATGTCGGCCCGGTAGGCGAAGGCGCGGCGGCCGCTTTTTTGGATCTCGGCGACCACCTCCTGGGCCTGGTCTTTACCACGCACATAGTTGATCACCACGTCAGCCCCGGCGTTGCCCAGCTCGATGGAAACCGCTTTGCCGATGCCCGAACTGCCGCCGGTAACCAGCGCTTTTTGTCCCTGTAGAACTTTTTCCGGCGCACACTGCGGCATGAAAATTTCCGGATATTTTCCTTCACGCATTGCTTTGCCTCCTTACAGGGTATCTTCCCATCCGCCGGACTGCTGGATCAATTTGGCGACCAGCCCCGTCCAGCCGTTCTGATGGGAGGCGCCCAACCCGGCCCCGCTGTCGCCGTGAAAGTATTCGTGAAACAAAATGTGGTCGCGCCAGTGAGGGTCGTCCTGAAAGACGCGCTGGCCGCCGTAAATGGGACGTTTTCCGTCGTCATTGCGCAGGAACATCCGGATAAGCCGCCGGGAGAGTTCCGCGGCCACTTCACCCAGGTGCATCATGTGCCCGGATCCGGTGGGACACTCCACTTTCAGGGAGTTGCCGAAGTAATGATGGAATTTTTGCAGCGATTCGATCAAAAGGTAGTTAATCGGAAACCAGATCGGGCCGCGCCAGTTGGAATTGCCGCCGAACAGACCGCTTTCGGACTCGGCCGGCTGGTAGTGAATGGCGTGCGCCTGGCCGTCCACATAGAAATTGTACGGATGGCCCTGATGATATCGGGAAACCGAGCGGATACCGTAATCGGATAAAAATTCGTTTTCATCCAGCATCGGCTTCAAGATTTTGATCAAACGCCCGCGATTGACAATCGACAGCAATCGTCGTGAATTTACGCCCGGGGCTTTCACACAGGCCAGGTGGCCGCTGTCGCGCAGGTAGACCCGATTTTCAAAAAACCAGTTCAAGCGCCGTTTGAAGTTTGGAAGGCTTTCAACCAGCTCGTGTTCCAGGGTTTCCACCGCCAGCAGCGGCATGAGCCCCACCAAGGAGCGAACTTTCAATTTCACATAATCGCCGCTGGGCAGGTGCAGGACATCGTAGAAGAACCCGTCCTCTTCATCCCACAGACCCTGGCCTCCGCGATATTCAGCCGTCATGGCGCGGGCGATCCGAAGAAAGTGCTCGAAGAATTTGCTGGCGGTGTCCTGATAGACGGGATTGTCCCTGGCCAACTCCAGGGCGATTTTCAACATGACCAGGCAGTAGAACCCCATCCAGGCGGTCCCGTCGGACTGATCGATGTGGCCGCCGGTGGGCAGCGGCGCGCTGCGGTCAAACACGCTGATGTTGTCCAGACCCAGAAACCCGCCCTGGAAAACATTGTTGCCCTCGGCGTCCTTTTTGTTGACCCACCAGGTGAAATTCAGCAGCAGCTTGTGAAAGATGCCTTCCAGAAACGCCCGGTCGGCCTTGCCCTCCTGCTTGCCGTCGATTTTATATACCCGCCAGGCCGCCCATGCATGCACCGGCGGGTTGACGTCACCGAACTTCCATTCATAGGCCGGAAGGGCGCCGTTGGGGTGCATGTACCATTCGCGGGTCATCAGATTGAGCTGTCGTTTGGCAAAGTCTGCGTCCACAAGGGCAAGCGGAATGCAGTGAAATGCCAGGTCCCAGCTCGCATACCACGGATACTCCCACTTGTCCGGCATGGAGATGATGTCGAAGTTGTTGAGGTGCTCCCATTCCCTGTTTCGCCCGTGGCGACGGGACTCCGGAACCGGTGACAGGCCGGGATCACCCATCAGCCATTGTTCCATGTTATAGTAATAGAATTGCTTCGTCCACAGCATGCCGGCCAGGGCTTGCCGCTGTACGTGTTTTTCTTCTTTACTCAGGCCGGGTTTCTGAATGGCATCATAGAATTCATCGACTTCGGCCCGACGTTTGGCAAAGATCGAATCGAAATCGGCAAAGGGTTGCTCGTGGGGGGTGCCGGACAGCCGCAGCCGAAGGGTCCTTGATTGACCCGGACCGATATCGCCGTCAAACAGTACCCCGAGCTTTGTGCCTTGCCTGTCCGGGTTGACCGCGGCGGCTTCGCCGTCGAACAAGAAGCGGTGAAACGCGTCTTTGACAAATGGACTGCCATTGGGGGAATTATACAACCGGGCGAAGTTGGTCTCGTTGTTCGTAAAAAGCAGGTCATCGGGGCCTTCCGCGTACAGAAGATAGTTCCCGGCTGCCGGATGCAGAACCTCTGCCGCGGAAATGCCGGAAGGGCCCTTGACCTGTTGCAGGCGCGGTTTGCCCGAAAAGTCGTTCATGGGGTCGTTTTCGTATCCCCACGACCAGGTGTTGCGAAACCAGAGGCTTGGCAGCAACAAACATCTGGCAGCTTCCGGTCCACGGTTGATTCCGGCAATGTTGACCAGGATGTCGTCTTCGGTCGCTTTGGCGTACTCGACAACGACATCGAAGTAGCGATCGCCAGCAAACACGCCGGTATCCAGGAGCTCATACTCAAAATCGGAAAATCCCCGCCGCCGATTCTTAGAGACCAGATCGGCATAGGGGTATTCGTCATGAGGGTACTTGTACAGCATCTTCATGTAGCTGTGAGTGGGCGTGCTGTCGAGATAGAAGTAGTACTCCTTGACATCCTCGCCGTGGTTTCCCTCGGATCCGGTCAGCCCGAACATGCGTTCTTTTAAAATCGGATCCTTGCCATTCCAGAGCGCCAAGGCGAAACAGATGTACTGATAGCGATCCGAAATTCCGGCGATGCCGTCTTCACCCCAGCGGTAGGTCCGGCTGCGGGCCTGATCGTGCGGGAAATACTCCCAGGCACTGCCGTCAGCGCTGTAGTCTTCGCGGACGGTACCCCATGATCTCTCGCTGAGATAGGGGCCCCATTTTTTCCAGTTTGCTCGGCGGACCCGGTGGTCCGCAAGTCGTCTGTGTTCGGCGGTCGTTTTCATTCGTTTCTTTCCAATGGACAAGCGGCTGCTCGGGTTTTGTCTCTAAACATCAAAACTTCGGCTTTTTCAGGATGTTCCAATAGCGTATCGGCCGCAACAAATCCGGCGATGGTCCACACCTGAAGTCGCCGTGTTTCTTTTCCGATTTCAGAACCTTCGATCCCGTCATAATATTCCGGCCACCCATCGGCCGCCAGTTTGGCTGCCTGCATCTCAAGGCCTTGTTTTGTCAGGACTTGCCTGCCGGTCTTGATTGAAACTGCAGCAAGGAGCCACAGCAGAAAAGGCCAGCTGCCCCCATTGTGGTAAGACCAGGGTGTATTTTTTTGGTCGGCCCCGGTCATCAGATGCCAATCCCTTCCCTCCAGGGCGGGGTAGCAGGCCTTCATGGGCGTCTGCGCCAAGATGCGGTTTCGTTGGTTTTCAAGTAATGACATTATTTTTTGCCGTTGCGTATCGTCCGCCAAATCGGAGAGTATTGAAAGCAGATTGCCGAGCGCCAGAAAACGGAAGTCCACCCTGCCGGGTCCGATATTTCCGGCGAAATACCCTCCGGACGAGCCAACCCATGGTGCGACCCACGCTGGAACAGATGCGGAATAGATATTATATTGATTCGCTACATGAGGACCGAACTCGTCCTGGCTGAAGGTGCACATCCGTTCAATACGGTCTTTGTCGAGCCAGTAGTATTCATGGATATGATCGACAAGATGCCCGAGCCTGTGTTCCACTTTTCGGAGGTAGTCGCTATTTTCTTCGGTCGGCACTATCGAAAGGATGTCGTGCGCTGCCCGTAAGGCGGCATGGAAGAGCACCTCTATGTCGATGGGGTGGCCGTACATTCCCATACGCCGGTCAATCATAAACGCTCCGTCAGGAACCAGCAGTGTAGGAATGAGCTCAAAATGCGCGACGAGATAAAGATCCAAAATGGACGTAATCGCTTGTCGGATTTTTTTCCGGGCCGCAAAGGTCCTGTCATCCGAAGCGTTTACATACAAGTGCAGCAGCAACAGCCACCACAAGCTCGCGTCCACCGGCGTGACCCGCCCGATGGCGTGTTCGCCAAAATCCGCCTGAAGCCTTTCAGTTCCATCTTCAGCGACGATCTTAAAACTGGCCGGCATCAGACCTCGATTTGGCGTGAAACAATCAGTGCTTTTATCGATACGCTGCAGTTCGGAAGTGACGGAAAGGAAATTACGGACAATTTCGAACTTTCCGTTGAGCAGAAACGCCAACGCACTGACAAAAAAGTCTCTGGTGAATACCTGATCGTAATTGAGCGTCGCTTTGCCGGTGTCCAACGCGGCAATGGTGCCAACCGGTCTGCCTTGGTAACAGACAACCGCCTTGTTTAGATATGTCCATGCGGCTTCCAAAATGGCATCTCGCTTATTCATCCTCTCAATCCTCGCTTTTTCGGTAAAATGGCGAAGTGTATGACCGCTGATCCAAAAACCAACTCAATGCACCGTTGACAGGGTTCAGCCTCTGAACGGGCATTTTTAGATCTTCATTGCCGGGATGAAGCACCCGCCCCACAACGCCGGCCTTGCGCGACCCCGCGACGACAATGAGGACCTGCCGGGCGGCGTTGATCACCGGCAGGGTCATGGTCACCCGAACCGGCGGCGGCTTGGGGGCATTGAAAACCGGAACCACCCAGCGGCGGTTTTCCTGCAAGGCCGGATGCCCCGGAAACAACGAGGCGGTGTGACCGTCTTCTCCCAGTCCGAGCAGGACCATATCGAATCGCGGGAGTGCGCCGGCTTCGACGGGCAGTGTTCTTCTTATCTGTGCTTCATAGGCTCGCGCGGTCTCATCGGGGCTTTTGGAATCATCCACGGCATGGATGTGTGCCTCGGGAATGCCGACGCGACTGAACAGCAACCTGCGGGCAAGGCCGAAATTGGAGTCGGGGCTGCTTGGCGGCACCCACCGTTCGTCGACCCAGAAAACCTGCCAGGTCGACCAGTCGATACGATCGCGCAAGGAAGGCGCCGCCAGGGCAGGCGCAAGCAGGTCCATGAGCGACCCGCCCGAAAGAGCAACGCAAAACCACCCGCGTGCATCGGACGCCACTTGCGCCGCCTGTGCCACGTGTGACGACAAGGCGGTTGCCAACGCCCGCCGATCAGCAAAAAATCGTATATCAGGCCGAACGTTCATGTCGGGTCCGCCGGGTTATTCGACAACGATCACGCTGTTGGTGTATCCACGGTCATTGGGTATGGCTTCCGGGTTTTGGGGATCGGCGCACCAGCTGTCTCCCACGAGGAATTTGTATTCATGGCGGCCGGCCGGCAGTTTCAGGGAAACGCTGTATTCGCCGGTGCCGTTGCCCTTCAGTCTCGTTTTATTCGGTTGCCACTCATTGAATGTTCCGGCGACGAAAATCTTATTTCCCGGATCGGCCTGGAAGCGGAATGTGACTTTTTTGTTGTAGGGCTTTTGATCTGTTTTTTTCATCGACCTGCCT
This sequence comes from uncultured Desulfobacteraceae bacterium, assembly GCA_964596535.1. Classification (GTDB taxonomy): domain Bacteria; phylum Desulfobacterota; class Desulfobacteria; order Desulfobacterales; family UBA2156. The sequence goes on from CAZQUR010000001.1 coordinate 12,488, forward strand.
CCATTGTTGGATTGATGCCGATTTTGCTCTGCTTGATCTTCAATCTTCACGCTGTATCTTCTGTCGATTTGTGGGTGGATTCTTTACATTCTCATTGATGAGAATTATTGAATTGAATCGACAAGAATTCGCTGTATTGCGTGCGGGCAGAGTGTAGGATTGAATTGTGTTCCGCTTCAGTGTGCGCCCCAAGACAGGGAAACGAGTTGTCGCCGTGTCCTTCGGACAACTCGATATCCAAGGGAAGATCGGCTGTCAATATGGAAATTGTCTGCAGAAAAACCCTTCAAATCCGGATAGGCCTGCGTGCCGGTCAGATCATAGAAAACAGCGAGACCTTCGGTCCGTAAAGAGAATGACCACCTTTTTGATCTCACGGGGCATTATTTTCCATGATGATCGTTACCCGGTGAGCCGGAAAAACCAAACTCCATTTATTCCGTTTATTCCGTCGACAAATTATGATATTTTTAACCTCATAAAGGAAAACCAGCGGGCCATTTGAAAGGGAAATCCATGTTTGACGTGGCCATCATCGGCGGCGGGGTGATCGGTTGTGCCATTGCCAGGGAGCTTTCCCGCTATCGCATCGATGTCGTTTTGCTGGAAGCCCTCACCGAAGTGGGGTTCGGCACCAGCAAGACCAACAGCGGCATCATCCATGCCGGACATCACAGCTCGCCCGATACCCTAAAGGGCCGGCTCGTGGTTCGGGGGAATGCGCTCTTCGACACGCTTTGCCTGGATTTGAATTTCGGGTTTCGCCGGATCGGGGAACTGGTGGTGGCCAAAACCGATGAAGAAGTGGGCGTCCTCCACCACTTGAAACGCCAGGGGGATGCAAAAGGGGTTCCGGGACTTGAAATTTGGGAACGGGATCGCCTGAAAAGCGAAGAACCGAATCTGTCCAGGGATCTGACGGCCGCTCTTTACGCCCCGTCGGCCGGGGTCATCAATCCGTATGAGTTTTCCTTCTCCCTCGTGGAAAACGCCACGGCAAACGGCGTCACGCTGAAAACCGAAAGCCCCGTGGATCATATCGAAACAACGCCGAACCACCTGGTGCTGCATCTGCCCCGGGGATCCGTGAAGGCCCGCTTTGTGATCAACTGCGCCGGTATTTTTGCCGACCGCGTGGCCCGGATGGTGGGTCTTGACGACTTCAGCATCCATCCCCGGAAGGGGGAGGAATACATGCTGGACAGGCGTCTCATGGGGATCGTCCAGCATCTCATTTTCCCGGTCCCCCGAAAACATACAAAGGGAATATTGATCATCCCCACCTACAATGGAACCATCATGGTGGGACCCACCGCCTCGGATACCTCGGATCGATGGGATCTTTCCACCACCTATGAAGGGGCGGCGGAGGTTTTCAGTTTCATCAAAGACCTTTGCCCGTCCATCACCGAAAAGGAAACCATCACGGAGTTCGCCGGCCTTCGGGCCGCGAGCAATACCAACGATTTCATCATCGGCACGTCCAGGGTGAAAGGCTTCATCAATGTGGCGGGGATCCAGTCCCCGGGACTGACCGCCGCTCCGGCCATCGCCGAATATGTCCGGGACATTCTGAAGGCCGAAGGGCTTCATCTAAAGGAAAAAAAGGATTTCAACCCCCTGGTGGAAGCGCCGCCGCGCTTCGCTACCCTGCCCACGGAAACCCGGGAAGCGCTCATCCGCCGAAACCCGCTCTTTGCGCGGGTGGTCTGCCGTTGTGAAATGGTGACCGAGGCGGAGATCCATCATGCCATAGACCACGGCGCCCGCACCCTGGACGGCATCAAGTTCCGGAGCCGGGCCGGAATGGGGCGTTGTCAGGGCGGCTTTTGCACGACGCGCTGCATGGACATCCTGGCCGCCCGCACGGGTCAGCCCTTTGAACGGATCACCAAACGCGGCGGCGGATCATGGATTGTTGTGCCCAGGGAGGATGCCCTGCCGGTTTTTTCCACAAGGAGGGCGCCGTCGTGCTCGGAAGAATGAAAAAAGCGTACGATGTGGTGGTGGTCGGCGGCGGGCCCGCCGGGATGGGGGCGGCCCTGGGGGCCCGGGATGCCGGCGCCGAACGAATTCTCATCCTGGACCGGGAGCCCGAAGCCGGAGGGATCCTCCTCCAGTGCATTCATGCCGGTTTCGGCCTCCATTATTTCAAGGAAAATCTCACCGGCCCCGAGTACGCCCAGCGCTTCCTTGAAACCGTCATCGACCAGGACGTGGATGTGGTTCCGGGAAGTTATGCGGCGGGCGTGGGCCTGGATTCGGACGGGGTCAAGACGGTACGCATCATGAATCCGGCCTTCGGGATGGCCCGGGTCACGGCGAAAGCGGTGGTGCTGGCCATGGGCTGCCGGGAGCGGACCCGGGGGGCCGTCCGGATTCCGGGGACCCGGCCGTCGGGTGTTTTGACCGCCGGACTGGCACAAAAATTCGTCAACATGAAAGGATACTTGCCCGGCAGACGGATCGCCGTGCTGGGTTCCGGGGACATCGGCCTGATCATGGCCCGGCGCCTGACTTTGGAAGGATGCCGGGTGGTGGGGGTTTTTGAACTCATGCCTTATTCCAACGGGTTGACGCGGAATGTGGTTCAGTGTCTGGAGGATTTTGGCATCCCTCTTCATCTTTCCACCACCGTGGCATATATTCACGGTCGGGACCGGGTGGAAAAGGTCACCGTGGCGCCGGTGGGACCCGATTTCATGCCCGACATGCGGCAAATCCGGGATGTCCCCTGCGATACCCTTCTGATTTCCATCGGTCTGATCCCGGAAAACGAGCTTTCCCAGGCCCTGGGCATTCAGTTGGACGTGGTGACCGGAGGGCCGCGCGTTTCCAGTACCCTCGAGACGAGCATGCCGGGGGTATTCGCCTGCGGAAACGTCTTGCACGTACACGACCTGGTGGATTTCGTCACGGCGGAGGCACTTTTGGCCGGGGGATTTGCCGGAGAGCATGCCCGGGGAATCCAGCGGCCCCGGGACAATATCCTCCTGGTTCCGGGGGACAACGTGCGGTATTGCGTGCCCCACTCCCTGAGTCCGGAGCGGGCGCACACCATCTATCTTCGATGTAAGGTCCCTATGAAGCCGTGCATTGTCCGGGTGGGGGACCTTCTGCAAAAAAAGCTCAAATTCGTTGTTCCCGCAGAGATGATTATGCTGAAAATCAAGCCCGATTTGTTGGACCGCTTCCACGGCGACACCCTGAGAATCGATATCCGGCCGTTGCCGGCAGGAGAATCCAGTGCCTGAAACCGTCCGTTTGACCTGCATCGCGTGCCCCGTGGGGTGCCCCCTGCAACTGGAGCATGAAGGCAGCGAGATCAAGGAGATTTCCGGAAACGAATGTGACCGGGGCGCCAAGTACGCCCGGCAGGAGTTTTTGGATCCGCGCCGGGATTTAAGCACCACCGTCACCGTGTCAAACGCCCTGTGGCCCCGGCTTCCGGTGCGGTTGACCGGGCCGATCCCGAAAAACAAAGTCCTGGATGCCGTCCGCCGGATCCATCGGATTCGGGTAGAGGCGCCCGTGACCATCGGCCAAATCCTCGAGGCGGATTTCATGGGGGAAAAAGGGGTCTACCTGGTGGCGAGCCGCTCAATGCCGCGAGTGGGTCAGGAGGATGTCCACCATCTCGGCGAAACCGTATCCCCCCTCCCGTGACGTGACCCATGCCGGGAGTGATGTTAATCGGTTTTGAAAGGCGACGATGTTGGCCATTCCCACGGATTCCGGAAAATACGCGAACATGGGGGCGTCATTGGGGGAGTCTCCGGAAAAAAGGACCCGGGTTTTCACTTTTTCGAGTTCAACGCCAAAAATTTCTTTGAAAAAAAGCGCCGTCATGGTCTGCTTGTCGTAATCGCCGAACCAGCCGTTGATGTGGATGGAGCTGATCTTGACCTGTGCCCCGGCCGCCTTGAAAATTTGGACGATCCGATCCATCTCTTTCTCCGGCAAGGGGGGTACGTCCTCGCAAAAGTCGATGGCCAGATCCGCCACACGGAAGGCCTGATCCGCCGAAACACGGCATCCGGGAACCGTTGCCAGGATTTTTTCTGCAATTTTATCAAGCCGTTCACGGTCCGCCTTGCGCTCGGCCGCTTCCTTTGCGTATCGGCGGATCATTTTTTTGGCGTTTCGGTCATAGCGAAAATAAAAAGCGCCGTTTTCGCCCACGATACCGTCGATGGGCCACATGCGGGCCATGTGATCGCACCATCCGGCCGGCCGGCCCGTGATGGGAACGACCCGGAGCCTATTTTGTTGCAGCCGTTCCATGGCGGCATACGCGACGGGGATGAGCCGCCCTTTATGGGTCAGAGTGTCGTCGATGTCGGTCAGTACAAAGCCGATGTCCTTTTTTCGATCTTCGGGGAACTGGTCAAAGGAAAACATAATAAGGGCGCTGTATCCTCGGGGGTTCAGGAGAGCAAATGCCGGTTTCCGATGCGCACGTTTTTCAATCCGGCCCGCCGGGCCGCCTCCTCACACTGGTAGGCCAGACGCCGGGTGGTGGTGGAAAGATCGGACATGAAAAACCGGGGGTGGAAAGCCAGCAGGGCATAGGGGATTTCCGGGTCCACCGAGGCGATGAATTGGGCGACGGCGCTGATTTCGGCGGCGTCGATGTATCCCGGGACCAAAAGGGTGCTGGCGATGACCAGGGGGGGAACCGGTCGTTTCGAAATCCACTTTCCCGCCCGGCGAAAATTTTCAAGGGTATACCGATTGGAGACGCCGGTGAGTCCCTGGTGGAGTCCATCGTCGAAGGCCTTGAGATCAAACTTGATGCATCCTCCTGAATAAAGGGCGATTTCGAGCATTTCGGCGAGAAGTCCGGGGTTCATGGAGCCGTTGGTCTCCCAGCAGATCCGCAAGAGGGTGTCATTGTTTTTTTTCAGCGCCAACCGGGAGGCGTGGATCGAAAAGGCCGCCTGGGGAGATGGATCTCCCCCGAAATAGCAGATGCAGGCGGTTTTTGCATCCACGGCGGCGATCAACGAGAAGACATCCGTTGTCTGCGGCAGATGCGTCTGTTCTTTGAATTGCCAATTCTGGCAATAAAGACAGTTGAACGTGCAGGCGTGAAAGAAAACCGCCAGATTCTTGTATCCGTATTCGGGGCCCTTGCAGAAGGCATACCGGGGATAACCGGCCCCGGTGCCTGCCGGACAGACCCAGTCGCCGGCGCAATTGGTGGGGAGCGGATCGTGATACCGGGAAAGCTTCCCCCGGGTGGAAGAAACACCGGAAAGGGATCCACCGAGATTCTTTTTGATTCCGCAATACCCTGTTCCGCCATCCGGAATCCGGCAGTCATTCACACAGCCGCCGCAATGGATTCCGGACGGATCGGAAGGCGGGCGCGCGGGGAAGCCGAACCGTTTTCGGCTCACGGCGTGGGCTTTTTCGGCTTGACGCCGGGCGTCCCTGGAGCCGCTTCGAAGGCACGAGGCGCATACGCCGAGGCCGTCGGAAACATGGTTTCCTTTTGTTTCGCAGACGGTGCAGGTCCCCATCCGTGGGTTTTCCCTTTGGCTGACCAATGAGTAAAACGAGATGTTTCGGAATGGGGATAAGCTACCCTTGTCCGGCATGCCCCGTCAACCTCTAATGAATGGCGCCCACCCGCTCTGAAGGGCGGGGCTCCCTGGTGAAGGGAACCCGATCCCGCAGGATATATAAATTGACACGCGTGTCCATTGCCGATACTCAAGACTTTTGAACGATCGTCCCTTTTTTAATCCGTATGCGTATCGGATGCGGTGCGGGTGGATGATTCCAAGGAGCACGGATTGGACAAAGACGAAAAACGCATCATCAAGCTGACCACCTCCTCCCATTTTCTGGTGCATCTTTTCGAAGGGGTGTTACCCCCTTTGATTCCCCTTCTCATCATGGAATTTTCCACGGACTATTTCCATTTGGGTCTCGTGGTGACGGTCTTTTCCTATGCGTTCGGGATCGGTTCGCTCCCTTCCGGATACCTGGCGGACAGGATCGGGCCCAGGAGACTCATCACCTTCTTTCTTTTCGGGGCGGGCATCCTGGCGCTGGGTGTGTGGCCCACCGGCGCGCTGATCCATTACGGCATCCTCATGGGCGGGATCGGCCTTTTTTGCAGTACGTATCATCCGGCTTCCAACACGCTGATTTCCCTGGCCGTCCGGGAAAAGGGAAAAGCCTTCGGCATCCACGGGATCGCCGGCAGCCTGGGGGTCGCCTCGGTCCCTTTGCTTTCGGCCTGGATCGGGTCGACCCTGGGGTGGCGTACGCCCCATGTCGTCTACGGGGTCATCGGCATTCTGGCGGGAATGTATTCCCTGACCATTCCCCGATATCCGGCGGCAAGGGAAAAAAGCGATGCAGAAAAGACGGAAAAACCCCCGTTTCCCATTTCTTATTTGAACTTGACTGTTTTTTTTCTTTCCGCCATGGCCTTAGGACTGACCTATAAAGGGATCATGACCTTCCTTCCGGCGTATATGGGGGAAAGCATCCATATGGCGGGGCTTAAGCTCGACAAGGTGGCTCTGGGCGGGACCGTGGCCACCATCGCTCTCTTATCAGGGGCTTTGGGGCAATACGTGGCAGGAAGGGGAGTGGACCGCATCCAGGCGGAACGCCTCTACCTGGGGGCGATCCTTCTCGGTACGGTCTTTGTGTTCCTGATGGCGGCCTCCAGCAACCTGATCCTCGTACTTTCCGCGGTGATGTATGCGTTTTTTTATTTTTCCACGCAGCCCATGCAGAATTATCTCCTTTCCACGTATCTGCCCCGGCATCGTCACGGCTTGGGGTACGGGATCCACTTTTTCATCACCTTCGGCGTCGGGTCCACCGCCGCGGCGGTATCCGGCTATTTAGCGGATCATTTCGGGCTCCGCTCGGTATTTTATGCCATGGGCGGCTGTTTTCTCCTTTCTTCCGCCATGGCCGCCGTATTGCTGTTTCGAGTGAACCGGCGGACCCGTTAAATCCTGAACCGGACGATCCAGCCCCCAAGAAAACGAGACGTTTGCTGTCCAGGCCCATATCATGAAGATCCTTTTGTGAAAAAGGAAAAAGAGACGACCGGCGGTATTTTGGCGCTTGATATGAATATGGGTCCGTGGTATCTGCCCAAAGTTAAAGCCGGAAGGCGGCGTTCCGAAACAACGCGGAATGCCGGATATTGTAAACCGACAAATGGGAGGGAGTCGAATGGCCGATGCGTACATCAATGTCTTTTTAGACGACGAACGGATTCAAAAACTTCAAGAAATGGGTTTGGCCGACCGGATCAAGGAGATTGACGGAAAAAAGGCAATCCAGGTGGAGATGAGCAAAAAGGATCAAAAAAAGCTGGTTAAAGGGTACCCCGAGCTGACTTTTGATGCCACACAAGCCTGTGTGCTGTCGGAACAGGCCGAAGAGCTCCTCTGGAAGATCATTACGGAAATGAAAAGCCTGGATGTGATGAAGTTTGCCATCACGAAGCTTTATAACCCATTGGCCGGGAGAGACATCTTCGGGAGGGGGACCGGATCCCGATAGGGCACGCGTTACCGTTTTATCCGTCGATGGGTTTGAACTTTTCCCGGACGGCGCCGCAAACGGGGCACCGTTGCGGCGCCGCATCTTCGGCCACGTAACCGCACACCTGGCAGACGAAATACGCGGTGAGGCGATCGGCGAGGAAATCCTTCATGGCGTTCTTGTAAAGCTCCGCATGCCGGCTTTCCACATCCCGCGCTTCGCTGAAAGCCTTTTGGACGACGTCCATTTTCTCCTCGGACGCCTCCCGGATCAGGGGAGGATATTCCTCCACGTTGGCCCGGATCTCCTTCTGGAAGGCGGTTTCAAGGTTTTCCTCCGTACTGCCGACCTTTCCCCGCATCAGTCTTAAAAACCGCCTTGCATGCACCGCCTCGGCTTCGGCAACGGCGCGAAACAACCGGGCGATCTGGGGGAATCCCTCCTGGTCCGCTTTCAGGGCGAACACCGCATTACGGGCGGAGGCTTTGGATTCGGCCGCAAAGGCCATTGCCAGATTCTTTTCCGTTTTTTCTCCCATGGTTTCTTCCTTTTACAGGTTGTCCATTGACGCACTTTTCATGTACATCGCAACGCCGGGCCACGCTTTTTTTGATGCCCCGGGATGCGCGTCGATTTTACAAGCGATGCGCAACCGGGTCAAGGACGGACCGATTCGACGAAACTGAGTTGACAAAACGGGGCAAATTGCCTATGTTTACATAAATTTTGATTTTTCAGAAAGGATGAACGGACATGGCGCAAGGCGTGATGGAAGTCAGCGACACCAGTTTTGAAGATGAAGTACTGCAGGCAAATCAACCCGTATTGGTGGATTTCTGGGCACCCTGGTGCGGCCCCTGCCGGGCCATATCCCCCATCGTGGAGGAATTGGCCGGTGCATTCGGGGATCGGATCAAGTTTGCCAAGTGCAATGTGGATGATAACCCGGTGACCCCGGGAAAGTACGGAATCCGGGCGATCCCCACCCTGATTTTTTTCAAAGAAGGGACCGTCGTGGAACAAGTCACCGGAATGGTGGCCAAATCCAAGCTCGAAGATACCATCAACAAGGTCTTGTCTTAGCCGTTTTGTTCAGCACAGCCACGGTTTTCATCGAAATATCGGCGGCGGGTCTCCAGGCTCGCCGCCGGGGTTTATAAGGGTGTACCGACCGATGAAGATGAGACGCGGGCTCATTTTTTTGCTCATTTTCCTTTTCCTGCTGATATCCGGGTGTTCCTATTTTCAGTCCAAGGAAGAAAAAACCGCCCCGGAACTGGCCAGTGAAGGGATGGACGCCTTCTCCCGGGGAAATTATAAAACAAGCATCGAACTTTTCGACAAGCTGAAAAGCTGGTACCCGTTTTCCAAGTATGCGATTCTGGCGGAACTGAAAAAGGCGGACGCCCATTATGCGCTGAAGGAATACGAAGAGGCCATATTTGCCTATGAAGAGTTTGAAACCCTTCACCCCCAAAATGAAGCGGTACCTTACGTGATCTATCAAATCGGACGATGCTACTATGATCAGATGGATACCGTCGATCGGGATCAAGTCCCGGCAAGAAAGGCCCTGGAAACGTTCCAAAGACTTCTGCGGCAGTTTCCCGAAGATCCGTACGCCCAAAAAGCCCGGACCCACATCAAAGAGTGTCACCGCAGCGTGGCGGAACATGAATTCCAAGTCGGTCTTTTCTACTACAAGACCCGGCATTACGAAGCGGCCAAACAGCGCTTCGTAAGCATATTGGAAAATCATCCCGACGTAGGGGTTCATCAGAAGGCCATCGCGTACATCAAACGATGTGAAGCGGTAATGGCCGAAAATTGACTTTCCCCCAGCGAATGCCTTTACTTTTAAAAAAGAATCGGATAAATTAAAAAGGTTTGTACCAAGGGGCGTTTCGCCCTCTGAAGGAGAGATACGATGTCACGGATTTGTGAAATATGCGGCAAGCGTCCCATGGTGGGGAATCATATCAGCCATGCGCACAATGTCACCAAGCGGCGGTTTAATCCCAACCTTCAACGGGTCCGCACCCTGAAAGACGGGACGGTGAAGCGCCTGACGGTCTGCACCCAGTGCATTAAATCGGGGCGCGTGGTGAAGGTCGCCTAGCGGCCGATGCGGACCACTTCCTGAACGTTTTTAATTCTCCGAATGTCCGCCAGCACCCGGTCCAGGTGCGTGGTGTTTTCCACACTGATGGTGAAGAAACTGGTGACCGTTTCATCGGCATTTCGGTTATCGGTTCTTGCGCTTAAAATATTGGCGGCGTTCTTGCTGATATTGGCGGCAAGATCCGCCAAAAGACCTACTCGATCGAGTGCGCGTACCCGGATCTTTACCGGAAAAGTTTCGATGATTTCCGGCGCCCACTCCACTTCAATCTGACGTTCCGGATTCATTTTGAGGGCGTTGATACACTGTGTACGGTGGATGGTGACGCCGTATCCCCGCGTGATATAACCGGTAACGGCATCCCCGCGCACGGGCCGGCAGCACTTTGCAAACCGGACCAGGATGTCGTCCACGCCCTTGACGACCACACCCCCCTTGGGTTTCTTTCTCTCCCTTTTCTCGGCGCCCTTCGTCAAAAGGGCATCTTCCTCTGCTTCGGGTTTCGGTAAAAATTTCCGTACCACCTGAAGCGGTGTGATCTTTCCGTATCCCACACTGGCGATTAAATCTTCCAGGGATTTCAGTCCGAACTCCCCCACCACCGTTTTCATGGCCGGAGATTTGCTTTTTTCGGAAAAATTAAGACGATATTTTCGAAAGGCTTTTTCACACATCTCCCGGCCCAGGGAGAGACTGCGTTCCTTTTCCTGCGCCTTGATCCATTGCCGGATTTTGGCCCGGGCCTTCACGGTTTTGGTGTAATTGAGCCAGTCCTTGCTGGGGTGATGCCCCTTGGTGGTGATGACCTCCACGATGTTTCCGGTTTCCAACTCATGTTTCAAGGAGACCATACGGCCGTTGACTTTGGCTCCCGTGCACTGATTCCCCACCTCGGTGTGGATCAGGTAGGCGAAATCGATGGGGGTGGCGCCTTTGGGAAGGGACTTGATCTCCCCCCGGGGCGTGAAGACATAAATTTCATCCGGGAAGAGATCGATGCGGACATTTTCCAAAAATTCACTGGGGTCCCTGAAATTTTCCTGATTTTCCACCAGGTTTTGTATCCAGGAGAAGCGCTTGAGGATGGTTTCATCCATCTTTTTCCCTTCTTTATACCCCCAGTGCGCTGCGATGCCGGACTTGGCCACCCGGTCCATTTCCCATGTCCGGATCTGGATTTCCACGCGTTCGCCGTAGGGACCGATGACGGTGGTGTGCAGGGACTGGTACATGTTGGGCTTGGGAACGGCGATGTAATCCTTGAACTTGGCGGCGATGGGTTTCCACATGGAATGCAAAATCCCCAGGGCTTCATAACATTGGGGGATGGTGGAAAGGATGATCCGAAAGGCGATGACGTCGTAAATCTCTTCGAAAGAAAGGTCCTGGCGGATCATCTTCTGATAGATGCTGTAGATGTGTTTGTATCTTCCCAGGACCTCGCATTTCAATTGCGACGCCTCCATTTTTTTCTGAATGAGGGTTTTCACCGTCTCGATGTATTTCTCGGATTCCTGGCGCCCTTGCTTCAGACGGCTGAGGATCTTGGAGTACTCCCCGTAATTCAGGTTCATGAAGGCGATATCCTCCAGTTCCTTCTTGACCCAATAGATGCCCAGGCGCCCGGCGATGGGGGCGTATATATCGAGGGTCTCTTGGGCAATCTCCTTCCGCTTGGCGGATTTGTGATACTGGAGGGTCCGCATGTTGTGAAGGCGGTCGGCCAGTTTGATCAAAATGACCCGGATATCGTCGGCCATGGCCAATATCATTTTCCGGATGCTTTCCGCCTGCCGGGCCTGGGCGCTGCTGAAGGGGAGTACGCTGAGCTTGGTGACTCCCGATACGATGTGGGCCACTTCTTTCCCGAACATGGATTTTAAATCTTCCGGGGTGACCTGGGTGGCTTCTGCATCTTCGATGACATCGTGGAGTAGGCCGGCCGCGATGCTGGTGCTGTCGAGATTCATGTCCGCAAGAATTTTGGCGACTTCCAGGGGGTGGCTCAAGTAGGGTTCGCCGGACAGCCGCACCTGGCCCTGGTGGACCCGGGCGGAGTAAATGTAGGCGCGGTTGATGATGTCGATATCCGCATCGGGATTGACGTCAAGGGCCCTGTCGATGATATCGTTGATTCGAATCATACCGGAGAACAATACCTATGCGGAGATGGACGTGCCGTCTTCTTCGTCCGTTTACCCCAACGTTGCAAAAGCCGGACGGCTTCAGAATTATTCGCCATGTTTTTAATGCAACGTTGGGGTTTAATAGGCCTTAGCGAAGACCACCCGTTCGGTGCTGGCATTGCCGCAGCAGATGCAGGAACCGTTTTCGTGCCCGGCGTCAAGGGGGATACACCGAATGGTAACCCCCAGGTCTTCTTTGATTTTGGCTTCACAGTCCTGGGAACCGCACCAATGGGAAAATGCGAATCCTCCGTGAATCTCCGGAGGGTCCGTATTCTTGGACGTGAAAAATGCATAAAAGCCGTCGCGGTCATCCAGCGTGATGGTATGGGCTTTCCGGTGGGCCATGGCCCGTTCATAGAGATTCTTTTGAATCTCGTCTAAAATCCGGTGGATTTCACCGATGAAGGCCTCCCGCTTGAGGGAGACTTTATCCGTATTCCCCTTGTCCCGCCGACCCAGGTACACGGCGTTCTGGGCGATGTCCCGGGGCCCGATCTCCACCCTTAACGGAATGCCTTTCTTGATCCAGTCCCAATTCCGGGCCCCGCCCGTGTCCCGCGCATCGATTTGGATGCGCAAAGGGGCGTCATGATATGGGACATCCTGAAGTTCCCGGGCCAGGGTTGCCGCATAACTCATGACCTCGGCTTTTTCTTTATCGGAGCGGTAGATGGGAAGGAGCACCGCATGGGCCGAGGCCACCCGTGGGGGGAGGATGATGCCGTTGTCGTCGCCGTGGGTCATGATGAGCCCGCCGATCATCCGGGTGGAAGACCCCCACGAGGTGGTCCAGGCATATTCTTCTTTTTCTTCGGCGCTTTGGAAGGTAATACCGGACGCCCGGGCGAAGTTTTGCCCCAGAAAGTGGGAGGTGCCGGCCTGAAGGGCTTTTCGATCCTGCATCATCGATTCGATGGAAAAGGTGTCCACGGCTCCGGGAAAGCGTTCCAAAGCGCTCTTCCGGCCCTTGATCACCGGCATGGCCAGGTATTCTTCGGCCAGACGGGCGTAAATATCGAGCATCAAGAAAGTCCGCTCGATAGCTTCTTCCGCCGAGGCGTGGGCGGTGTGCCCTTCCTGCCATAAAAACTCACTGGTCCTCAAAAAGATGCGGGTTCTCAGCTCCCATCGAACCACATTGGCCCACTGATTGATCAGGATCGGAAGATCCCGGTAGCTGGAAATCCACCGGGAAAAGGAGTCTCCGATGATCGTCTCCGACGTGGGGCGAACCACCAGGGGTTCCTGCAGCAACCCTGCCGGGACCAGGCCGCCGTCCGGTCCCTTCTCCAGGCGATGATGCGTCACCACGGCGCATTCCTTGGCGAACCCTTCCACGTGCTCGGCTTCTTTTTCAAGGAAGGACAAGGGGATGAACAAGGGGAAATAGGCGTTTTGGACGCCGGTAGCCTTGAACATGGCATCCAGGGCGCCCATGATGTTCTCCCACAGGGCATATCCCCAGGGGCGGATGACCATGCATCCACGGACCGCCGACCGCTCGGCCAGATCGGAGGCCTTGATCACCTGCTGATACCATTCCGGGTAGTCTTCTTCTCGGGTGGGAGAAATCGCCGTCTCTCCACGCTTTTTCATAGAGTCGCTTCCTTCCGTTTTTTTTCGAACCGTTGTATTTCTTCCATCAATACCGCCACCAGGCGTTCTTGGGGGAATTTTTTAACGACTTTGCCTTTTCGGAAGAGAACGCCCGTGCCTTTGCCCCCCGCAACACCGATATCCGCTTCCCGGGCTTCCCCCGGACCGTTGACCACACACCCCATCACCGCCAGCTTGACGGGGACCGGATTTTTCCACAGGGCTTTTTCCACACGCTCCACGATGCCGAACAGATCGATGTCGCAACGCCCGCAGGTGGGGCAGGAAATAATTTCCGGACCGTACCGGCGGATATGCAGTGCGTTCAGGATTTCATACCCCACCCGGACTTCTTCCACCGGATCCCGGGTCAGAGAGACCCGCAGGGTGTCGCCGATGCCTTCGGCCAGCAGCATCCCGATCCCAAGGGCGGATTTGACGATCCCCGAAAAGAGCGACCCCGCCTCCGTGACACCCACGTGCAACGGGTGATCGGTTTGCGCGGAAAGAAGACGATAGGCGGCAAGGGTCCGGGGGACATCCGAGGCCTTCAGGGAGATTTTAATCTGTTTGAAACCCAAATCCTCCAGCATCCGGACGTGCCGTAAGGCGCTTTCCACCATTCCCTCCGGTGTGGCCCCTTGATGTTTTTTGAGGATCGCTTTTTCCAGGGATCCCGCGTTGATGCCGATGCGGATGGGGATTCCCCGCTCCCGGGCGCAATCCACCACCGTCTTGACCCTTTTTTTGCCCCCGATATTCCCCGGATTGATCCGCAGCCCGTCGGCCCCGGCTTCGGCGGCCGCCAGGGCCAGCCGGAAATCGAAATGGATGTCCGCAATCAAGGGGATGGTGGTTTTTTTTTTGATGATGCGAAGGGCGGTGGCCGCCGCCATGTCGGGGACAGCGAGGCGGACGATTTCGCATCCCGCCTTTTCGAGGCGTCGGATCTGGGATACCGTGGCACGGATGTCATGGGTGGGGGTGTTGGTCATGGATTGCACCGAAATCGGTGCATCTCCCCCGATTTTGACATTCCCCACCGTGATCTGTCGAGTCGGTTTCCGGGAAGCTTGAAAGGCTTTCAATCTGGCTTACGCTTTCTCTTCAACGTCGGCGCTGAGGCCGAAAGGATCCGTTTCTTTTAATTTATAATGGAATTCAGTCTGAAATACAACCAATTCCTCCAAAGGGTTTCGATTTCATCACGCATGATAAACCCATAAAAAATCTGTTGCGCGTTCAACATCCTTGAAGCCGAAGCACAATTCTGATAAAGCCCGAACAGGTGGGCCTCTTGCCCCACACGCGCATAACAGCCTGAAACAGGAGGAGAATATGGCCACGCAAGAAAAAAAGGGTTTTGCCGCCAAGCACCCTGAAAACACGATGCCGGACGCATCCATCAAAGCCGGGATCGAAAAACGACTCAAGGGAAAAGATCAACTCCCGTGTGCCGTGGCCTTTGCCGTGGCAAAGGAGACGGCGCAAACCCCCAAAGAAGTGGGACAAACGGCGGATCTCATGGGAATCCGATTGTCGAAATGCCAGCTGGGGCTGTTCGGGTATTCACCCGAAAAGAAAATTGTTCAACCGGCGGAAAGCATCGAACCTTCCCTGAACGAGGCGATTACCCGGGCGCTGACCAAGGGGAGACTTTCCTGTGAATCGGCCTGGCGGATCGCCGATGCCCTCGAGGTTTCGAAAATGGCGGTCAGCGCCGCCTGCGAAGCCATGAACATCAAGATCACCGCATGCCAACTTGGGGCGTTTTAAAGTCCCGGCAAAACAACCGCTCCCCGGGCGTCTCCGGGATGCGGAAAAGCCGGACGGAAAAGGGGTTCCCCTTTCTTTTGGGGCTGCTTTTTTTTCTTTTTTCGTGCACCCCCCAGAGTCCCGGCACCGACTTGCAGCGGATTCTTCAAAAGGGCGAAATTAGGGTGATCACCCGGAACAACGCCCACTGTTATTATTTTTACCGGGACCAACCCATGGGTTTCGAATACGAACTGTCCCGGGCCTTTGCCGATTTTTTAGGTGTGAAATTGAAGGTGGAAGTGGCCCATCGGTGGGAACAGATGATCCCGGACCTTTTAAAAGGCCGGGGAGATCTCATTGCGGCTAGTCTGACCGTTACGCCCTCCCGGAAACGCAAGGTGGCCTTTTCCGAACCCTATATGGAAATCCGCCAGCGCCTCATTGTCCATCACACCAATCGATCGATTCAACTGGAATACGACCTTTCGGGGCAAACGGTGGTTGTCCGGAAAGGGACTTCCTACCAGGAACGGCTGGAAGCCCTTCGCGCAAAGGGAATCAACGTGGATATTCGTCTTATCGAAGATATTCCCACCGAAGAATTGATCCGCCGGGTGGCGGAAGGCGCCATTCCGGTCACCATCGCGGACAGCCACATCGCCAAGTTGAACCGGCGGTATTATCCGAAGGCCGTTATTTCCGGACCCATCAGCCACAAAGAATATCTGGGCTGGGCGGTCCATCCGGATGCCCATGACCTGCTGGAACGGATCAACGCTTTTTTCGCCGTCGTTTTCAAAAACGGACGCTTTGAACAAATTTACAATCGATATTATGCGGACGTGGATGCCTTCGATTACATGGATCTGAAAGATTTCCATCGCCGCATGAAAACCCATCTCCCGCAGTATCAGGAAACCATTGAAGCGGCGGCACAAACGCATGGGTTGGATTGGCGGTTGATCGCTGCCCAGGTGTACCAGGAGTCGCGCTTTGAGCCGGAAGCCCGCAGCCCCCAGGATGCCCATGGACTGATGCAGCTGATTCCGGCGTCCGCAAAGCGTTACGGGGTCGAGAACCTCTTGAATCCCGAAGAGAATATCCGTGCCGGAGTGAAGCTGTTAAAGGATCTTTATCAACGATACCCGGATGCGGATGCTCCGGACCGGATTCGAATGGCCCTTGCGGCCTACAACGCCGGCGCCGGGCACATCCAAGACGGCAGATATCTGGCCAAGCGGATGGGCCTCAACCCCGACCGCTGGAGCGCATTGGTGCGGACACTCCCCCTGTTGAGCTACCAGAAATACTACCGGGATGCCCGTTACGGCTACTGCCGTGGCAGTGAAACCGTTCAGTACGTGCAGCGGGTCATGATTTATTATGACATTTTAAAACGCACCGCCCTGGAATATGAAGTGGCGCCATCCACCGGCCTTTGACCGGAACGCTTCCCGCAAGCCCCGCTTTTTAAGGCGGGGGCTCCACAGAGACTGCGGGCAAAAAGGTGTTTACCGCTACGAGAAGACTATCGGAGAGCGGCGAAGGGATTCGTTCGCTTTTCGACACCGATGGTGGTTTCCGGTCCGTGCCCGCACATGACCCGGACGGAATCCGGGAGTTGAAACAGCTTGGTTTGAATGGCGGAGATGAGGGTGCCGTAATCCCCCCCGGGAAAGTCGGTACGGCCGATGGACCCGGCAAAGAGGGTGTCGCCCACGAAAACCACGCCGTCGGTGTAAAGGGAAATTCCGCCCGGGGTGTGGCCGGGGGTATGGAGGACCTTGAGGTTTACCTCTCCGAAGGTGATGATATCTCCTTCATTAAGGGTCCGATCCGGGGCCGGGGAATCATCGGCGGAAAGGCCCCAGCGGGATGCGCTGGCGGCGAGTTGCCCCAGCATCGGGACATCCAGGGGATGGATCAGGATTTCGGCGCCGGTGGCGCCTTTGAGCCTTTTATTGCCCCCCACGTGATCGAAATGACCGTGGGTATTGATGATGTACTTCAATGTCAGGCTGGATCGGGCCAAGGCGAGCAATATTTTATCGGTTTCGTCCCCCGGATCGATGACCGACGCCTCCTTGGTCTCTTGGCACCCCACGATGAAACAATTGGCCATGATGGGGCCCACAGTCAGCTTGTTTAGGATCAGAGAATCTTGTCTATGCTTCATATGCCTCCTCTTTTTCCAGTTTTAAGTGGATGGAGTCCAGAATCCCGTTGATGAACGCACCGGATTCTTGATTCCCGTATTTCTTCCCCACGTCGATGGCTTCATTGATGGCCACCTTCGGCGGGATATCTCCCCGGTATAACAGTTCATAGACCGCGACCCGCATGGCGTTGCGGTCCACGCCGGACATACGGCTGAGTTTCCAGTGGTCCGAGGCGTTT
Organism: uncultured Desulfobacteraceae bacterium; assembly: GCA_964596535.1. Lineage (GTDB taxonomy): Bacteria > Desulfobacterota > Desulfobacteria > Desulfobacterales > UBA2156. The sequence continues at coordinate 30,074 of CAZQUR010000001.1, forward strand.
TTGATCAATGCATCGATTTCCGGCAAGGCCCTCATGACGCCGTGAACCAGATCCTGAAAAAAGGCGCATGCATGTTCCGGCGGCGGGAAATGCTTCAGGTACAGTTTCAAGGCGTCTTCGTTCACGCATTGGGCCAGATCCATGAAAAACAGGGCCTGCATGGCGAGTTCCCTGGATCGGCGGCGGCTCCCCATGAATTATTTCCGGTCCAGGGCCTCCATCAGGTCGGCCATTTCCACGGCGGTGACGGCGGCATGCCATCCCTTGTTCCCCGCCTTGGTCCCGGCCCGTTCGATGGCCTGTTCGAGTGTGTCCGTGGTGACGACGCCGAAGATGACCGGCACCCGGGACTCCAGGCCCACCTGGGCGATCCCTTTCGAAACTTCGGCGCTGACGTAATCGAAGTGCGGCGTGGCCCCGCGAATGACTGCTCCCAGACAGACGACCGCATGGTGTTTTTGGCTTTCGGCCAATGTTTTTGCCGCCAGCGGAATTTCAAAGGATCCGGGTACTTTGACGATTTCAAGATCCTCTTCGCGGGCGCCGCAGCGAAGCAGGGCGTCGAGGGCTCCGGACAACAGCTTCTCCGTGATGAAGTCGTTGAATCGGCTCACCACCAGGGCGAAGCGTTTTCCCTTTGCGTTCAGTTTCCCTTCTAGAATTTTCGGCATGTGCGATCCCTTCATTTGGCGTTTTTCGTCCAAACGGATTCCCCTTGACGCCGGTTTTGATTCATGGGTTGGCGTCGATATTGAGCAGGTGCCCCATTTTAAGCTCTTTGCACTTCAGATAGCACCGATTGTATTCATTGGGCTCCACTGCGATGGGGACCTGTTCCACGATGCTCAGGCCGTACCCTTCCAGCCCCACGATCTTCTTGGGATTGTTGGTCATGATCCGCATCTTCCGGACCCCGAGATTGGCCAGGATCTGGGCGCCGATTCCGTAGTTCCTCAGGTCCGGTTTGAACCCCAGGGCCTGATTGGCCTCCACCGTATCCATCCCCTGGTCCTGGAGGGCGTAGGCTTTCAGCTTGTTGACCAGTCCGATGCCGCGGCCTTCCTGACGGATGTATAACAAAACACCCTTTCCTTCCTGTTCCATCATCCGCATGGCCTGCCGGAGCTGTTCGCCGCAGTCACAACGCAGGGATCCGAAGATATCTCCGGTGAGGCATTCGGAATGGACCCGGACCAGGGTGGGCTCCGCCGGATCAATCTCTCCTTTGATCATGGCGATGTGTAACAGATCGTCGATACGGTTTTCAAAGACGACGGCCTTGAAGGTACCGGCGAAGGCCGTGGGGATGACGGTTTCCGTGGCCCGGGAGACAAAGGATTCGGTCCGCATCCGGTACTCGATGAGGTCGGCGATGGTGCAGACCCCGATGCCGTGGCGCTCGCTGAATTCCTGGAGGGCCGGCATCCGGGCCATGGTGCCGTCTTCATCCATGATTTCGCAGATCACGCCGGCGGGTTTGAGTCCGGCCAGCCGGGCGAGATCCACGGAGCCTTCCGTCTGTCCTGCCCGGACCATGACCCCGCCGTTTCTTGCCCGTAACGGAAAGATATGTCCCGGCCGGACCAGGTCCCGGGGCTTGGCCTCATCGGCGATGGCCGTGAGGATGGTGGTGGCGCGGTCAAAGGCGGAGATGCCCGTGGTCACCCCGCATCGGGCTTCGATGGAAACCGTGAATCCGGTCTGGAACCGCGAGGTGTTGTTGTTGACCATGGGGGGCAGATCCAGGGTGTCGATTTTTTCCGCCGTCATGGAAAGACAAATCAGACCCCGGGCGTATTTGGCCATGAAATTGATGGCCTCCGGCGTCACCTTTTCGGCGGCCATGGTGAGATCCCCTTCGTTCTCCCGGTCTTCGTCGTCCACCAGGATCACCATCTTCCCTTGTCGAATCTCTTCGATGGCCTTTTCAATGGAAATTTTGGGCATTGGATCCTTTTGCTCCTTGTTTTTTGATTTCTCAGGATGCCATTGTTGTTGTCCACGTGTGATGCGGACAAAACAATCTTTTTTACGGTTTCAAACTATAAAAAGCCGGTTTTTTCCAAAAACGCCGGGCCCAAAGACCCTCCTTTGGGCGGGGTTTCTTCCGGGATCCGTTTCCGCCGGGCCAGGAAATGGGCCACATATTTTCCGATCATATCCGCTTCCAGGTTGACCGGATCGTTGGTTTTTTTGACGCCCACGGTGGTAACGGCCGCCGTATGGGGGATGATGCTGACTTCAAATGCGTCCCCTTGACATTCGTTGACCGTAAGGCTCACCCCGTCCACCGCCACCGAACCTTTCGGTATCATGTATTCCATGACGGGCTCCGGGGCCTGAATCACCACCCGAAACGCGTTTCCCGCTAATGTTTTTTCCCGGATCCGCCCGATCCCGTCGATGTGGCCGGAGACCAGGTGCCCGCCGATCCGGTCGGAAAACCGCATGGCCCGCTCCATATTGACCCGATCTCCGATGCGGGCGTTTCCGAGAGTCGTTTTATGGAGGGTTTCCGGCGACACATCCGCGGAGAACCGGCTTCCGGAAAGCATCACCGCCGTGAGGCAGACCCCGTTGACGGCGATGCTGTCCCCGATCCGGGTGTCCGCCAGGGGAAATTCCGCGGCAAAGGTAAACCGGCGCCCCTGTTGGGCGGCCGAAATCGCCGCGATGGTTCCCCGGCCCTCAATGATTCCCGTAAACATGCCTCTTCATCTGTCTTGACGCCGTGCCGCCCGTGATTCGGGCTTGAGATACCCTTCGATCATCACATCGTCTCCGAATCGTCGATATCGGATTCGATACACCCGGAGGCTTTCTTCCATCCGATCCGGTCCGCTTCCCCGGCAAACCGGGTATCCGTCGTCTCCGGCCAGGATTTTGGGCGCGAAAAAGAAGGCGATTTTGTCCACGATGCCGGAGGAAAAGGCGGTCCCCAGTGTGCGGCTCCCGCCTTCGATGAGCAGGTGAGTGATATCCAGCGCGCCCAGGCGATCCATGAGCCGATACAAATCGATCCGGCCGTCTTTAAGGGGCGCCGTGATGATCTTGACCCCCGGCTTTTCGATCCGGCGCTTTTTGGCCATCACCTCGGGGGCGTTTTCGTACCCTTCACCGATCACAAGGAGTGTATCAGAGTCGGTGTCGTGCCGCAACACCTTTGCCTGTTCCGGGATTGAAAGCCGGGTGTCCAGGATCACCCGGATGGGATGACAGCCCTTCTTTCGGGGAATCCGGGTGGTCAACCGGGGATCATCCCGTTTAATGGTGCCCACACCCACCATGATGGCGTCCGCGGCATGCCGCATCCGGTGGACATGCCGCCTGGAGGACGCTCCGGTAACCCACCGGGCATCCCCGGTGCGGGTGGCGATCCGGCCGTCCAGGGTGGCGGCGCATTTGGCAATGACAAAGGGCCGGCGGGTGGACACGAACGTGATATAGGCTTCGTTCAGGATCCCGGCCTCGTCTTCCAAAAGGCCCAGAGCGGTTTCCACACCCTTTTTCTTGAGAAAGTCCATCCCCCCGCCGGTGACGTCCGGGTTGGGGTCCGCCATGGCCGCCAGCACGCGCCGGATTCCGGCATCGAGAATGGCCCGGGTACACGGGGGGGTCCGGCCGAAATGGTTGCACGGTTCCAGGGTGACAAAGAGGGTTGCCCCGCGGGCGCGGGGACCCGCATCCCGGAGGGCCTCCATCTCTGCATGGGGGGCGCCCGCCTCCCGGTGAAACCCTTTTCCTTCTATTTTTCCGTTTTTCACAACGACGGCGCCCACCATGGGATTGGGGGAGGTCGCTCCTGTGCCCTTCCGGGCCAGGGCAAGCGCCATTTTCATGAAACGTCGATCATCCATGGCGGTTGTAACGATTGCAGCGCGGCTATTGTTTGTTCAAGAGAATTTTGAGCTCATCGAAGAAGTCGTTGACATCTTTGAATTCCCGGTACACGGAGGCGAACCGGACATAGGCCACGTCGTCGAGATCATGGAGCTTGGCCATCACCTTTTCACCGACGATATGGGACGGGATTTCCTTTTCTCCGATTTCCCGCAGGTCCCGTTCCAGATCGTCCGCAAAGGATTCGATGACGTGCACGCTGATGTTGCGCTTCTCGCAGGCCCGCTTCATCCCTGCCAGGACTTTTTCCCGGGAAAAGACCTCCCGCCGCCCGTCTTTCTTGATAATGGTCAGCGGGATTTCCTCCACGTGTTCGTAAGTGGTGAACCGCCTGCCGCATCCCGTGCATTCCCGCCGCCGCCGGATCACTTCCCCGTCCTTGCCGAGCCTGGAATCGATGACCTTGTTGTCGAGTTCCGAGCAGAATGGACACTTCATATCGGATTTCCCTGTTTAAGGTTTTCCAAGTGAACCACGACAATCCCCGCCTCCTCGAACATCTGTGTGGACATATGGTCCGCATAACCGGATCGGTAGTATATTTTCCGGATACCGGCGTTGATGAGCATCTTGGTGCAGATGGCACAGGGCAGATTCGTGCAATACAGGTCCGCATCTTTGATGGAGACTCCGTGAAGGGCGGCCTGGATGATGGCGTTTTGCTCCGCGTGAATCCCCCGGCACAGTTCATGCCGCTCTCCCGAAGCCAACCCCATCTGTTCCCGGAGGCAGCCCGTCTCCCGGCAGTGTCGGATCCCCGACGGCGCACCGTTATAGCCGGTGCTCAAAATGCGTTTGTCTTTGACGATGACAGCCCCCACGGATCGCCTCAGACACGTGGAGCGCCTCGCCACCAGGGAGGCGATATCCATGAAATAGATTTCCCAGGGAGGTCGATCGTCCACGGCGTTCATTCAATTCGGCGCTTCAGGGTATAAATCCGGATACAAGGGAAATGCCCGGCAAAGATCCAGGGCTGCCTTTCGCACGTCTTTCAGGGTGTTTTCGCTTGAGGGATCTTTCAGGGCCCGGACCATGAGACGCGCGATGCAGGTCATTTCGGAAAGCCCCATCCCCCGGGAGGTGAGCGCCGGCGTGCCGATGCGGAGCCCGCTGGTGACCGCCGGACCCAAGGGATCAAAGGGGACGGCGTTTTTATTGGTGGTGATCCCCGCCCGCTCCAGGGTTTCCTGGGCGGTTTTTCCGGTGATGTTCAGATTTCTCAGGTCAAGCAGGAGCATGTGGTTGTCCGTCCCTCCGGAGACCAAACCCACCCCTTCCCCCATCAGGCCTGCCGCCAGAGCCTTGGCGTTGTCGACGACCTGTTTCTGGTAAGTGTTGAATCCGGTTTCCATGGCCTCCTTGAACGCCACCGCCTTGGCGGCGATGACGTGCATGAGGGGTCCGCCCTGGATTCCGGGGAAAATCTCCTTGTCGAGTTTTTTTTGATACTCCGGCCGGGCGAGAATCAACCCCCCTCTGGGTCCCCGGAGGGTCTTGTGGGTGGTGGAGGTGACGGCGTCGGCAACGGGGACGGGGGAGGGGTGTATCCCGGCGGCCACCAGCCCTGCAATGTGTGCCATGTCCACCATCAACAGGGCGTCCACCGATCGGGCGATGGTGGAAAAGGCGTCAAAGTCGATGATGCGGGGGTAGGCACTGGCGCCGGCGACGATCATTTTCGGCCGCACGCGCCGGGCGATTTTTTCCACGTCGTCGTAATCGATTCGGCCCGTGGAGGGATCCACGCCGTAGTGGGAAAACCGGAAGAGACGGCCGGAAAAACTGGCCGGGCTCCCATGCGTCAGGTGTCCCCCGTGGGCCAGGCGCATACCTAAAACGGCATCCCCGGGTTGAAGGAGCCCGAAATAGACGGCCATGTTGGCCTGGGAACCCGAATGGGGCTGCACGTTGGCATACTCCGCGTGAAACAGGGCTTTTGCGCGGTCGATGGCCAGGCGTTCGACCACATCCATGTGCATACATCCGCCGTAATAGCGTCTTTCAGGGTACCCTTCGGCGTATTTGTTCGTCAGACAGCTCCCTTGCGTTTCCATGACCGCCCGACTCGCGATGTTTTCGGATGCAATGAGTTCAAGGGTATTCTGCTGGCGGGCCTGCTCGGCCCGTACGGCCGATGCGATTTCGAAATCAATTTGTTGGATCCAGTCCACTGTCGGTCTTTACTCCTTACCGATCTTCTTGGGGCGATGGGCCGGCTGTCGGAGTCAACAGGACGCCTCCGGCGTTTCGGGTTCAATGGATCCGGCGGCTTCGATTTTCTGTACCCGGGTTTCGTGCCGACCCCCTTCAAAGGGGGTGTCGAGCCATACCCGGACGATTTCCATGGCCAGCCCTTCTCCGATCACCCGGGCACCCAGGGCCAGAATATTGGCGTTGTTATGCCGCCGGCTCATGGCCGCGGAATAGGTTTCCGAACACAGGGCCGCCCGGACACCGGGGAACCGGTTGGCTACCATGGACATGCCGATGCCGGTGCCGCAAATGAGGATGCCCCGGGCCACTTTTCCCGAAGCCACCATTTTCGCGACTCTGGTGCCGAAATCGGGATAATCCACGGAAGCCGTCCCGCCGGTCCCCACATCCACCACGTCGAGCCCCGTTTGTCGCAAAAACTTTTTAATGGTTTCTTTGAGCCCAAAGGCGGCGTGGTCGCAGCCGATGGCGATCGAACCGGTCGCATTGTTCATATCCAGATCCTTTCTACTGATCCTACGGGAAAACCCGGAATTTCCTTTATATCCCGCCCCTTGAGTCGGGGCAAGGAAAAAAGGGGGACCCCCTAATGCCCTATGGACGGAATTTTTTGAGAACCAGGCAGGCGTTGGTCCCGCCGAAGCCGAAGGAGTTGGTCATGGCGTACTCGACGGCTTTTTTACGGGCCGTGTTGGGGACGTAGTCGAGGTCGCATTCCTCTCCGGGGTTTTCAAAGTTGATGGTGGGGGGAAGGATGTCCTGGTGCAGGGTCAGGGCCGTAAAGACGGTTTCGACACCCCCTGCGCCGCCCAAAAGGTGCCCGGTCATGGATTTGGTGGAGCTCACGGCAAGGGTTCGGACATGATCCTTGAATACGGTCTTGATGGCCCGGGTTTCGTACAAGTCGTTGAGGGGTGTGGAGGTCCCGTGGGCATTGATATATTCCACCGCTCCGGGAGCGATACCGGCATCTTCAATGGCGGCGGCCATGCAGCGGGCCATCCCTTCCCCGTCCGGGGAAGGCGCACTGATGTGAAAGGCGTCCCCGCTCATTCCGTATCCCACCACTTCGGCGTAGATGTGCGCCCCGCGCTTTTGCGCGCTTTCCAGGCTTTCGAAGATCAAAATGCCGGCACCTTCTCCGATGACGAATCCATCCCGGTCCCTGTCAAAGGGCCTGGAGGCTTTTTCGGGCGCGTCGTTCCGGGTGGAAAGGGCTTTCATGGCGTTGAAACCGGCCACGGAGGTGGGGGTGACGACCGACTCCACGCCCCCGGTGATCATGGCCTCGGCCCTCCCGCTTTGAATGATCTTGAAGGCCTCTCCGGCGGCGTGGGTCCCGGCGGCGCAGGCGGTGGCCATGGAGGCATTGGGTCCTTTGGCCCCGAACAGGATGGAAATCATGCCGGCGGCCATGTTCCCGATCATCATGGGAATGAAAAAGGGGCTCACCCGTTTCGGGCCTTTGTGCTCGATGGTGCGGGTCGTTTCTTCCAGAAACGAAAGTCCTCCCAGGCCGCAACCCGTGAACACCCCGATCCGGAGGGCGTTTTCGCCGTTGACGGTTAAGCCCGAATCTTCCATGGCCATCCGGCTGGCGGCCACGGCATAGGCGATGAAAGGGGTGGCTCGGTTGGCGTCCTTTGCAGGCATGAAATCGGCGGGGTTGAAATCTTTGACTTCCCCTGCGATCTTTGTGGCATAAGAGGCGGCGTCGAACCGTGTGATGGGCCCGATACCGGACTTTCCGGCACAAAGTGTGTTCCAACTCTCCGACACCCCCACACCCAGGGGCGTCACCAGCCCCATGCCGGTGATCACGACCCGTTTTATGCTCAAGATTTCCTCCTTTTGACAGTTATGATCGGGCATGCACGCCCGGCAAAAAAATTCGCGGCATTCCGATGGATGCCGGTGCATCAGGAATGCTTGGCGATATACTCCAGGACGTCTTTTACGGTGACGAGCTTTTCCGCTTCTTCGTCAGAAATTTCGATGTCGAATTCTTCTTCCATGGACATGATGAGTTCCACCAGATCCAGGGAATCGGCGCCCAGATCATCCACGAAGGACGCCTCCGGCACGATGTCGTTGATATCCACGCTCAGTTTTTCCGCAATGATCTTCTTGACTTTGTCCTCAAGTGACATGGTCGCTTCCTCCTTGATGGCCGTAAAGAAAAAAATAATGATTTTTTATGCGCTTACATATACATGCCGCCGCTGACATGGATGACCTGGCCGGTGATATAGGTCGCCTGTTCGGATGCCAGAAACGCCACGACGTGCGCCACGTCTTCCGGTTGCCCGGCACGACCCAGGGGAATTTGGGCCATCATCTCCGTTCTCACTTTTTCGGAAAGCACGGCGGTCATGTCCGTCTCGATGAATCCCGGGGCCACCGCGTTTACGGTGACACCCCGCTGGGCGAACTCTCGGGCCGCGGTCTTGGTCAGCCCGATGATCCCGGCCTTGGAAGCCACATAATTGGCCTGGCCCGGGTTCCCGATGACCCCAACGATGGAAGCGATGTTGATGATGCGCCCGGATCGTTGGTTTACCATGGCGCGGCCCCCAAACCGGGTGCAGTGAAACGCTCCCTTCAAATTGACGTTCATCACGGCGTCCCAGTCCGTTTCGGTCATCCGCATGAGCAGTTTGTCCCGGGTGATCCCGGCGTTGTTGACAAGAACGTCGATGCGGCCGGCCTCCTGTATGACCGTGTCAAAGAACGCCTTTACCGAGTCCTCCGACGCCACATTGACGCTTTGGCTTTTCGCCCATCCGCCGGCCCCGTTGACGAGGGTTTCGGTTTTTTCCGCATGGGCCTGTTCTCCCTGCGGATCGCCGGGGTTGAAGTAATTAAAATAGATTCGGGTGTCCGGAGCGGCAAATTCAAGACAGATGGCCCGGCCGATGCCCCGGGATCCGCCGGTAACCACTACCACGCGCGTTTCATCCGCTTTCATGATCCCCTCTCGAAGATAAAATTCGCCGCCCGATCCATGTCGGCCAGGAGCTGTTCATAGCCGGCTTTAAGGGAGGCAAAGGCGATGCGTTCCAGGAAGGAAAAAGCGTCTTTCGATTCGAAAAGACCGCACCCCATCACGATCTTCGCGGCGTTTTCCGCTACGGTCTGTGCCGTTTCCCGGGCGAAGATCCGGCAAAAAACATTGATTTTTTCGGATTCAGGGAGGCGGTTTTCCGTCAGGCGCCGGGCCTTTTTCACGAAACCGGCCGCGATTTCCACCGCCGTCATCATGTCGGCAAGGGCGAACATGACGAACTGCTGCCGTGTCAGCTTGTGGTCGTGGGCCAGGGTGAGGGTCTCATTGAGCGCCCGGACGGCCGTCCCCACCAGGCTTGCCCCCAAATCCGCAAAGTGTGTTTCGATTTTATCCATCTGGGCGGCCGTATCCGCGTAAAAGGCACCTTTGGTTTTTCGGGACTTTTTCCATCGAAAGGTGCTGATGATGTTTTGCTGGATCTCGCTGGTGCCTTCATAAATGCAGGTGATTTTCACGTCCCGTTTGATCTTTTCCACCATGAATTCCCGGATATATCCGTATCCTCCCAGGGCCTGCATGGCGTCGTCGGCGGCCCTGTTGGCGGCTTCGGTGGCGAAATATTTGGCGATGGCGCCTTCCACTTGAAGGTCTTCCCCGGTTTCATCGAGCCGTTTGGCCGTTTCCTCGAGATAGGCGGCCGCGGCTTCCATGTGCACGGCATGGGGGACGACGAGCTTGTGGGTATACCCCTGCTTTTCGGAAAGGGGAGACCCGAACTGGACCCGCTCCTTGGCATAAGGGATAACGAAGTCGAGGGCGGCTTCTCCGGCGCCCAGGGCCATGGCCGCCACCATCAGGCGTGTGTATCCGAAGACCGCATTGGCTTGCTTGAGGCCGACCCCCGGAATATCGCCGATGAGGTTTTCCGCCGGAACAAAGACATCGGTGAAGGTCAACGGCGAGGTGTTGGAGGCGCGGATGCCGTGTTTTTCTTCCCCTTTTCCCTGTATAAAACCTTGGGTCCCTTTTTCCACGATGAAAAAGGAGGGACCTTCCGGCGCCCGGGCCAGGACCGTGATGAAATCGGCATACCCGCCGGTGGAGATAAACTGCTTGTTCCCATTGATACGGTAACCGATGATTTTCCCGGATGGGTCCGCCACCGGATCGGCCTTGGTTTTCAGCGCGGCCAGGTTGCTTCCGGCCTCCGGTTCCGTGACGGCATAGGCGACCAGGGCGTTTCCCTCCGCGATGGCGCCCAGCCATTTCTTCTTTTGGGCCTCGGTGCCGCCGACTCTTAACGGGTCCGAGCCCAGTTGAATGGCAAAAAAGGCCGTGGCCACCCCGAGACAGATCTTGGCCATTTCCCGGGTGATCTCGCAGCAGTCCATGGCGCCGCCCCCCATGCCGCCGTAAGCTTCCGGAAGGAACAACAGCTGTAAGCCGATTTCGGGGCCCAGCATTTGACGGATGATCCCTTCCGGAAAGGACTCGTTTTTATCCAGTTCGAGGATCGTTTCCGGGGTCAAAAGCCGGGTTTTCAGCTGTCGCACCGTCTCGACGACCATCTGCCGGGTTTCCGGATCCAGACCCTCGGGGGCGGCTTTTTGGGGGGCGGAAGATAACGTTTCCATCGTTTAAAAATTTTCCTTGGGGTTATTCTTCGGTTTTGACCACTGTGCGGCCTTTATACGCGCCGCAGTGGGGACACGCCCGGTGCGGCGGCCTGGCCTCCCCGCATTGGGGGCATGGTGAAAGGTTGGGAAGGGGGGTCTTGTAGTGCGCCCGCCGCATGTCACGTTTCGATTTGGATTTCTTGCGTTTTGGAAGTGGCATAAGTAATCTCCTAACTTTTTAATATTATTAAATTAATTAATATATAAGCGACTATTAAAAGGTTTGGACTCTAGTAATTGAAAAGCGAACCGTTGTCAAGGACTTTTCCGCCGGTTTTTTAAAATGATTTCCTTGTACCCTGTGGCCGCATGTGATAAGAAGCAGGCCGCCGGCGGAAATAAACCGCAATTTAATTTAACATATTGATAAAATTGAATATACGATCACATCGAATGTAAGGCGGATTCACGTGTCGGTAACTTTTTTAAATCATGGGATTCCCGGTTTCGGAAACGAGCGCCGCTGCGGCAGGGAAAAGTCCGTGGAATCCGCTTTATGACTAGTTTTCTTTAAAATGCGGCCGGAAGCGCATCCCGGGGATGGAGCTATAATAATATTTTTAAATATCAAAATGTTGCAAAGGCCATGAATCGTTCGAATGTATTTCATAGGAAATTATAAGCAATGATTATCACGCGATTTCCACCCAGTCCCACCGGTCACCTCCACATGGGGGGCGCCCGCACGGCCCTGTTCAACTGGTTGTATGCCCGGCATATGAACGGAAAATTCATTTTACGGATCGAAGATACGGATACGGCGCGGTCCACCCCGGAATTTGTGGAATCCATCCTGGAGTCCCTCCGGTGGCTGGGCATTGACTGGGACGAGGGGCCTTATTTTCAGTCCCGGCGGTTTTCCATCTACCGGGAATACATACAAAAGCTCCTGGATTCCGGTCAGGCCTATTATTGTGATTGTCGGCCCGAGCGGCTCGAAGCGATCCGAAAAAGCGCCATGGCGTCCGGTGGAAAGCCCAAATATGACGGAAAATGCCGTGACCGGGGGCTGAAGGCGTCCCAAGATACCGTGGTCCGATTCAAGACGCCCCTCGTCGGTGCCACGGTTTTAAACGATGCCGTCAAAGGCAGCATCGTCTTTGACAACACCGAGTTGGATGATTTTATCATCGTCCGGAAAGACGAAACCCCCACCTATAATTTCGTGGTGGTGGTGGACGACGTCACCATGGGGATCAACGTGATCCTCCGGGGGGACGATCATGTCATGAACACCCCCAAACAGATCCTGATCTACAAGGCCCTGGGTGCAAAACTCCCCGTATTCGCCCACGTGCCCATGGTGCTGGGTCATGATCGTTCCCGGCTGAGCAAGCGGCACGGTGCCCTGTCGGTTTCGGCTTACCGGGACATGGGCTACCTTCCCGACGCCCTCATCAATTACCTGGTCCGCCTGGGGTGGTCCTACGGGGATCAGGAAATCTTCACCCGGGAGGAACTCATCGAAAAGTTCTCCATCGACAGTCTCGGGAAGTCCCCGGGCGTTTTTAACCCGGAAAAGCTCTTGGCGGTCAATGCGGAGCACATCAAGCGCACCCCTGACCGGGCTCTCGCCAGAGCGCTCCGGCCGTTTTTTGAACAACAAGGCCTTTCGGTGAATGACGGCCCGAACCTTGAAGCCGTCGTTTCCACCCTGAAGGAACGGAGCAAGACACTGATGGAGATGGCCGACAACGGGCGGTTTTATTTTACGGAAACCGTGGATTACGAAGAAGCGGCAGCAGAAAAATTTCTCACCGCCGAATCGGCGCCGGTCCTCCGCCGGGTGGAACAGCAACTTGAGGCGTCGCGGGATTTCGGGGAAAAGACGCTGGAAGAGGCTTTCCGCGCCGTCATGGAAGAAACCGGGCGGAAACTAGGAAAGATCGCCCAACCCGTCCGGGTGGCCCTCACGGGAAAGACGGCGAGTCCCGGCATTTTCGAAATCCTGCATGTGCTGGGCAAGGCCCGCGCCGTCGATCGATTGAAACGTGCCGTTGCATTCATCGAAGAGCGATCCTCCGGATTTGCCGAGACAGAATCGACTTGACGGCTGCCGGCAAGGTGTATTAAAATAAACACATACGTACTGGGGGATCGTCTAACGGCAGGACGACGGGTTCTGGCCCCGTTAATCCAGGTTCGAATCCTGGTCCCTCAGCCAATTTTTCCTGCCGGATTGTTTCCGCTTTTTTTGTTGCGATTGACTTCCCTCCCGTTTTCCCATAGAGATGGCCCATGATTTTGTTCGGCACAAACTCCTACGGAAAGTGAATTCAAGGAGGGAGGAACCGGCATGGCGTCGGTTGAATTGAAGCCCGCATCGAATTTCATTCGAAACATCATTGCGCAAGACCAAGAAACCGGAAAATGGGACAGCCGCGTGCAGACCCGTTTTCCGCCCGAACCCAACGGGTATCTCCATATCGGGCACGCCAAGTCCATCTGTATCAACTTCGGCCTGGCCGCCGAGTTCAAAGGAAGCTGCAATCTCCGGTTCGATGATACGAATCCCACCAAGGAAGAGCATGAGTACGTGGAGGCCATCAAGGCCGACGTGCGGTGGCTCGGCTTTGACTGGGAGGAGCGGGAGTTTTATGCCTCGGATTACTTCGACACCCTGTATAAATATGCCGTGGATCTCATCGAAAAAGGCAAGGCCTATGTGGACAGCTTGAGCGCCGAGGAAATCCGGGCGCATCGGGGGACCCTCACGGAGCCCGGCAGGGAAAGCCCCTACCGGAACCGGACCGTGGCCGAAAACCGCGATTTGTTTGAACGCATGCACAACGGTGATTTCCCGGCGGGGGCCCACGTGCTCCGGGCCAAAATCGACATGGGGTCTCCCAATTTGAATATGCGGGATCCGGTCATGTACCGGATCCTTTTCGCTTCACACCACCGCACCGGAGACAAATGGTGCATTTATCCCACCTACGATTTCGCCCACGGCCAGTGTGATTCCATCGAAGGGGTCACCCATTCCATCTGCACCCTGGAATTCGAAGATCACCGGCCCCTGTACGACTGGTTTCTCGACGTCCTGGAGATCCATCATCCCCGGCAGATCGAATTCGCCCGGCTCAACCTCACCCGGACCGTGTTGAGCAAGCGGAAGCTCGTCCGCCTGGTGGAGGAAGGGTATGTGACGGGATGGGACGATCCCCGCATGCCCACCCTCTCGGGGCTCCGGCGCCGGGGATACACCCCGCGGGCCATCCGCAACTTCTGTGAGCGGATCGGTGTGGCCCGCCGCGACAGCACCGTGGACATGGCCCTTTTGGAATACTGCCTTCGAGAGGATCTAAACCGCACGGCGCCGCGTGTCATGGCGGTATTGCGGCCCTTGAAAGTGGTCATCGAAAATTATCCGGAAAACCGCACGGAAATGCTTGAGGCCGTCAACAACCCCGAAGACCCCGGCATGGGGACCCGACAGGTTCCCTTTTCCCGGGAGATCTACATCGAACGAGACGATTTCATGGAAGATCCGCCCAAGAAATTTTTCCGGCTTTCCCCGGGCCGGGAAGTGAGGCTCCGGTATGCCTATTTCATCACCTGCGTGGGCGTGGTCAAGGATGAAAAAACGGGAGAAGTGCGGGAAGTCCGGTGCACCTACGATCCGGCCACCCGGGGCGGGGATGCACCCGACGGCCGCAAGGTCAAGGCCACCCTCCATTGGGTGAGCGCCCCCCACGCCTTCGCGGGCGACGTGCGTCTTTACGGTGATCTTCTAAAGGATCTGCCGGAAACGGAAGAAGAAAAGGATCCGCTGGATTTCAAGGACCGGATCAATCCGGATTCTCTGTCGGTTCTTTCCGACTGCAAGCTGGAACCGGGTCTTGCCGACGCCTTGCCGGAAAACCGGTATCAGTTCGAACGACTGGGGTATTTTTTCGTGGATCCCGTCGATTCCGCACCGAAAGCCCCCGTTTTCAACCGTACCGTCACCCTCCGGGACACCTGGGCCAAGATCCGGAAACAATCCCGGGGATAAGCCCATCGCCTCCATAAAGGGACGACTTTCCTTCCGATGTTCCCCCTATTTTTTTTTGAAAACGAGTCTTCCCCCGTAATACCCCGCCGTGGTGGCCGCCGCCAGCATCACCAGGTGGATGAAGAGGAAGAGCCATCGACCGGGGGAGGCGTGGGTCAGGATTGCAGGATCGGCGTGTCGCCATAAAACCAGGGTCAACGCCGTGAGGGTGACGATGGCCCCGCAGGCCATCTTGATCTTGAACACCCGGGTCAAGGCCCCCTTGAAACGGTTTTTCCAGTCCGAATACCCCGAATACAATACCACGGGCATGACGCACGTCACGAAGATCATGTTGAAATATGACGCCGATGCCAGGGGCGGGAAGGCAAAAAGAACCGAGACAAAAGCAAAAAAGACCGAAACGGGCAACAGGCCGTTGGGTACGTGTACCGAGATGGGATGGATATGGAGATCATAGATGATCCGCGGAAGCCGATCGACGGATTTGGGGGCGCCCCTGGTTGCGGCGGGGGGCACCCGGGAGATGGGTTTTGCCGGCGTTTCTGTCACGGGCCGGGGTTGCGCCCCTGCCGGCACTTCCGGCGTGACCTCCACGAACTTGCTCCGGTCCGCCCCGCAGACCGGGCACTTTTCCGAGGGTTCTTCGCCGGTATGCACATCGCCGCAAACCGTGCATTTCCATTTCCGCATCAGATCCCGCCCCGTCCAAGAGGAGGCGCCTTTAAAGGCATCACAACAAAAAGCTCCAGAGGATGCCGGCGCACATGGCGGATCCGATGACGCCGGAGGCATTGCAGGCCATGCCGTGCATGAGCAGATAATTGGTGGGGTCCGATTTCAGGCCCGTCAAGTGAACTTCCCGGGCGGATCCGGGGACGGCCGAAACGCCTGCGGCGCCCAACAGGGGATTGATCTTTTGTTTCAAGAAAAGATTCATGATCTTGGCGAAAAGGACCCCCGACGCTGTAGCGATGCTGAAGGCAACGGCACCCAGAAAGAAGATGCCCACGGATTTAGGGGTCAAGAAGACGTCGGCCTGGGTGCTGGCGCCGACGGTGAATCCCAGGAAAATGGTGGCCGTGTCGATGATGGCCGAGCGGGCGGTCTGGGCCAGGCGGTCCACCACGCCGCTGACCTTCATGAGGTTCCCGAAGAAGAAGGGCCCTAGAAGCGGGATGGAGGCGGGTGCCAGGAAACAGCACAGGATGACCCCCACCACGGGAAAAATCAACTGTTCTTTCCGGGAGACCTCCCGGGTTTCGGGCATGTGGATGCGCCGCTCTTCTTTGGTGGTCAAAAGGCGCATGATGGGGGGCTGGATGATGGGGATCAACGCCATGTAGGAATAGGCCGCGATGGCGACCGGACCGATGAGATGCGGGGCGAGCTTGGCCGTTAAAAAGATGGAGGTGGGTCCGTCGGCCCCCCCGATAATGGCGATGGCACCGGCTTCCTGGGGCAGGAATCCCAGGGCCAGGGCCGAAAGGAGCGTGAAATAAATCCCCATCTGGGCTGCGGCGCCCAGGAGCATGAGTTTGGGGGATGCCAGCAGGGAGGAAAAATCCGTCATGGCACCGAGCCCCAAAAAGACGATGGACGGATAAAGTCCCGAGGTGACGCCGAAATAGAGATAGTGGAGCACGCTGTTGGGTTCATAGATGCCCAAGCCGAACCCTTTGAAAAACGGGATGTTTCCCACGATGATGCCGAAGCCGATGGGGAGCAGCAGGAGCGGTTCATATTTCTTGGCGATGGAAAGGAAAATAAAGGTGCACCCCACCAGGATCATGACGATGTGGCGGTAATCGGCCAAAAAGTAGCCGGTGTTGGATAAAAACTGAAGTAAAAGCGTCATAATGGTTTCTTCCTAAATGTTCTTTCGTCTTTTTGACGTGCCGTTTCGATGTGTGGGAGGCAGGTTATCCGGACGGGACGAGTCCAATGACGCGTGGCGGAACAAGGCGAGATTCCATGCTATTTCTTCCATGAAAAAAGGCCGTCTCCGGCCGGTACAAGGATCTCTCGTTCCCTGAAGGTGCGGATCATCAGGTGGGGTGCGGGCCATCCCCTGTCCTTCAACACGTTGAAAAGGGCCTTGATCTCAAAGGATTCCCCCAAAGACGCCGCTTCCAGGCTGCATCGGGACGCGGCTTCTTGAAGGTCGTCCAGGGGAAAATCGAAGGGCTTGAAAGGTTTTGCGGGCACGTCTCCCGGCGGGGGTTCCACGATCGGGGGTTCTTCCGGCCGCTTTTCAAATAATCCGGCCACCCGATGCAATTGAGAGATGACCAAAGACAAGATCGTCAGTCCCGAAACGACGATGAGGGCGCCGGCAAGGGCCATGGCCCATCCATTGTAATGGGATATTGCTTCGAAACCGTACACCACTTGCTCCCTAAAATTGTTTTACCTACTTCGGGACATAAATCTCATAAAGCGTTTCTTTGCCGATTAATGTATCGATTTTACTTTGAATATCGATGCGTTCACGGCTTGCGAACCAGTTTTTCCAATCTTCCATGGACCGCCAGGTACTAATTACCATGGTCTCCGCCGGCCCGTCAACACGTTTGAAGGTCTCGCCGGAAATGTATCCTTCCTGTTGCATGGCCTTTTTCCGGAGCTCTTCCAGTAACGGTGCCAGGAAGGGATCCGTCTCTTCCGAGAAGTGCCTTTTGATGATCACTTTTACGGGCATGAATCATTCCTTTCGCCAATGTTCAGATACGCCTTCGCATAGTCACAATGGCAAATAGAGTCAAGCCCTTTTTGTGAAAGAAAAAAGGGTGTTCAGGGGGCTACCGAAGCTTGGGGGCGGGGTGTTTTTCGATTCGATCACAATCGATGGATTCGAACCTTCCAGTCCACGGGGCCTTCTTCCTCGTATTCCCATCGGACCGTTTCAGTATATTCAGCTTGAAACTGATAATAAAGCGGTTTCGGATCATGATCGTTGGTGATGCAAAGGGTATCACCGGTGATCCCCTTTTTTGAGATTTTCAAGGGCGGGAAAGATCCTCGAGTGTTTTTCTTCGTGAGAAAGTCCCCGCAAATCGAGTTGTTGTCCGTTTTCCATGGTGATTCCCCTTTATGATGGAGCACCGCCTCCCGCCGCTCGAAACAACGTGTCTCAAGGCCGTGCTGCAGGAAGTGCTCCGGTAAACGTTTAACGCCCCCGAATCGTTTGCGCCCATTCCAGCAGGGGCACCCCTGCGTTTCTGGCCGCCATGAAGGCATCGGAAAGCGCGTCGATTTGTTTTTGGTCGAACCGTTCCGACAGAATCGCCAATGCGTCGCAATTGGAGACGTGCACCAGCAACTGCCGGGCGGCAAGCGCCGCGTCTTTGGACTCCTGATCCGTCAAGGCCTCTTTTTTCAGGAGTTCCGCGCAGGCTCGGGCCGTGGCGATGACGCCGTCATGTTCTTTGAGCAGTTCATCCACGTACTCGCCGAGAAAAACCTTCAACGCGGGATAAAGGTGTTCTTCTTCATACCGGAAATGCGACCCCACGAGCGTGTTGATTTTCCCCAGGACTTCGCGCGCCCGGGTGACGTCTTTCTTTTCCAGGGCATCTGCGTGGCGTCGGTATGAAACAACACGCCGTTTTCCTGGCAAATTCTGGAAAGCATATCAATGTCCTAAAGAGTGCCGATTTCCGGATTGGCATGTTGAATGGAGACCAGGATCGTCTCGGAAGAGACGGCTTTTTGCAGATCCTCCGGATCCACGAACCCCTCCGGATCCACGCGAAGCATTGTTACGCGGAATCCGTTCTTTTCGAGCGCCCGGGCGCTGGCAAGGACCGGAAAATCCTCGACGGCCGACACGATGATATGGTTTCCCTTTTTCCCCAAGGCAGCGGTGACGCTTTTTAAAGCAAGGTTGCTCGATTCCGTCGCTCCGGAAGTGAAGATCAATTTTTCCCCGGAGGTCCCCCAGATGTGCAGCGATGCGGTTCCGCGCCGTTTCGAGGGCCTCCTTGGCTTCGATTCTCATGGAATCGGCCGCCATGGGAACTTCCTCACGGGAAGAAGGATGGGTTCCGCGGATCCGGATAACGTCGCCGGAGACCGCCTTCCGAATCGCCTTCCGTGTCTCCACCAGGGGAACCGGGCATGTTTGACCCCTTACATCAACGAAGAACTCAGCCATGTGCATAGAACCTCCCGGAACGCATTAAATGTAGAGCAAAGGAAGCGCCCAGTAGGTGAACAATATTCTCGCCTCGCCCCCGAGAGAAAGGACGCTCAGGGCGATGGACAATCCGTGATGGACCCGATCGTAAGCACCGCTGTGCAGAATGAGTGAAAGTTTAAGCGGGTTTTCCACAGACACATTCCCTTTGTCTGGAAAGATCCACGTCGGGAAAATGGTTCATGAGTTTGCGTCCCAGATCGAGGATACGGGTGTGTTTCATCAGTTTTTCGATTTTCCGGTTCTGTTCCATGAAGACCCGGCCGATGATGCACCGGTCGTCTTGACAGGCCGGTATGGCCAAAGGGCACGTTTCTTTGTTGTCGGACGGGCCTTCAATGACTTGCCACAAGTCCATGAGGGACATCTCTTTCGCGGATTCGCTCAACTCGAATCCGCCGGAAGGTCCCCGAACACTTTTGACGAAACCGCTGCGGACGAGTTTTTGCATCACCTTTGCCAAATGCGCCTCGGATACCTCGCAAATACGCGCGATCTCCCGGGTCTGAAGAAGCGCCTTGCCGGAACGGGCCAAAAGGGCGGCGGCATGAACGCCGATGGTAAAGGCGCTGGTTGTTTTGAAAATGCAGGCCATGAAACCTCCTTTAAGGTATTCTGGTACTTAAATACTACTTTAATTGTAAAAGTCAAGAAATTTTTTTATTGTTTTCAAAAAGGCGCTTTTTCCAAACCGCCGTCGGGTTATAGGTGAGCCAGGGGGGGGGGAGAAATTGTTCTTGAAATTCCTACAGCAACCCTATATAAAAACCCAATCCATCCGGTAACCCGGAGTGGATTCAACCGCTTTTCCGGATCCATGGCACCGCAGGGGGCCGCCTTCAACAGGTCAGATCGATCCTGTAACGCGTCGCGATTGGAGATCTGTCATGCCCGGCAAGAACCCGCTTCATTCATTGCGATTTTTCAGGCCCCGGGGGAAAAAATTCGGCTGCAGGGAAGACAATGGCGCCGACGCCTGGACGGAAACACGCTGCGGCCAACGGGAATGGGAACAACTTTATCGACGCCGCTGGCAGTACGATAAGAAGGTCCGTTCCACCCACGGGGTCAACTGCACCGGATCCTGTTCCTGGGATGTCCATGTCAAAGACGGCATCCTCGTATGGGAAACCCAGGCCACGGATTACCCGGGATGCGGGCCGGATTCCCCTCACCACGAGCCCCGGGGGTGCCCCCGGGGCGCCACCTATTCGTGGTACACCTACAGCCCGGTGCGTCTCAAATATCCGCTGATCCGATCCAGCCTGATGGAAATGTGGCAGGAAGCTCTGGACAAAGAGGGCGATCCGGTGGCGGCCTGGAAGACCATCGTCGAGGATAACGGCAAGCGCCGCCGCTTTCACCAAGAGCGCGGCAAAGGCGGCTTCGTCCGGGCGACCTGGGAGCAGGCGGCCGTCATGATCGCCGCAGCCTTGATCCACACCATCAAAACCCATGGCCCGGACCGCATCTTCGGCTTTACCCCCATTCCGGCCATGTCCATGGTGTGCTATGCATCGGGTGCCCGTTTCCTGTCGCTCATCGGCGGCACCATGCTCAGTTTTTATGACTGGTATTGCGATTTGCCGCCGGCCTCTCCGCAGATCTGGGGGGAACAGACCGATGTCCCGGAAAGCGCCGACTGGTATGAAGCCACCTACTTCATCGTCTGGGGGACCAATCTTCCCATGACCCGCACACCCGATGCCCATTTTTACACGGAAGCCCGCTACCGGGGGGCAAGGGTAACCGCGGTGGCTCCCGATTATGCCGAGTACGTCAAGTTCGCGGACACCTGGCTCCCGGCCCGGGCGGGGACGGATGCGGCCCTGGCCATGTCCATGACCCATGTCGTTTTCAAGGAGTTTTACATCCATCGGCCGGTGCCTTATTTTATGGAATACGCCAAGGCGTTCACGGATCTGCCCTTTGTCGTGCTTCTCGATCCCATTGAAAAAAGCTGTTTGCCCGGCCGGTTCCTGCGCGCTTCGGACCTGGGTCTGGAGGTCGATCACGCCGAGTGGAAGACGGTGATCTATGACGCATCGACGCGCGGTTTTCAGGTGCCCAACGGGAGCATCGGGTTCCGGTGGAGCGAAGAAGGGCGGTGGAACCTGAAATTGGAAGAGAACGGGCATCGTATCGATCCGATGCTCGGTTTTGCATCCGAACCGGACGGTTGGGAGACAGTGGCATTCCCGGTTTTCGAATCCGGCGGTGCTGCGTCAAAGACCGGGATCGTCCCGGTGAAAACCCTTCAAACACCCTCGGGTGCCCGAAAGGTGACCACTGTTTTTGATCTCATGGCGGCCCAACTGGGGGTTTTGCCGAAGAACGCACCGTTTGTCCCCCCCGATTATCCGAAAGATTACAGCGATCCCAAGCCCTATACGCCCGCATGGCAGGCGTCCGTCACCGGGGTCCCGGCCGAGGCGGCGATACGCGTGGCGCGTGAATTTGCCGAAAACGCGGAAAAGACCCGGGGGAAGTCCATGATCTTTCTCGGGGCCGGTACCAACCACTGGTACCACAGCGACATGATTTATCGCAGCATCATCAATCTGACGACGTTGTGCGGATGCCAGGGGGTCAACGGCGGCGGATGGGCCCATTACGTGGGACAGGAAAAGGTTCGACCCCAGGCGGCCTGGTCCCAGGTGGCCTTCGGCCTGGATTGGCGGCGTCCCCCCCGCCAGCAAAACGGCACCTCCTTTTATTACTTTGCCAGCGACCAGTGGCGTTACGACGGCCTTCGCCCGGCCGACATCCTCTCGCCGCTATCCAACACGGCGCCGGCGGCGCACATGGCCGACTACAACGCCGTCGCCGCGCGCCTGGGGTGGCTTCCGTCGTATCCCCAGTTCAACCAAAATCCAATGGAATTGATCCAGGAAGCCGTTTCCAACGGAGCATCGTCGGATGAAGAGATCATTGCATACGTGGTGGAAAAGCTCAAAAAAGGGGACTTGCATTTCGCCGTTGAAGATCCCGACAACCCTGTCAATTTCCCCCGGGTGCTTTTCTTATGGCGGGCCAATCTCCTGGGCGCCAGTTCCAAAGGGCACGAATACTTCCTCAAGCACCTCCTCGGTACAGACAATGCGGTCCTGAACACGGACAATCCCCTGCGCCCCCGGGAGATTCGATGGCGCGACCCGGCCCCGGAAGGGAAGCTGGATCTGTTGGTGACCCTGGAACTGCGCATGTCCACCAGCGCCATGTACGCCGATATCGCCCTCCCCGCCGCCGGTTGGTATGAAATGCACGACCTGAACACCACCGATATGCATCCCTTTATTCACCCGTTCAATCCGGCCATCGATCCGCCCTGGGAAACCCGGACCAACTGGGAGCAGTTTAAAGCCATCGCGAAAAAATTTTCCGAGTTGGCGGCAACACACCTGGGAGAAATGCCGGATCTGGTCGCCACGCCTTTGATGCACGACACCCCGGGCGAAATCGCCCAGCCCCAGGTTAAGGACTGGCGCAAAGGGGAATGCGACCCCGTACCCGGAAAAACACTCCCCCATCTGACCGTGGTGAAGCGGGATTATCCCAATACCTATAAGATGATGACGGCAGTGGGGCCCTTGGCCGCCTCCACGGGGATCGGCTCCAAAGGGATTTCATGGAAAGCCCCGGAAGAATACGAGGCCTTGAAGGCGATTCTGGGAACCGTTTCGGAACCCGGCGTCACCCAGGGAATGCCGGTCATGGAAACCGCCAAGCAGGCGGCGGAAACCATCCTGATGCTGGCCCCGGAAACCAACGGCGGGACCGCGGTCAAGGCCTGGACAGGGCTTGAAGAAAAGACCGGTCTATCCCTTCGACACTTGAGCCTCCCCCGGCAGGGGGAGCGCTTTCGCTTTGACGACCTGACGGCCCAGCCCCGAAAAATCATCACTTCCCCGATCTGGAGCGGCATTGAATCCGACCGGCGGCGCTATTCCCCCTTTGTCATCAACATCGAAGAGAAAGTCCCTTTCCGCACCTTGACCGGAAGGACCCAGTTCTATCAGGATCACCCCTGGATGCGGGATTTCGGAGAGCATCTCCCCTTGTACCGGCCGCCCCTGGACATGATCCCCCTGGAGCCGCCCCGCGGGAAACGGGAACCCGGAAAGGAGATTATCCTCAACTATCTGACACCCCATTCCAAGTGGTCCATTCACAGCACCTATTCGGATGTGCTGACCATGCTGACACTTTTTCGCGGCGGGGAGGCCATCTGGATCAATGACGAGGATGCGGAAAAGATCGACGTCAAAGACAACGATTGGCTGGAGTGCTTCAACGCCAACGGCGTGGTGATGGCCAAAGCCGTGGTAAGTCCGCGCATACCCACCGGAAAGGCGTTCATGTACCATGCCCAGGAGCGGTTGATCCACACCCCAGGGTCGAAGCTTTCCGGCCAGCGGGGCGGCACCCACAACAGTGTCACCCGGATCACGGTCAAGCCCACCCACATGATCGGCGGGTACGCCCAGCTCAGCTACGGGTTCAATTATTACGGGCCCATCGGCGCCCAGCGGGACGAAATGATCATAGTGCGCAAGGCCGGAGAGGTGGACTGGTATGAAGATTAAAATCCAAACCGCCATGGTCTTGAATCTCGACAAGTGCATCGGCTGCCATACCTGCAGCATCCCTTGCAAGAATGTATGGACCAACCGCCGGGGCGCCGAATACATGTGGTTCAACAACGTGGAGTGCAAACCGGGAATCGGGTATCCCAAGAAATGGGAGAACCAAAAGATTCACCGGGGAGGATGGCGGCGCAAGGGGGACCGCCTTCAACTTGCGGCCGGAGGGCGACTCCACAAAGGGATCAACATCTTCCACAATCCGGATCTTCCGACCCTCGACGACTATTACGAGCCGTGGCATTACGATTATGAAAGGCTGATCAAGAGCCCGAAGCGCCGCCATCAGCCGTCCATCCGGCCACTGTCCGATTTGACGGGCCGGCCCATGGACCTGGAATGGGGACCCAACTGGGAGGACGACCTGGCAGGCCTGAAGACAACGGGTGCCGGGGATGTCAATTTCAAAGGCCTGGAGATGAAAATCTATCTGCACTTCCGCCGTGTTTTCATGTTCTGGCTGCCACGGCTGTGCGAACACTGCCTCAACCCGGCCTGTGTGGCCTCGTGCCCGTCCGGCGCCTTGTATAAGCGACACGAAGACGGCATCGTCTTGGTGGACCAGGAGCGCTGCCGGGGATGGCGGTACTGCGTCTCCGGCTGCCCGTACAAAAAGGTCTATTTCAACTGGAATACGGGCCGGGCCGAAAAATGTCTCTTTTGTTACCCGCGCGTGGAGGCCGGATTGACTCCACTCTGCGCCCATAGTTGCGTCGGCCGCATCCGATACGTGGGGATCCTTTTTTACGATGCCGATCGAATTCTGGAGGCGGCATCGGCCTCCTCGGACAGGGCAGTTTATCCAGCCCATCTGGAGATTCTGCTCGACCCCCGCGATGCGACGGTCCAAAGCGCCGCCGAATCCCAGGGGATCCCCGGCTCTGTCATGGCGGCGGCCGTGCGGTCACCGGTCTACCGGTTGATTAAAGCGTGGCGGTTGGCCCTTCCGCTGCACCCGGAATTCCGGACGCTTCCCATGGTGTGGTACATTCCGCCCCTGAGTCCCATGAGCGATGCGACGGCCGCGTTCCACGAACCGGATTTGATCGGCCGCCTCCGCATTCCCGTCGTCTATCTGGCGAATCTCCTCACGGCCGGAGACGAGCAACCGATCCGAAACGCCCTGAACCGGCTGTTGGCCCTCCGGGAATATATGCGGGCCAAACGGGTTGAAGACCGCATCGATCAACAGGCCCTTGACCGGGGCGGCATTTCCGAAGAAACCGCCGAACAGATGCTCCGCCTTCTGGCCTTGGCCCGCCTGGAGGAACGCTTTGTCCTGCCGGCCGGGCCGCCCGTAGACACCGATGTCGCGACCCAACAGGGTGTTTGCGGCTTCGGCGAGGCCGGGTGATCGAATCCACCGGGATGCATTCATGGAAACCGGAAACCGTAACGTTTGGTTTCGACTCCTGTCGGCATTGCTGCAATATCCCGATGATGCACTTCTAGGCCGCCTTGCCGACATGGAAGCGGACGCGGAAACGCTATCCTCGACCGAGTCCAGAGCCGCCGTTGAAACCTTTTTGTCGTATCTGAAAAAGACACCCCCCACCCGGCTCCGGGAAAATTATACGGCGATATTCGACATGAACCCCGCCACGACCTTGAACCTGACATGGCATGTGTATGGCGACAATGAAAAACGGGCCGATGCATTGGCGGGGCTGCAGCAGGTTTACGATGGGGCGGGATGGGAACGGATCACGGGGGAACTCCCGGATTATCTTCCCTTGATACTGGAGTTTCTTTCCATCTGTCCGGAACCCAAAGATACCGGGCGGATCCGGGAGGCCCTGAACGGCATCCATCCATTGATCAAAGGGCTGGAATCGACCGCGCCGGCCTATGCCGCTTTAATCAGGTCCGTTGCCGGTATGGCGAAGAAACACAGCGGGCAGGAAGAAACCTCGGGCTCCAGTCCGGTTGGAGAAGGGGTGCGGGGGCGCCAAGCATAAGGAGACCGCCATGGACCTTTCTTATACCCTGATTTTTACCGTCTTTCCGTATTCGTGTTTCGCCACCTTTGTTGTGGGCCATGCCTATCGTTATGTCACGGACCGGTACGGGTGGAATGCCCGTTCCAGTGAGTTCCTGGAAAAAAAAGCGCTCTTTCTCGGATCCACCCTCTTTCATTGGGGGATCGTACTCACCTTCATGGGGCATTTCGGCGGGCTGTTGATTCCCCAATCCGTCTATGACCGATTCGGTTTCGACAGCCGGGCGCATCTGGCCGTTGCCCACTGGAGCGGCATGATGGTGGGCGTGGCGGCCCTTGCAGGGATTGTCCTCCTCTTGTGGCGGCGCCTCACCCACCCCCGGGTGCGGGCGGTGGGGACGCTCAATGATACAATAACGGTGGCGGCACTGATGTTCGTGATCGGTGCCGGCCTTTTCAATGTCCTTTTCGGGCATCACAATGTCCTTTACACCGTCGCTCCCTGGATCCGGGGAATCGTCACTTTCACCCCCGACGCGGCGCTGATGCGGGAGGTCCCGCTCAGTTACAAGATTCACGTCACTGCGGCATGGGGGCTCCTCGGTTTTTCGCCCTTCAGCCGCCTGGTGCACATCTGGAGTATTCCGGCCTTTTATTTTTTCCGGAGACACATCGTCTTCCGCCGCCGCCCCGGACATGCCCGAGGCACGTTTGTTTGAAAGGAAACGCCGCGTGCCGCCGGAAACGTATCCGGAGATTTCAAAAAGGAGATGCCGATGACACCCACCCCGGGGATTCCGGAACCCGGCGACAAAGCGAATCAAGCCGGTTTTTTCAAAGAGCGTCTTGAATCACTCCACCCCGCCTATTTCGCCTTGGTCATGTCCACAGGAATCGTCTCCATTGCCGCCCATTACCAGGGTTTCGGGCTCATCGCCGGGGGGCTCTTCGGTCTGAATATCGGCGCTTACGGTATCCTTTGGGTCCTTTACATTGTCCGGATGATCCGGTTTGCAGACCGCTTCAAGGCGGATTTTCGTGATCATACCCTGGGCTTTGGGTTTTTCACCGTGGTGGCCGCATCCGGTGTGCTTGGAAGCCAAGTCCTCTTGCTTACGGGGAGCTTCATCGTGGCATCCGCCCTGTGGTATCTCACCATCGTCTTGTGGATCGGCCTGATATACGGCATTTTTACCGGCCTCATCACCAAAGAAAACAAGCCCACCATCGCCGAAGGGATCAACGGTGGATGGCTGTTGGCCATCGTGGCCACCCAGGCCGTGACGGTGTTGAGTACGTCCGTTGCACCGTTTTTTCAATCATGGCGGGAGCCCGTGCTGTTTCTGGCGTTTATCACCTGGCTCTTTGGGGGGATGCTCTACATCTGGGTCATCTCCCTGATTTTTTATCGATACATGTTCTTTCACTTCTCCCCCCGGGACCTGACCCCGCCCTACTGGATCAACATGGGGGCCGTGGCCATCTCCACCCTCGGCGGTACCGGACTCATTGCCAATGCCCGGGTCCCGTCCTTTCTCCATGAACTCCTGCCCTTTTTAAAGGGTTTCACCTTCTTCTTCTGGGCCACGGCCACCTGGTGGATTCCGATGCTGGTGATTCTCGGCGTGTGGCGGCACATCTATCGTCGATTCCCTTTGCGGTACGACCCTTTGTTCTGGGGTGCGGTCTTTCCCCTGGGTATGTATACCGCCTGCACGCACCGCCTGGCCGAGGTGACCGGAATCCCTTTTATTGCGGACATTCCCAAAGGCTTTGTATACGTCGCTTTGGGGGCATGGTTGCTGACGTTCGCCGGCATGGTGCATGGACTCTTTGCGGGCATCCGGTCGGGCCGGTCTTCGCCGTGAGGGAGGTAGAGGTATTGGAACCGGCACCCGGTGATGCGCCGAAGGGGAGGGATGCGGAAAAAAACGAAGGCGGGAAAAAAGGGAATGCTTCTGTGCAAAAGACCCCTGGAGGAATGTATGAACGCCATCGAGGCGTTTCACGGATGGAACGCTCCGGGGATGGTTCTGGGCGTGTTCATGACCGATTTGTACCAGCGGCACAAAAAATCAGGGATCCGTGTCTGCCCGGAATGCGGCGAAGCCTATGCCGCCGCCCAGGGAAAAATCTGTCGATCCTGCAGTGGAAAAGGATATTATCGGCTTGAAAGCCACCGGGATGACGCGTCATCCTCCCTTGTGGATCCCCCTAAGGGGGATGCTGGTCCGGGCCCTATGGATAAACCGGTGCTTGAGCCGCATTTCAGATGATGCTATGGAGGGCGGACGGTTGTCGATTCTCCCGGGATCGTACCACAAACCGGCGATGGCATTGGTTTCCGGGATGCAGGGATGGGTCCGAGGCGCGGGACAGGATTCCTGTGTGATTTCGATGGTTCCAAGTCGTCCTTTCGGCCGTTTACGATTCCAAAACGGTTATCTTTGTCTTGTTTCATAACAACTGGATGGTGTATGCCGGTTTGGGGATGATCGTGCTCTGTTGGGCGTACATCTATCGGACCCCCATGGGCCTCCGGTTGCGGGCCGTGGGGGAGGATCCCCGGGCCGCCTTTGCCCGGGGCGAAAACCCGGTGCGGCTGCAATGGATCTACATCCTGTGCGGCGGCTTCCTGGTGGGGGCCGCAGGTGCGGCCTTTTCCCTTTTCGTCAAGCCGGGATGGGGCCGTCCCCAAGGTGCGGAAGGGACCGCATGGATCGCCCTGGCCCTGGTCATTTTCGGGGGGTGGCATCCCATACGCGCCGCCGCCGGGGCGTATCTCTTTTCCTTTTTACAGGTGCTGGGCATCTATTTTCAAGGATGGATCCCCACGGTTCCGGCTCAGGTTTTCCAGGTGGCGCCTTTTCCCCTCATGATATTCACGCTTTTGATCATCGCCTATGCCCATCGGACCGCCGACCCTGGGGAAGACCGGCGCCGTTCCCGGCTCAAAGCGCTGTTGGAGCTTTTCTCCGGCGCCGCGCCGTCGGCCCTGGGAAAACCCCTTCGCCCGGGGTCCTTATAACGGGGACGCCGCTCGGAGACCGCCAGATATGTTTTACTTTAAGCGCCACTTGAACCGCAACAACGGGCCCGTCTCCTGCCGCGTTGACCGGAGAGCGTTAATTTCACCTGAACGACGGGAAAAAAGATATGATGCGTGCCCACTGGTTCCAGCATGTTCCTTTGAAGGATTGGGAAGTATCGCGCCGTGGCGTCCGGAAAAAAAATACCGCATTATCCACTACCCGACGGCCAAGCCCCTGTCGTTTCTGACCGGTGCCGGCGGATGACAAACCACCGGGCGAACCAATACGCGGCAACAGCCGGCAGAATGCCCAAAATCATTCCCGCCGAGACCATGGCAACCGTTAAATCCGTTCCCATTTTCATCAACTCCAACACCGTGCGCGGGCGCGCATCAAAAGGCGTCAGGTTGAAAAAAAAGGTGCCCACGCGGTAACTTAGAAAATAAAAAAGGGGAATGGTGGCGGGGTTGGCGAACCAGACACCGATGACCGCCGCTGCTTTGCTCCCTTTGAAAAGAAACGCCAGCGCCACCGCCAAAACGGTGTGAAACGGGATGGTGGGGGTAATTCCCACAAAAACACCGATGGCAAACCCCAGCGCAATGAAGTGGGGATCCCCTTCCAGCCGTTTGACCTTTTGGTATAAAACCCTGAGCCGGTCTTTGATGTTTTGAGATATATTCATTAACGGCTATTGTTCTTTCGGAGGACGCCATTCAGGAGTCGGTCGCCACAGGAGATCATTAGATACCACTACGATTTTCTAGTTTCAATTCTTTTCGACGCCTTCTTTTGGAAGAAAAAAGGCCATGAACTTGACTTTTTCTTGAATAACGAGTAATTTCTATAAAATGATTCGTATTGCGGCAAATCCGGCAAAAAAGGAGGAACGCATGGTTAAGAAAAGAGGAAAACCGGTGAGTTTCGACGCCATGGTGAAATTTTTCATGCAGGCCTATCAAATTCCCACCAAACGCGATGTCGATAAAATCCTGAAAAGCATGGAGCGGATTGAGGGACAACTCAAGACACTGATGAGTCAAACGCCTTCTGCTTCCCGGAAAAAGAGAACCCCGCGCGAAAAATCAGAAGGGAATGCCACGAGCCGTGTCCTGGAAGTCATCCGGAAACACAAAGACGGGATCGACGTTCCGGGTATCCGTACCGAAACCGGATTTGAAGATAAAAAGCTGCGCAATATCATCTTCCGGCTGCACAATCTCGAAAAAATAAAGCGAAAGGGCCGGGGCGTTTACGTCGCTGCCTGACCGGAATCCTTCCCGCACGCCCGCCTTTTAAGGCGGGGTTAAGGGAAGCGATCTTAAAACGGGCATTTTCCTTACCGGGGAGCCCCGCCCTTCAGGGCGGGAGGCTCCATTCCACCGATAATCCATATTTTCAGGCGATGTTAAATGCCGGGTGTGTTTCGGCAGGACCATAAGGACGCGGTTTTTTCTTTGTTCGGCCTGAAAAAAAGATCTGAAACCCTGCCCAGCGGTTCTCGGACGACGGGGGCCCGGGTGTCCAATGGGATCGGAAGATAAAAAGGAGAAGCGTGTGACGCAATCGGCTTTGCCCGAAGAGATGTTTGCACAAGGACAGCGCGTATCGGGGTATACAGTGACACGATGCGCCGCATTGGATCGGATCGAGGCGCAGGTGGTGGAACTGCGGCATGATGCCACCGGCGCCCGGCACCTGCATATTGCCAGAGCCGACAGGGAAAACACCTTCGGCGTCACCCTCAAAACGGTTCCCCGGGATTCCACCGGCGTGGCCCATATCCTGGAGCACACGGTTTTGTGCGGATCGAAACGGTTTCCGGTGAAAGACCCCTTTTTCTCCATGCTGAAAAGGAGTTTGAGCACCTTCATGAACGCTTTTACGGCACCGGATGCCACCCTCTATCCCTTTTCCACCCAGAACCGCAAGGATTACTACAACCTCATGGATGTCTACCTGGACGCCGTCTTTCATCCGAGATTGGATCCCTTGAGCTTCAAGCAGGAGGGACACCGGCTCGCGGTCGAAGAAAATCCGGAAAATCCCGAAGCGGTCTCCCTGGCCTTTAAAGGGGTGGTTTATAGTGAGATGAAAGGCGCCATGTCCTCCCCCGACCAGGTGATGGTGCGCTCCATTCTCAACGCCCTCTACCCCTCCACCACCTACCGCCACAATTCCGGGGGGGAGCCGCTGGAAATTTTGGATCTCACCTACGACCAATTGAAGCGGTTCCATGATGTACACTATCATCCCAGCAACGCCTACTTTTATACGTACGGGAACCTTCCGTTGGAAGATCACCTGGTTTTCATCGCTGAAAGGGTCCTGGATCAATTCGGCCGCATCGACCCGGCCACCGATGTTTCGCCGCAACCCCGCTGGGAACAACCCGAGTCGGCGCAGTATTTCTATCCATTCGGACCGGATGAAGCCGGCGCCAGGAAATCCCAGGCATGCGTGGCCTGGTTGACGGCGGACGTGAGAAACGCCTTCGATGTCCTGACGCTGACCCTTTTAACCGAGATCCTTTTGGGGAACGCCGCATCGCCCTTGAGAAAGGCCCTCATGGATTCCCGGTTGGGAAGCGCCCTTTCCGACGGCACCGGCTATGAACCCGATTACCGGGACACCCTGTTCGCCTGCGGCCTGAAAGATATCGACGCCGCCCGGGCCCACGACGTGGAAGAAATTGTCCTGGAAACGCTGGCGGGTCTGGCCCATAAAGGGATCGACAAGGACCTGGTGGCATCGGCCATCCACCAACTGGAATTTCACCGGAAGGAGGTGACCCATCATCCCTATCCTTACGGCATCAAGCTGCTCATGGCCTCCTTCGGGCCCTGGCTGCATGACGGAGATCCCTCTGCGCGGCTCATGTTCGAAAACGACCTGGAAAAAATCCGCGCCGCCCTGAAGCAGGGTCCTTTTTTCGAAGAGGCGATCCGGCGATTCTTCCTTGAT
This sequence comes from uncultured Desulfobacteraceae bacterium, assembly GCA_964596535.1. Lineage (GTDB taxonomy): Bacteria > Desulfobacterota > Desulfobacteria > Desulfobacterales > UBA2156. The sequence continues at coordinate 61,647 of CAZQUR010000001.1, forward strand.
AACCCGCACCGGGTCCTTTTGACCCTTTCCCCGGATCCGGAAATGGAAGAAAAGATCGAAGGACAGACGCAAAAAAAGCTCAACGCGATCAAAGAAAGACTGACCCCGAAAGACATTGAAAAAATCCGCGCCGACGACCGTGCGCTCCAGGCCCTGCAGGAATCCGAAGAGCCGGTGGATCTGCTTCCCACCTTGAAGATCGAGGACATCCCTCCCCTTGTGGTTCGGGTAACACCTTCCGAATTTGAAAACGCCCCGGCGGTTTGTTACGATCAACCCACCGCCGGCATCTTTTACTTTACGGCGGCGGCCCGGATCGCGGGCCTCGATGACGCCGACTTGTCTCTGGTGCCCTTTTTCTGTTATGCTTTGTCGAGAATCGGCACGAAAACGAAGGATTATGTCGAGTTGGCAAAAAAGATCAGCCGGTTCGCCGGAGGCATCGGTTTTGCCGCCAACGCCCGCACCCGCTGCGACACCGCCGGTGAAAGCGCGCCGTTTCTGGCATTGGGCGCCAAATGCCTCAACCGGAATCGGGTGCATGTCTTTGACATCCTCGACGAGATCCTGTCGGCCTTCGACACCACGGATCTATCCCGCATCGCCGCGCTTCTCGATGAATATCGGGCGGGCCTGGAAGCCGGCGTGGTTCATAACGGGCATCGGCTCGCCATGTCCCTGGCCTCCCGGAATTTTGTCCCCGCCGCCGCCTTGGACGAGATCTGGCACGGCGTGACCCACCTCAAGGCCGTAAAAGCGATAACGGCACACCCGAAAGACGATTTTCCGGCGGCGTTCGCAAAACGGTTGGAGACCATCGGAAAGACCGTGTTTCAACCCGAAAATGTGCAAATGGCCTTCATCGGGGATGCAAAAACTCTGAAACAGGCGGCCCGGGACGTTCGCGGCAGCGCATTTTTATCGCGCGTTCCCGAACCCGCGGCTTCGGCGGCGCCCTTTGACTCCCCTCCTGTGGAGATCGGAGCGGAGCGCGTCCGGGAGGGATGGAGCACGGCTTCGGCGGTCTCTTTCGTGGCCAAAGCGTTTAAAGTGGTTCGGATGGTTCACGAGGATGCGCCGGCCCTGTCCGTCATCGCCAAGCTGTTGCGGTCATTGATTTTACACCGGGAAATCCGGGAAAAGGGCGGGGCCTACGGCGCGTTCGCCGTCTACAATCCGGAAGCGGGTGTCTTCAGCCTGTGCTCCTACCGGGACCCCCATATCGTGGAGACACTGAACGTGTATGACAAGGCCGCGGCGTTCATCCGCTCCGGCGATTACACGGAAACGGACGTGGCGGAAGCCATCTTACAGGTTTGTTCCGAAATCGATCGGCCGGATCCCCCCGGACCCGCCGCCAAGAAGGCCTTTGTCCGGAGCCTGATCCGCCTTTCCGATGATGACCGGCAACGCTTCAAAGAAACCCTGTTATCCATCACCCGGGACCGTGTGGTGGATACGGCCCGAAAGTACTTCGCCCTTGAAAGCACGGATTGTGCCGTGGCGGTCATATCGGGGGACCCGCTCCTCAAGGCGGCCAATGCGCGGCTGGATCCCCCCCTGACGCTGAAAAGGATTTAATCCATGAAATCGGTCTGTATTGTGGGAACCGGGTCCCATCTCCCTCCGAAGGTATTGAGCAACAAGGACCTGGAACAAATGGGCCTGGATACGGACGATGAATGGATCGTGCAGCGCACCGGCATCCGGGAGCGACGGGTCGCCGCCCCGGAGGTGTGCACCTCCGACTTGGCGCTGGAGGCCTCCAGGAAGGCGTTTGAGATGGCGGGGATCACCGCCAGGGACGTGGGCCTCATCATCGTGGCCACCATCACCCCGGACACCTGTTGCCCGGCCGCCGCCAACTGGCTTCAGGCCAAGCTCGACGCGCCCCAGGCCGTTACCTTCGATATCACGGCGGCCTGCTCGGGATTCATCTTCGGCCTGAACGCCGCCGAACAGTATCTGAAGACCGGCGCCAGCCGCACCGTTCTCGTGGCGGCCTCCGAAGTTATGAGCCGCACCGTGAACTGGAGGGACCGTTCTTCCTGCATCCTGTGGGGGGACGGCGCCGGTGCCGCAGTCCTCACCCTTGGCGAAGCGGGGCATCGCTTGTATTCTACGCACATCCACACGGACGGCGCCAATGGACAAGACCTGCTGCTTCCCGGAGGCGGTTCCCGGACCACCCCCATTTCCCACGAGAGCGTGGACAAGGGCCTGCACTACCTGACCATGATCGAGGCCAACTTGAGTTTCCGGGTGGCGGTGCGGCATTTCATCGGCGCCATTCAGGAGGCGGCCGCGCATAACGATATTCCGGTCTCGGCCATCGACTGGTTCATTCCCCACCAGGCGAACCTGCGCATGTTCCAGGCCGTGGCCAAGAGCCTGAATATCCCCATGGAGCGCTTCTATCTCACCCTGGAAAAATACGGAAACATTTCCTCGGCGTCGTGTGCCATCGCCCTGGACGAGGCGGTGCGTGACGGCAGCATCCGCCCGGGGGATTGGGTGTGTCTCCCGGTTTTCGGGGGCGGCCTGACCTGGGGTTCCGCCCTTATCCGCTGGTAAGCAAGCCCTGCGTCCTTTCTCTTTTATCCCTGACGTCGTCGCTACATCAGAATCTTTTGCCGCTGCGGATCATAGAGGGCGCGATTCATTTCCCGCTTTGCGGGATACACTTCCTGGTAGGATTCGATTGAAAACCCTTCGACGACGTCGGCCATATCCGCCGGAAGGTATCCGTAGCAGATATTTTTTCCGATGGTGTGCCCGTATCCCGCGCTGGTGGTCACACTCACCACGCGGCCGTTGTGAAGGATGGGCGCGCTCCCCTGGAGCATGAGCGGCGTCCCGGCGTCGATGGTGAAGGTGCACAGTGTCCACTGGGGGCCTTGTGCCTTGATTCGGGCCAGCGCCGCCTTGCCGATGAAGTCGTCTTTTTCCAGGGCCACACAAAAGCCCAAACCGGCGTCGTAGGGGGTGTATTCCGGCGTCAGTTCCGAACCCCAGTCGGCATACCCTTTTTCCAGGTGCAAAGAGGCGATGGCACGGTAACCGGCGTTGGCGATGCCGAGTTCCCGGCCGTTCTCCCAAAGGGTTTCATACACATGGCAGGCGAACTCCACAGGGATGTATAACTCGTAGCCCAATTCCCCCACATAGGTCACCCGGAAGGCCATAGCCGGCGCAAATCCCACCGTGATCGGTTTGAGGGTGCCGAAAGGAAATGCGGCATTGCCGATATCTTCCGAAACCAAACGCTGCAGAAGCGACCGGGATTTGGGGCCGATGACGTTGAGGACCGCATCGCAGGCGGTGACATCCCGGAAGGTCACCGATCCGTCTTTGGGCATATGGTTATGGATCCACCAGGCGGCCCGCCGCCCGAAAGCGGTTCCCACCACCAGATAAAACGCGTCCTGGGCGACCCGGCCCACGGTCAGGTCGCATTCGATGGTCCCCCGCTCGTTGCACATCTGGGTATAAATCACTTTCCCGACGGGTTTATTGATCTGGTGGGTGCAGAGCCGGTTTAATAAGGCAAGGGCGCCGGGGCCGGCGATTTCGAGTTTGCAAAAGGAGGATTGATCGATAAGGACGCCATTTTCCCGGGCGTTTCGATGTTCGGCCTCCACGTGGGTAAACCAGTTGGGTGTTTCGAAGGTGTGCGCATCTTCGGGTGCAACGCCTTCAGGGGCAAACCAGTTGGGCCGTTCCCACCCGTACTTGGCGCCGTACACGGCGCCCTGTTCCTTGAGCAAAAAGTAGAGCGGGCTCCGCCGGACACCCCGTGCCGAGGTGTGCTCTTCGTGTGGCCAGTGGACGGTGTAGTGCTTGCCGTAAAGTTCCCTCGTGCGTGCAACATTGTAGGCGCGGCTGTGGTGGTGGGGGCCGAAACGCCGGACATCCAGGGGCCAGATATCGAAACTGGGTTCACCTTCCACGATCCATTCCGCCATCATGCGGCCGGCACCCCCGCCGGCGGCGATGCCGAAGGCGTTGAATCCCACGGCCACGAAGACGTTTTCCAATTCCGGCGCGGGCCCCATGATGGCGTCGCCGTCCGGCGTGAATGCTTCGGGACCGTTGACCAGTTTGCGAATCCCGGCGGTTTCAAGGCACGGCGTCCGCTGGGTGGCCGGTTCGGCCAGCTGCAGAAAATGGTCGAAATCGGAGTTGAGGAGATTGGCGGAAAAATCGTTGGGAACCCCGTCCACCGCCCAGGGGATGCCGTTGCGTTCATATCCTCCCATGACGAGTCCGCCCACCTCTTCCTTGTAGTAGATCAGGTTGTCCTTGTCCCGGATGGTGGGCAGACTCGGCGGCAGGCCCTCGATGGGGTTGGTGACGGCGAACTGATGCTGAAAGGGGACCACCGGCGTGTTGACCCCCAAAAGCTTCCCAACCTGGTATCCCCACATGCCGGTGCAGTTGACCGCGATCTCGCAGGCAATGTCGCCTTTATCGGTTTTCACCGCCGTCACCCGGTTTTTTTTAAATTCAAATCCGGTCACCCGCGTGTTGCGGTAAATCACGGCTCCCCGGTGACGCGCGCCGGTTGCCAGGGCATAGGTGATTCCGGAGGGATCGGCCTGTCCGTCGGTGGGCATGAAGGCGGCCCCGATGATGCCGTCCAGGGAAAGGATCGGGCAAAGGCCGTTTGCTTCCTTCGGCGTGATCATGTGCATATCCAGACCGAAGCTTTTGGCCGTGGTGGCGCCTTTTTTCAACTCGTACAGGCGTGCTTTGGTGCTCGCCAGATGCAGGCAGCCCGTTTTTTTCCATCCGGTGGCCTGACCGGTTTCTTTTTCAAGGTTTTCGTAGAGGCTTACGCTGTACTGCAGCATGCGGGTGATATTGCGCTCCGAGCGGAGTTGGCCCACAAGGCCCGCGGCATGCCATGTGGAACCGGAGGTCAGTTCCCCCTTTTCCACCAAAACCACATCGGTCAGCCCCATTTTCGTCAAATGGTAGGCCGTGCTGCATCCCACGATTCCTCCGCCGATAATGACCACTTGTGCCCGATCTTTCATGTTCGTCTCCTGAGTCGTTATTTACTGGATTCGGCATCGCGCCGGTGCAGTGATTTTAAAAAGCTGTTTCCCTGTTTGATCAACTTTTTCTAAGCGCTTTCAGGCGATGACCACTTCAACGCCCAGCAGATCGAGTTCCCTCTGAAAATCTTCGGGTATGCTTCGATTGGTGACCAATACATCGATCTGCTTGAGCGGGACGATGGACATCTGGGCCACCAGGCCGAATTTGGTGTGGTTGGCCATGATGATGACCTGCCCGCGGGTGTATTTGATCATGGTGCGCTCGATCACGGCGATCTCAAAATTGGGGGTGGTCATGCCGGAGCTGAGGCTGAGGGCGTCGGCGCCCAAAAATACTTTTGTGGCATTGACCTGGCGGATCATCTCCATGGTGAGAAGACCCGAAAGGGATTTGGTTTGCGGGTTATACATTCCCCCTAAAAAGATAATTTCGGCAGTGGTGCCGTCGGCCTCGCTGGTAATGCCGAGATTATTGGTAAAGACGGTGCACGGCAGGCCGGGTTCCAGATACCGGATAATCAAGGCCGCCGTGGTGCCTGTTCCCAGAAAAACCACCTCGTTGGGCTCGATCAAGGCGGCGGCCCTCCGGGCGATTTGCTGTTTTTCTTTTAAGTTTTCCTTGATGCTGCTGTTGTAATGGAATTTTCCCGCCACCCGCTCCTGCCGGAAGACCGCCCCCCCGTGGGTGCGCTCCACCAAGCCCCGGCGCTCCAGGGCATCGAGATCCCGCCGGATCGTCATCTCCGATACGTTCAGCAATTCGCTGAGACGGGTGCTCCGGACGGTGAATTCGTTTCGTAAAATATCGATGATGCGTTGCTGTCGTTCCGCCGGCATCAGGGAACTCGTTGTTTTGCTCATCGGCCCTCTTCCTTGAGGTCCCCCGGTTCCGGCGGCAGGGGAAATGAAAACCGGTCGTCAATCCATCTGTTGAAGTGCATCATAGGCCTTTTCCAAACGGGAAAGGTTTTTCCCGGTGTAATGGACATAGTCGAAGTCCAGTGTCGAATACAGTTCCGAGACAATGCTCCAAAGTGTCTCCCGCAGCAAGGAGACACACTTCATTACCGCGAAACGGCGGCGCAGTGTATCCGTAACGTGACGCTGGTAGTAGGTCTCCAGGAGATCCTCTTCCTGTTCCAAAGACAGTGCGTTGTTGGAAGATAGGTTGGCTAGATCGAAAAGCGCGGTATTATAGCCTGCGTAGTCCCAGTCGAGCAGCCACAGGCGGCTGTTGTCGTGGATGAAATTGGCGGCCAAAAGATCATTGTGCCCGAATACCAGGTGGATTTCCCCGATCCGTTTTTCCAGGGTTTCATTCATTTCAAGAAAACGGGGGAGATGCGGCATCATGCGGCTCTTGCCTTCTTGGGCCGTGTGAATGTAGTTCCGGCACACGTGAAACGGCCAGAAAACCAGCGCCGGTCCTTTGAAATGCTTCGGGATTTGGGTATGGCAGGCCCGCAGAAGGGAGACGATGGGCGCCAGGTTCTCCTTTTTTTGCACGTCTTCTTCCGAAAAGGGGGTACCGTCGATGTATCGCATGATGAAAAGGCCGTCTTCACTGTAGACGATTTCGGGCGAAATGCCGGCGGCATGGGCGGCCCGTGCGGCCGCAATTTCGTTGAACCGCATGACACCGTGGACCGGAATGTCTTTTCCGACGCGGACAACAAAGCGTTCCCCCCGGTGATCCACGATAAAATTCGTATTGGTGATCCCGCCGGCCAGGGGCCGGGGATCCACCGGTGCGGACCAAAAATCCAACCGGGAGATCCTGTCTTTAAAATCCGTGTTCATGGGCTCTCCTTTTCACCCGCCCAAATAGGCCCTTTTCACCTCTTCGTTTTCCCGGAGTTGGCCGGCCGGACCGGAAAGCACGATCCGGCCGGTCTCAATGACGTGCGCCTGTTGGGCCAGGACCAGCGCCAGCCGGGCGTTTTGTTCCACGAGGATGACGGTCCGACCCTCGACATGAATATCCCGGATGATTTTGGCGATCTGCCCGCACATTATGGGAGACAGCCCCAGGGAAGGCTCATCCAGAAGAAGAAGTTTCGGTGCGGACATGAGGGCCCGGCCCATGGCCAGCATCTGCTGTTCTCCCCCGCTCAAGGTGCCCGCGGCCTGCTTTGTTCTCTCCTTGAGGCGCGGGAAATGCCTGAAAACCGTCTCCTCGAGGTCTTTTTGAATCGCGTTTTTGTCCTTGCGCAGAAAGGCGCCCATGAAGAGATTCTCCAGCACCGTCATTTGAGGAAAGACCCGCCGGCCTTCCGGGACCATGGCAATCCCCAACGCGTTGATCTTGTGTGGAGGGAGCGTATCGATTCTTTGTCCGTTGAAACGGATTTCTCCCGAGGAAGGGTGTTTCAGCCCGCTGATCGCGCGCAGCGTCGTCGTTTTTCCCGCCCCGTTCGACCCGATCAGCGTAACGATTTCCCCGTCGTTTACACCGATGGAGATATTTCTGACCGCGGCGACTTTAAAGTAGTGGACCGTGATGTCTTTGACCTCGAGCAGCAACGTTTTCACCTCATGCAGATGTGGATGCCGACAGGATGTCTTCCGTACCCAGATAGGCGGTGATGACCATTTCGTTGTTCTGGATTTCGGCAGGAGGGCCTTCTACCAGAAGCGTTCCAAAGTCAAGGACGCTGATATAGCCGCACAGCTCCATTACGGAGTGCATATCGTGTTCCACCATCAGGATGGTGATTCCCTGCCGGTGCACTTTACGAATGAGATCGATCATGCGGTCTTTCTCGGTGGGGGTCATCCCAGTCAGGGGTTCGTCCAAAAGGAGCACCTTGGGTTCACAGGCGAGGGCGATGGCGACGCCCAAGGCCCTCTGGTGCCCGTGGGGCAGGTTTGCGGCGAGCTCGTCTTTCAGGTGTTCCAGCCCCATGAATTTCACAAGTTCCATGGCCTTTTCCGCGTTTTTTTCTTCCGTTTTTTTGGACAGACCGAAAAGTACGCTAAAGATGTTTTCTCTGGCATGAAGATGGCGCGCCACGGCGACGTTTTTCCAGACGGAAAAATGATGGTACAGCGCCGTGCGCTGAAATGTCCGGACCACACCCATGCCGGCGATCCTGCTGGAAGAAAAGCCGTCGATGCGCGTCTTGCCTTGATAGCGGATTTGCCCCGATGAAGGCCGGTAGACGCCGCTGATCACATTGAACAGGGTGGTTTTCCCGGCCCCGTTCGGGCCGATGATGCCCCTGATTTCTCCTTCCTCGATGGAAAGATTCACGTCATTCAGGGCAGCGAGCCCGCCGAAGTATTTGCTCAAGCCTTCCACTTCAAGTATCGGCACGATTTTCTTCCTTCATTCCTTTCGCATCCGGAAAAACGCGTCATGTTTCCGCCGGCGCGACACGGTTTCGTTTTTTCAGTCGCGAGACGGCTTTTGAAATCAATCCCTCGAGGCCCCCCGGCAGAAAGATCAGCACCAGAACCATTGAAAGGCCGAAGAACATGGGGCGGATCTCGATGAGCGGGCGGGAGAGCTCGAAAAGGGTATGCATCACCGAGACCCCGATGATGGGTCCCCAAAACGTATGGGTTCCCCCGACCACCACCCAGATGAGAAGATACAGGGTGGTCGTAATGTTGAACAGTTTCGGGTCCACCGCGCCCAGCCGGTGCACCAGAAGCCCCCCGGCGACGCCGGCAAAAAAGCCGCCGATGGCACAGGCCATCAACCTGTGGCGGGGAATGTTGATTCCGGTGGATGCGGCCAATTCCGGATCCATTGAAATGGCCTTGAAGGAATCCCCGATTCTTGATTTTTCAATGCGGTACAGCATCAGCATGACCAGGAGCATGACGCCCAGGCTGAAAAAGTAGTAGGGGATTCGGTCGCTGAAATCGATTCCCGCAATCACCGGGGGCCAGGGGATGTCGATGATCCCGGTGGACCCTCCGAAAGGGTTGCGGAATTTCAGCCAGGTCAACCGGATCAGTTCCGCCAGACCATAGGTGGCGATGTAAAAACCCCACCCTTTGGTTTTGAGGAGCGGCAGGGTGATGGCCATCCCCACCAGGCCCGCCATCGCCCCTCCCAAAGGGATGGCCGCGAAAACAGGGACGCCGAGATTCTTGGCCAGCATGCCGCTGGTGTACGCCCCCACACCGTACAACACGATATGGTAAAGCTGCCAGTCGTGCACCGTGACGATCAAACGGTAGCTCTGGGCCAGGATGATGTAGATGAAATACATCATGGCCACTTCGACCAGGTACGCCCGGAGGAAAAAGGGCACAAGACACAACCCCGCCAGGGCAAGGATCAGAGGAGCCAGGTCCCCGATCTTGATTTTTTTTATACTATGCGATGACACGGCCCATTAATCCTTGTGGTCTGATTGCCAATACCACGGCCATCACGGTGACGGAAACCATCACGGCGGTGACGCCGTCGACGAGTGTGGTGACAAAGGTCGTTACAAAACCGAAGATGACGGCGGCGAGAGTGGCACCGCCGATGGAACCCATCCCCCCAACGACCACCACGATGAGGGCGGGCAGGATGATATGCCCTCCGAGGGAAGGGGTAATCGCATAAATGGTGGACATCAACCCCCCGGCCAGGCCGGCGTAGGCGCCGGCGATGGCCATTGCCAGCGCCGTCATCCGATTGATATTGATTCCCTGCAAGGCGGCGGCTTCGGGATCCTGGGCGACGGCCCGCAGGGCCCGGCCAAGCCGGAAGCGCCGCATAAAAAACATGAGGCCGCCGATGGAAACAATGGCAAAGGGGATGACCAAGACGCGCTGGAAAGCCACCGCCACGCCCATGAACCGAAAGGCACGCATATAGGGACTGGGGATGGGTCTCGACAATCCCCATCCCCATATCTCTCCCGCCAGCACCTCGAAGACGAACATCAAACCGGCGGTGGCAATGAAACCGGAAACGACATCCCCCTGGAGGGGACGGAAAACACCGCGCTCCACAATGAGGCCGATGACGGCCCCCACCGCCACTGCGGCGGCCACGGCCCACCAGAAGGGCCAGCCCCCCAGCGCATAGAGAGCATACACGGTATAGGCCCCCATCATGAAGAAATGACCGTGGGCCAGATTCGCCATCTGCATCACACCGAAGGCCAGGGTCAATCCCACGGCGATCAGGGCCAGCATGCCGCTGGCGGCGACGGCATTGGCGATGGTTTGGAGTAACAGTTGGCTGCTCATGCGTTACCTCGATTTCGGTTGGCGCCGGTGTATGGAAATCTCGGTTTCCGATTGAGAATGAAAAGGGGGCGGCGGACAAGCCTTCCGCCCCCCGGGATACGATTTATTTGCGTTGGGTCCAGTGCTGCCCGCGATCCTTTACGGCCTTCATGACGATGGGTTTGATGGCGGCAAACCAGGGTTCGAAATTCAAATGGGCGATGATGCGTTTATCATTGGCATTGAGATCGAACATGTTCATGGGCACGGGTTGTTCGATCATGTTTTGAATGCCGAACATTTCCTGGCCGCTCATGTGTCCCGGCCCCAGGATGGTGGGAAAGGAGGGGAGTTTTCTCAGGGCTTCCAAAATGGCGTCATTGGAGGGCCACTGACCGGGGGTTTCCTGCCCGGCGATCTGGGCCCCGATGCACCACGGAATCAACCACACCACATGATCCCAGTCGATGCCGGTCATGCGGCGCTTGACGTCTTTGGGGGCGCCCGGTCCGTACCGGGCGTTCCACAGGCGGGTGAAAGAGGCCTGCCAGGAGTATGCGCCCCACCACGGATCATCCATCAAGGGAAAACTGTCGATGGCATGCCGCGCCGCGGGATATTCCGGAGGAATCTTGGTGAGATTGGTTTCCCAGTCGGCGTAGTTTTGGGCCACCACGCCTTTGAATCCCTGCAGATAGAGTTGTTCCCACAGGAGGGTTTGGTATTCGGGCCAGGCTTCGCAGAGGCTGATGACATCGGGTTCGGTGGCCATTATGGCGGTGACGATGGGGGCGAAGTCGGTGGTATCCACGGAGAAGAATTTCTCGTAAACGATTTCGAATCCCATGGCCTGGGCGGCGCCGATTTCCCATGCTCCCACCTGGCGGGACATGATGTCATCCTGGGTCGTCAGCGCGTATCGCAAGGGCCTCCCCAGCTCTTTTTCACTGGGCAGGACCATCTTGGCGATGAGGGCGTTGAACATGTTGCACTGGGGCGTGACATCCCCCCCCGCCACCACGTACGGCCGGTCCGGATGCATATCCGTGGGGACCAGGGAAGCATAAATGACTTTGTTTTTGGTGAGAAAAGGCGCCGTGGCGTTGGCCGGATCCCCGCCGATGGCGTTGATGAATCTGACGTCGTGTTCCAGGACCAGTTGCCGGGCCCCCTGGAGGGCTTTGGATGCGTTGGCTTCGTCATCGAATGCGTGCATCTTCAGCGGGTAGCGTTTTCCTCCCACAAGAAGGCCCCCCGTCTTGTTGACCGTATCGATCCAGATGTTGTTTCCGGTTAAACCGGGTAAGCCCCAGCCGGCATCCGGCCCCGAGAGCGCGGCGAGGAAACCGACATTGATGGTTTCCCCTTGGGGATATTTTTCCCCAATCTGCTGATCCGGCAGATGGCTCAACAGCACCAACTCATCTTCGGTCAGTCCGGCCGATGTGTCGGAGAGCGCCGCCGGCGGTAATGTGAAAAGCAACGTCCCGACCAGCAGCATCGGAACCATCCATCGTCGCAATCTTGCCTTTTCCATCTGTTCCCCCTTTTTTTGGTGTTTCGAACGATTGGGTCCAGTCCCGCCGTTCATGCATAAAGCCAGAGTGCTTTCATGAAAAGCGGTCCATAAATCACTCGGTTTGCGATCAGACATGCACTCCCATCGGCCGCTTGGAATGGAGGTTTGAAGACGTTTGGTTTTGTTTATTCTAACTCATATTATGATGTCAAGTGTTAATTTTAAATATTAAAACAATCATTAAAAGAAAACAATCCGGGCCGGAGACAAAGGCCTGAGATGCGAAAATAAGCCGCTTGAATCCAAAAACCCTTGTTGTTTGGCAACGCGCGGCGGGATCCTAAAACATCCCGGATCTTTTCGCTTTTTCTCCATTAAATTTAATTTACTATTATTTCAATTAGTTATGTTATAAGTGAAACAGATGAAGCCTGCGCTTTGTTTTTCGAACGCTTTAGAATCGGAAAGGGGTGAACAATATGGGGTGTGCCGATTACTGCTAAACGAATTTCATATATTGACTAAACCAAATTTATTATCAAACATAAACGATCATGGTGGTTGCGCGTCATGGGACACGCATGCTCCCAGGGAAGTCTTTTGGAAACGCCCGGGCACCCCGGATATCCATCGAGGGGTCCATTCGGTGAAGCACGGCGACGGTCTTCCCGCACGGCTGTATAAAAGGGATTGACAGCGCCGGTGGTTCCGGCTTTTATATAATTTCAGTCATGAATCCGGCGGATGCGGTGTTCCGTCCGGGTATTTTACGGGGGACTTTTCATCATAAGGAGGTGCTCGATGAAAAAGATTGCAGTGGTCTTTGCCCTGGTGCCGGCGATGCTGTGGAGTACCGCCGCCTCGGCGGCACTCAAGATCAACCTGGGTGTTGTCACCAAACCCGGTTCCGCCCAAAACATCGCCGCGGAAAAGTTCAAGGAACTCCTCGAGCAGCGCTCGGGAAACGCGGTGACGGTGAAGATTCACCATTCGGCCTCTTTGGGAAACGAAACCGAGATTCTCCAGCAGATCCAGATGAACCAGGTGCAAATGGGGATTATCACGGTGGGCCCCTTCGACACCTTCGATCCCATCGTGAGAGTCATCAACTATCCCTTTATTTTTAAAGACAACGCCCAGGCGGATCAGATCCTGGATGGACCGTTGGGGAAGGAAATCTTAAAAAGCCTGGAGAACGTGGGCTTCAAGGGGCTGGCCTTTTCGGAAAACGGGTTCCGGAACCTGACCAACAGCAAACGGCCGGTCAAAAAGGCCGATGATGTGCAAGGACTTAAGATCCGGGTGATGCAGTCCGCACTCCATAAATCCATCTGGCAGTCCCTGGGCGCCAACCCGACCCCCATGCCCTGGCCCATCTACACCGAACTGGAACAGGGGGTCATCGACGGCCAGGAAAACCCCATTTGGGTCATCGACGTCTACAAGTTTTACGAAATCCAGAAATACATGACCATGACCCGCCATGTCTATTCCGGTCATATCGATGTGGCTTCCCTCAAATGGTGGAACACCCTCCAGCCGGAGCAGCAGAAACTCATCCAGGAGGCCATGTATGACGCCGCCGTGTATCAACGGAAGGATAATCGGGACCGGAACGCGGAGCGCCTGGCCATGCTGAAAGAAAAGGGAATGGACATCGAGATGCACCCGGATGTGGCCAGTTTCCGGGCCAAAGTGGAAAGGCTCAAAGACATGGATCTGTTTCAGGATCCCCGGGTCAAGGCCTTCCTGTTAAAAGTCATGGAGGCCACAAGATAAAAGATTCCGACCGTGCCCGAAGACGGCCGGGACCGTTTTTTGGCCGAAAAAAGGGGTACCAATGGTCGAAAACCGCGGGCTGCCGGGAAGGATTTCGGCGGCCTGACAAAGTTTAATCATCAGAAGAAATGGCCCGTGTGGGGGATGGAACGAATCAGCCAGGCCGTTAACCAGGCCGTGGAATATCTCCTCTTTTTCCTGGGCTTTTCCATGGCGATGATCGTGGCGGCCCAGGTTTTCGCCCGCTACGTGTTAAACCATTCCATTTTCTGGTCCGAGGAACTGGCCCGGTTTCTTCTCGTCTGGTTGACATTCCTCGGATCCTCCGTGGCCTATCGCAGACAGGCCCACGCCAGCATCGACGTGGTCTTCCGACGGCTCCCTCCGGCGGGTCGCCGCGCCGCCGTACTGGCGGTTCACCTGGTCACATTGGTGTTTGCCGTCATTATGGTCTATTTCGGCGCCCAGTTCGCGTATTTCGTGCGTCTTCAGATTTCTCCGGCCCTCTATCTTCCAAAATGGATCCCCCACAGCATCATCGCCGTATCCGGAATGGTATGGGCCCTGCATGCCGCAGCCTTTTTGATACGGGATTATAAAAAGGAAGGGCGCCGGTGACCGCTGAAATCCTCCTGTTGGCCCTGTTGGTCCTTTTCGCCCTCAATGCCCCCATCGCCATCGCCATTGGGATGGCCGCCGCAGGGGCCATCGTGATGCAGGGAGACTTTTCCCTGATGATGGTGGTCCAGCGGATGTACGCGGGGTGCGATTCCTTTCATCTTTTGGCGGTGCCGCTCTTCATGTTTACGGGGGTGATCATGGAGGCGGGGGGCATCAGCCGGCGCATCATCGATTTGGCCAATGCCCTGGTGGGATGGCTTCCCGGCGGCCTGGCCGCGGTGACGGTGGTCTCCGCCATGTTCTTCGCCGGTATTTCCGGGTCGGCCGCGGCGGACGCCGCCGCCGTGGGATCCATCCTCATCCCGGCCATGAAGCGGTCGGGTTATGATTCGGATTTCGCCGCGGCGGTCCAGGCCTCGGGGGGGTCCATCGGCGTCGTCATCCCGCCCTCCATCCCCATGATCATCTTCGGATTTTTGACGGGGGCGTCCATCGGACAGCTTTTTGCCGCCGGAATCCTTCCCGGTATCCTGATGGGGATCAGTCTCATCATGGTATCCACTTTCATTTCCAGGCGACATGGATATGCCGCCACCGCCGTATTTTCCCTGGAACACGCATGGAAGGCCTTTCGGCGCGCCTTTTTGGCCCTGGGGGCCCCGTTGATCATTTTGGGCGGCATTCTTTTCGGCGTTTTCACCGCCACCGAATCCGCCGCCGTCGCAGTGATTTATGCCTTGATCGTGGGGATGTTCATTTACCGCCAGATCCGCGTCAGCGATTTGTTCCGCCTGTTCAGAGACGGCGCGGTCACCTCGGCCATTGTCATGTTCATCATCGCCACGGCATCGGTCTTCAGCTGGATCGCCGCCATCGAAGACCTCCCCGCCCGCCTGGCCGGAGCTCTGCTGGGTCTAACCCAAAACCGGATCGCCCTTTTGCTGTTAATCAACGGGATCCTATTGATCGCCGGCACCTTCGTGGAGACCACCGCGGCGCTGATCCTCTTCGTTCCCATGATCACCGGCCTTTTGCCTCACCTGGGCATTGATTTGATCCAGTTGGGGGCCATCGTGGTGGTGAACCTGGCCATCGGGATGCTCACCCCGCCCATGGGCATCTGCCTCATCGTCTCGGGTTCCATCTCCCGGGATTCCCTGGGCGCCGTTTCCATGCGGGTCCTGCCCTTTTTGGTGGTGCTGATCATCGATTTGTTGCTCATCACCTTTTTTTCTCCCCTGACTCTCTGGCTCGCCCGCCTGGTGGCCCGGTAAACCGGGGTGTTACGGAACGATGTGTTCTTAGGGATCCGGAACTTCGTATTGACTTTCCGCCGGATTGCAGGATAAAATCTAAAGTTTATACGATGGATCCGGGAGGAACGCGTCCCGATTGAAGCGGTCCGGGATCGCGTTTTCCGCCCGTCACCTGAAAACCGGGTAACTTCTGCCCATAACCTTTTATAGACCTTTTTGAAAATGATGCAATTGATTCGGGGATTCCGGGACATTCTCCCCGGAGAATCGGCCCATTGGCAGGCCATCGAAGAAGCCGCCAGACGCCTTTTTGCGGATTTCGGATTTCAGGAAATCCGCATCCCGCTCCTTGAAAAGACCGCCCTTTTTGCCCGGAGCATCGGCGAAGACACCGACATCGTCGAAAAGGAGATGTACACCTTCGAAGACCGGAAAGGGGAGCTGATCACCCTCCGGCCCGAGGCCACGGCTTCCGTCGTTCGCGCCTATATTCAACACAAGCTTTACGCCGGAGATCCCTTCCACAAGCTTTTCACTATCGGTCCCATGTTCCGGAGGGAACGCCCCCAGAAGGGCCGATACCGGCAGTTTTACCAGATCAACGCCGAGGTGTTCGGAACCGGCTCCCCGTTGATCGACGCCCAGCTCGTCTACATCCTCACGACGCTTTTTTCCCGGCTCGGTGTGTCGGACCTGCAGGCCCATGTCAACTCCCTCGGGTGCCCGGTCTGCCGTCCGGACTTCAAGGCGGCGCTGATGGCATACGCTTCTGAGAGAAACGACGCCCTGTGCGCCGACTGCCTACGCCGAAAAGAAAAGAATCCCTTACGGCTTCTCGATTGCAAGGTCCCGTCCTGCCGTGAGGCCATGGCCCGGGCCCCCGAGATGCGAACATACCTGTGCCCTGATTGCCGGGACCACTTCCAACGGTTCCTTTCCGCCTTGTCCCGCTTGGATGTTCCCCATGTTCCGGATCCCCGGCTGGTACGGGGACTCGACTATTACACCCGGAGCACCTTTGAGATTCAAACCCGTGTTCTGGGGGCCCAAAACGCCATCGCCGGGGGAGGCCGGTACGACGGCCTCGTGAAAGCCCTCGGTGGCCCCGATATCCCCGCCACCGGGTTTGCCATCGGTTTGGACCGCCTGGCGGAAACCGTGAAAAAAGATTCTCAAGCGGCCCCCGGCCGGCCCGACGTTTTCATCGCGGCACTGGGGGGCAAAAGCCGGGAAAAAGCCTTTGAATGGGCGTGCCGGCTGGGTGAAAAAGGGATCTTTGCCGAAATGGACTTCGGGGATCGGGGTCTGAAGGCCCAGATGAAACGCGCCGGGAAGCTCGATGCCCGGTACGTCATTATCGTCGGGGAAGCGGAACTCTCCACTGAAACCGCGTTGTTGCGGGATATGGCCGCGGCCCGACAGGAGGACGTTCCCTTTTCACTGCTCCTTGAAACGGTTATCGAGCGGATCGGAACCACCCATTGAATTGAAATGGATGAACTCATGAAACTTGAACGGCTTGAAAAAGCGAACACCCAAGACAGACCAGTTCCGGAGGCATTGACCACCGATGCCCTGGGCGATTGGCGTCGAACCCATCACTTAAATGCCCTGCGGGCCGGTGACTCGGGAAAGGAAGTGGTCCTCATGGGCTGGGTCCAGCGCCGGCGGGATCACGGGGGGGTCATCTTTGTGGACTTAAGGGACCGGGAAGGGATCACCCAGGTGGTTTTCAACCCCGATGTGGATGCCGCCGTCCATGAAAAGGCCCATGCGCTGCGCAGCGAGTACGTCATTGCGGTCCGGGGACGCGTGGACCGGCGCCCCGACGGCATGACCAACCCGGCCCTGGAAACCGGGAAGATCGAAGTCCTTGTCTTTGAACTGCGCATTTTGAGCCGCGCGTCAGCGCCGCCCTTTCTCATCGAAGACGATCTGGATGTTTCGGAGATGATCCGTTTGAAACACCGGCATATTGATCTTCGGCGGCCGCGGCTGCAAAGAAACCTGTTGTCGCGGCATCGGGCCGCCGCCGCCGTCCGCAGCTTCTTGAACCAAAACGGGTTTTTAGACATCGAGACCCCTTTTTTAACCCGTTCCACGCCGGAAGGGGCCCGGGATTATATCGTCCCCAGCCGGGTGAACCCCGGGCAGTTCTATGCGCTTCCCCAATCCCCCCAACTTTTCAAGCAGCTTTTGATGATCTCGGGGTTCGACCGATATTACCAGATCGTGCGGTGCTTCCGGGACGAAGATCTCCGGGCGGATCGACAGCCGGAGTTCACCCAGATCGACATGGAGATGTCCTTTGTGGGGGAAGAAGAGGTCATGGACGTTTCGGAGCGGATGCTCTCCGAGATGTTTCGAGCACTCCTGGGAGTACCCCTTTCTTTGCCGTTGCCGAAAATCTCTTACGCGGAAGCCATCGACCGCTTCGGCTTGGACCGCCCCGACACCCGCTTCGGCCTGGAACTCAAAGAGGTGACGGATCTGTTATTGGATTCCGATTTCAAGACCTTTTCCAGCGTCGCCCGGGGGGGAGGGATCGTCAAGGCCCTCAACGCAAAGGGTTGCGGCGGTTTTTCCCGAAAAGACATCGATGACCTCGCCGAGTTCGTGAAGATATACAAGGCCAAGGGGCTGGCCTGGGTCAAGGTCAAGGAAACGGAATGGCAGTCCCCCATTGCCAAGTACTTCTCTGAAGCGGAAAAGGACCGGTTGGCCCGGCGGCTGGACATGGCACCGGGGGATCTCGTTTTTTTCATGGCCGATGGTCCCGTCATCGTCAATGAATCCCTGGGGAATCTCAGAAACCTCCTGGGAAAAAAACTGAAACTCATTGATGACACCCGGTTTGAATTCGTATGGATCACCCATTTTCCGCTTCTGGAGTACGATGACGCGGAAAAACGGTTCAAGGCCCTGCACCATCCGTTCACGGCGCCCCTGGAAACGGATATCCCGCTTCTCGAAACCGATCCGGTTCGGGTCCGGTCCCGGGCCTACGACCTGGTGCTGAACGGTTACGAAATCGGCGGCGGGAGCATCCGGAACCATCAAAGACCGCTCCAGGAGAAAATTTTCCAGGTGCTGGGCCTTTCACCCGACGCCCGGGAAGAAAAATTCGGCTTCTTGCTTTCGGCCCTCGATGCCGGAGCCCCGCCCCACGGCGGGATCGCCTTCGGACTCGACCGGCTGGTCATGCTCCTTTGCCGGGAGGCGTCCATACGGGACGTTATCGCGTTTCCTAAAACCCAGAAGGCCGCCTGTCTGATGACAAACGCCCCTTCGGAAGCCGGAAAAGAACAACTGGATGAACTCCATCTGAAAACCAGAAAAACGTAAAGGAGCTTCCGTGCACATCACATTTTACGGCGCCTCCAGGGAAGTCACCGGTTCCTTTCATGTATTGACCACGGAAAAGGATCGCATCGCCTTTGACTGTGGGTTGTTCCAGGGACGGCGAAAAGAAAGCCAGGAAAAAAACCGGATCCTTCCCTTCGATCCCCGGATGCTGACCACCCTCCTGCTTTCCCATGCCCACATCGACCATTCCGGCCGCATTCCCCTGGTGATGAAAAACGGATTCAACGGCCGCATTGTATGCACCCGGGCCACGGCGGATGCCGCCGGTTACCTTCTTTTGGATTCGGCCCAGATCCAGCAGTCCGACGCCGAATACTTCAATTACAAGACCGTACGGTCGTTTTTGACCGAGATGAAAAATCAGCAGAAAGAAAAGCAGGACCGGCGGATTAAAAGGCTCTTGAAAAAAAGCCGGGCCCAGCTCAACCTGGAAGTTATCCAGGACACCATCCGCCATTATCACCTGGAGCACGTGGAGCCGTTGTATACCGTGGAGGATGCCCGGCAGGCCCTCCCCCATTTCGAGGGGTATCCATACCGGCACGAGATCCCGGTGGCCGAAGACGCCGTATGCACCCTTTATGATGCCGGCCATATTTTGGGGTCCGCCTTCTGTATCCTCAGGATCCGGGAAAACGGCCGCCTCCGAACGGTCGGGTATACGGGCGACATCGGGCGCTTCGGAAAGCCCATCTTAAAGAATCCCACCCTCGAATTCGCCGAAGCGGACCGGGACCTGGACTGGCTGATCATGGAGAGCACCTACGGGGACCGGGAACACAATCCCGTGGCGGATTTGAAGCCGGACCTGGGAAAGATCATCGCGGAAACCGTGCGCCGCGGCGGGGTGCTCCTGATTCCTTCCTTTGCCTTCGGCCGCACCCAGGAATTGCTCTACGTGATTCACGATCTCTTCGATGCAAAA
Source organism: uncultured Desulfobacteraceae bacterium (assembly GCA_964596535.1). Classification (GTDB taxonomy): domain Bacteria; phylum Desulfobacterota; class Desulfobacteria; order Desulfobacterales; family UBA2156. Next base: position 81,354 of record CAZQUR010000001.1, read on the forward strand.
GAGGCGCCGCGGATTCCGGTATACCTGGACAGCCCCCTTGCCGTAGAGCTGACCCGTGTCTACGGGGAACACCCGGAAGTCTATGACCGGCAATCCCACGAAGACTTTCTCGCCCAGGGGAAGAATCCGTTTTCCTTTTCATCCCTTGAATTCGTGGTGGCGGTGGAAGATTCCATGAAGCTGATGCGGAAAAAAGGGCCCCACATCGTCATCGCCGGGTCCGGAATGTGCGAAGGCGGGCGCATCCTGCACCATTTGCGGCACAAGATCCAAAACCCGAAAAATACCATCCTCATCGTCGGATTCATGGCCGCCAATACCCTGGGTCGGCGCATCCTGGAACTGGGGGAAGACTACGCTCAAAGAGGAAGAAAGGGCGAGGTCCCCCAGGTGAAGTTCTACAACAACACCTTTGACCTGAAAGCCCGGGTAATCTCCCTGGGCGGATTTTCCGCGCATGCGGACAAAAACGAGATGCTCCGGTTTTTAAAAAATACCAACCTGCGGATCCAACGCATTGCCGTGGTCCACGGAGAAGAAGAACAGGCCCTGGCCTTCGCCGGCACACTGAAAGCGGAAGGGTACACGGTACGCGTACCGCGCATGGGGGAAACGATTTTTTTTGCATCTTGAGGCCCGATCCCGATCCTCGATGGAATCGGCGCGGATTCTGAAAATGATGAAAAAGGCAACGGCCGAAACGGTCCTCGTGGTGGACGACAATCCCGTCAACCGCACCCTTCTGAAAAAGATCCTGGAAAAGGAAGGGTATCGGGTGGCCGAAGCCGAAGACGGTAAAGCCGCCATGGAAGCCGTCTTTCGAGAGTCTCCGGATCTGGTTCTGCTGGACATCATGATGCCCAGAATGGACGGTTATGCGGTGTGTGCGGCGCTGGTCCAAGACGCCCGGACGGTCCGCATCCCGATCATTTTCCTGTCCGCCAAGACGCGGCCCGAGGACAAAATCAAGGGGTTGAACCTGGGCGGTGCCGATTACGTGACCAAGCCCTTCGACAAGGGCGAGATCCTGGCCCGGGTTCGGGTGCACCTCAAAATCCGCAGGCTGACCCTTGATTTGATGGAAGCCAACCGGGAATTACGGGAAAAGCAGGCCCGCCTGGACGGCGATTTACGGGCGGCGGCCGAGATTCAAAAAAGCCTGTTGCCGCCGGCTTTCGTCCAGGTGCCGGGCATGCAGACGGCATGGCGGTTTATTCCCTCCCGACGGATCGGGGGAGACCTTTTCAATCTTTTTTCCCTCGACGAAACCCACTGGGGAATCTACATGCTTGATATCAGCGGGCACGGGGTTCCGGCCGCCATGGTCGCCGTTTCCGCATACCAGATGCTGAATTCCCGGCCGGGGTACCTATTAAAAAAAGCGATCCAGCCGCCTCCGTTTTATGAGATCGTTTCGCCGTCGGAGGTGCTCGCCGCCGTAAACCGGGAATTTCCCATGGAGCGCTTTGATAAATTTTTCACCTTGAGTTATTTGATCGTCAATATTAAAGACGGTCGCATCCGTTACAGCAATGCAGCCCATCCCCCGCCCGTGCTTTTACGAAAAGACGGCACCATGGCGCTTCTGAAGGAAGGGGGGACCGTCATCGGTCTGGGGGAGGGGGTTTTGTTTGAAGAAGGAGAAGCCCGGCTCTTTCCGGGGGACCGCCTCTTTGTGTATACGGACGGGATCACCGAATACCGCACAGGGGACGAACGGTTTTTCGGTGAGGCGCGCTTTTACGAATGTCTTCAATCGACGATGCACAAAACCCTAAAAGACCAGGTGGACGGCGTCATTGACACCATGATGGCATTCGGCGGCCATGCACCTCCGCCGGATGATGTGAGCCTCCTGGGCGTGGCCTTTGGAGGACAAGGACGAAACCCGGCTCCCGGCGCCATGAAATGAACAGGAGAAGCGCATGGAAGTTTTCCACCGGCGACAAAACGGGGTGACGGTGGTCGCCCTCAAGGGGATGCTCGATGCATCGACGGCCCCGATCTTTAAGAAGGAGATGGCGGCGTTAATCCGGGACAGGACCTTCAACCTTGTGGTGGATCTGGAGGATGTGGGGTTCATCGACAGTACCGGGTTGGGGGCCTTGATCTCCGTTTTACGGCAGGTGCACACGGAAGGCGGGGATGTCAAGCTGGCGTGTCTTCAGGAGCGGATCCGGGGCGTGTTCGAGCTGACCCGGCTGGATAAGGTCTTCGATATCTGTGCCGATCTGGAAGCGGCCATGCGTCGATTCGGGTCGAAATAATCCCCGCCGGGACGGAATCATAGAGAAAGGACGGTTCATGAAAGGCATCATCCTTGCGGGCGGATCCGGCACACGGATGTATCCCATCACCCGGGTGGTTTCCAAACAGCTCCTCCCGGTGTACGACAAACCCATGATTTATTATCCGTTGTCCGTTCTCATGCTGGCCGAAATCCGGGAGATTCTCCTCATTTCGACCCCCCAGGATCTCCCCATCTTTGAAAGGCTTTTGGGGGACGGCTCCCAGATCGGGCTTTCCCTTTCCTATGCACAGCAGCCCCGCCCGGAGGGACTGGCCCAGGCCTTCATCATCGGAAGAGACTTCATCGGCGGGGATTCTGTCTGCCTGATCCTGGGAGACAATATTTTTTACGGCCACGATCTGTCCGAGACACTGCAACACGCGGTTCAGGTTCATGAAGGCGGGCTCATCTTCGGTTACCCCGTGAAGGATCCGGAACGCTACGGGGTGGTGGAGTTCGACTCTGCCGGGAACGTCATCGGCATCGAAGAAAAACCCGAGCATCCCAAGTCCCACTACGCCGTGGTGGGTCTGTATCTGTATGACAACGACGTCATCGACATCGCCGCCTCTCTGAAGCCGTCGGCCCGGGGGGAATTGGAGATCACCGATGTGAACCGGGTGTATCTGGAGAAGGGGCGGTTGCGGGTGAAGCTGCTGGGCCGGGGGATGGCCTGGCTCGATACCGGAACCCACGATTCCATGCACCAGGCCGCCAATTTCGTTCAGGTCATCCAGGCGCGGCAGGGGCTCAAGATCGCCTGCATCGAGGAAATCGCTTATCGGCTCGGATATATCCGTGCCGGGGCCCTCGAGGAATTGGCCTCGGACATGACCAAAAACGACTACGGAAAATACTTGATGGCCATCCTCCGGGAAGGCCGGGTCGAATAGCGGCCGGCATTTCTTACATATCGGATTTGAAGAATTCTTCCGGCTCGGCGATGGTGCCGGGCCGGGGGGAGTATTCGGTAGGGGCCGTCCCCTCCTTGAAGCACTCGAAGATGACCTTTTCGGATTCGGGTACGGGAAGGAGACCGGTCTTTGCATCGATCTTGATGAACACCACGCCGTCGGGCACCTGAAAGACCCGGACGGGCTTGTCGGCGAGGACCTGCTTCATGAATGCCAGCCAGATGGGGCTGGCGGCCCGGGATCCGGTTTCCCCTTTCCCCAGGGATTTCTCTTCGTCGAATCCCACCCATACGCCGGTGATATATCGGGGGGTATACCCCATGAACCAGGCATCAAAAAGATTGTTCGTGGTCCCGGTCTTCCCGGCCACCGGCCGGTTGAGGGCCCGGACCCGCCACCCGGTCCCGTCCTTGACCACCCTTTCCAGGAGATGAGTCATGAGGTACGCCGTGTTTTTTTCGATCACTTTTTGGATTTTAGGCTCCGTTTCTTCCAGCACATTCCCGGCCCGGTCCAGGATCCGCGTGATGAATACGGGCTCCACAAGATAGCCGGCATTGGCAAAGACCGAGTAGGCCCGGGACAGTTCCAGCAGCGATACCCCCGAGGCTCCCAGAGCCAGCGCCAGGTTTCGATCCAGATGGGAAGTGATTCCGAGTTTCCGGGCGTATTCGATGGCGTAGTCGATCCCGATGTCCTGGAGGATCTTGATGGTGACGACGTTCCGCGAATGGATCAGGGCCTCCCGGAAAAGAGTGGGGCCGAAGAATTTTTCTTTGTAGTTTTTGGGTTTCCAGGTGAAATCCCGTTCCGCATCGCTGTAAACGATGGGCGAATCGATAATCACCGTGGCGGGTGTATATCCTTTGTCCAGGGCCGCCGCGTAAATGACGGGTTTAAAGGCCGAACCGGGTTGCCGGCGGGACTGGACGGCCCGGTTGAACTGGCTGATCCGGAAATCCCGCCCCCCCAGCATGGCTTTGATATGCCCGGTTTCACTTTCAATGCACAACAGCGCGGCCTGGGCAAGGGGTTCCTGCTCGAGCGCCAGATGGAGGGCATCGGCCTTTTCGGGCGTTTCTTTGACCTTGACCCAGATCACGTCCCCCACCGCCAGGGCATCCGACGGGCGCCTCAACCGGGCTTCATAGTAGGCCACGTCCGGGTCGGGTTTCCGCGCCCATTTCATGTCTTCCAAAAGAATTGTTCCCCGGTGGCGTGCCATTCGCACCGTCACCTTTGAGGCGGCGTCTTCCACGTCCACCACCACGCCTTTGAGAATTTGTCCCGCAGCAGGGGAAGCGGCGCCCATTTCTTCTTCGAGGGTTTTTGAAAAGCCTTCAATCTCTTCCTTGGCCAGGCGGGTGATGGGTCCCCGATACCCCTGGCGTTTATCCAGGTCGCGCAGGCCGGCTTCGATCTCCAGGCGTCCGATGTTCTGCATTTCGATATTCACGGCCGTATACACCTGGAGCCCGTCGGTATAAAGCGCATCCGTGCCAAACCGGTTTTCGATGTATTGACGGATGTACTCGGTGTAGTAGGGGACTTCTTCGATGAACCAGTTTTTACGCGGCTGGATGTCCAGTTGGACATTGATGGCCTCGGTGGCTTCCAGGTTGGTGATGAAGCCTTCGGCCACCATCCGGTTGATCACGTAGATTTGGCGCTCCTTGGCCTTTTCCGGATGGCGGAACGGAGAATAGGCGCTGGGGGCCTGGGGAAGGCCGGCGAGCATGGCGCATTCGGCGAGATTGAGGTCTTTGGCGGACTTGCCGAAGTAATTTTCCGCCGCCGCCTGAATGCCGTAGGCGCCGTGGCCCAGGTAAATCTGGTTTAAATAAAGGTAGAGGATTTCATCTTTGGAAAGCGCCTTTTCGATGCGGTAGGCCAAGATGGCTTCCTTGATCTTTCGGCGATAGCTTCTTTCCGGCGTCAAGAAGAAGGACTTGGCCACCTGCTGGGTGATGGTGCTCCCTCCCTGGACAATGGCGCCGGCCTCGATGTTTTTGAAAAAGGCCCGGAGGATGCTGACGAAGTCGATGCCTTCGTGCTGGTAGAAGCGGGCGTCTTCCGCGGCGATGAACGCGGCTTTGAGCATGGGGGAGATGTCGGACAGCGGCACCACGATCCGCCGTTCCTTGTAAAATTCACCGATTTTCCGGTTGTCGTCCGAATATATGGTGGTGATGACGGGAGGGCGATAATCCTTCAAGGATCCGATCTGGGGAAGACCTTCGGCGATGTAAAAGTAAAGGCCCGCCAGGGCGGCGGCTCCGGCGACCACGCACAAAAGGAGTATAAAGAAAATCCACCGGAAAACTGCTCTTATTTTCCCCGTATTCGTTTTTTTGGCGCGTCTTTTGAGTATCTGTGATGTTTTTTTGGTCATGAGGGGTTCATACCGGCCGCTTTGGAAACAGCTCTTTTTGTCGACTTGAAATCGCTCCCGTTCAATCGCTATCAAATAGCAGACTCCGCCCTTCAACACAAGCACCGGCTGCATCCGTTTTGCGGAAAAAGCAATTGACAATTTAACCGCATGATTTTATTTATTTCAGTTTCGATTCTCGTTTCCGTGCACATCATTTTTAAGGAAATCGTAAAAACCCGCATTTCCCCCCTTGGCAGGGAGAGGATTTACCACACCATTGCCCTCCCCTGATGGGAGGGGAACAAGGGGAGGGGGATACAACTTCATGATAACCCTGGATTTTGACAAAATGGGAGGGCTTGTCCCGGCGGTGGTGCAGGATTACGAAACCCGCGAGGTCCTCATGTTGGGATTCATGAACGAAGCGGCATGGCACAGCACCCTGGAAACAGGAACGGCCACCTTTTTCAGCCGCAGCCGAAAGGCGCTCTGGATCAAAGGGAAGACATCCGGACACCACCAGATCGTCAAAGAGGTCCGGATCGACTGCGACGATGACGCCGTCCTTTTGCTGGTGGAGCAGGTGGGCGGTGCGGCGTGTCATACGGGGCATCGCAGCTGTTTTCACAAAAAAGTGCGGGGCGACACCGTGCGAGTGACGGATTCGCCGGTGTTCGATCCGCGAAAGGTTTACGGAAAATGACGAAACTCAAGCTGGGTATCCCCAAGGGAAGCCTTCAGAACGCCACCATCTCCCTGTTCCAGCGGTCCGGATGGACCATCGACGTGAACGGGCGCAGCTATTTCCCGGAGATCAACGATCCCTTGATCGAATGCGCCATCTGCCGCGCCCAGGAGATGTCCCGGTACGTGGAAGGCGGCACACTGGATGCCGGCTTGACCGGAAAAGACTGGATCGCCGAAAACGCCTCCGATGTCCACGTGGCGGCCGATCTCATTTATTCCAAGGTCAGCTCCCGGCCCGCCCGATGGATTTTGGCGGTCCCCTACGATTCCCCCATCCGTACCCTGGAGGATTTGAAAGAAAAGAAGATCGCCACGGAGCTGGTGCATTTTACGAAGCGGTTTTTCGAAGAACGCCGCATCAACGTGAAAGTGGAATTTTCCTGGGGCGCCACCGAGGCCAAGGTGGTCTCCGGACTCGCCGACGCGGTGGTGGAGGTAACGGAAACCGAAAGCACACTCAGGGCCCACGGGCTTCGGATCATCTTCGAGCTGATGCAGACCAACACTCAGCTCATCGCCAACCATGAGGCGTTCAGGGTGCCTGAAAAGCGGGAAAAGATCGAACAGATCGCCCTGCTGCTCAAAGGTGCCCTGTTGGGCGAAAAACTGGTCGGGTTGAAAATGAACGTTCCCGGGCAACACCTTGAAAACATCGTGTCGCTGCTTCCCAGCCTGAACGCCCCTACCGTGGCGCCCTTGTACCAGAGCCGGTGGTTTTCCGTGGAGACCGTGGTGGATCGCCAGATCGTCCGGGACCTGATTCCCAAGCTTTTAAAACAAGGCGCCGAAGGGATTATCGAGTATCCCTTGAACAAAGTCGTGTGACGCGCCCGAAAACCAAGACGGCCGTTTTTTTCAAGGAAACCCATTGCCCCAGGAGCCTCGAACCCATGAAGATCCGGTCGGCGGAATTTATCAAAAGCGCCGTCGAACCCAAAGGGTATCCGGCGGGCCGGTTCCCGGAAGTCGCCTTCCTGGGGCGTTCCAATGCGGGGAAATCTTCTCTCATCAACACCCTCGTGAATCGGAAACGTCTCGTGAAAACCAGCAGCACCCCGGGAAAGACCCGGCACTTGAATTTTTTTCTCATCAACGAAAAGTGGATGTTCGTGGACCTGCCGGGCTATGGATACGCCAAAGTACCCATTACCTTGAGGAAAAACTGGAAACAATGGATCGAGACGTACCTTCGGAAAAGAGAGAACCTCAAAGGCGTGGTGCTGGTGATGGATATCCGGCGGACCCTCCGCCAGGAGGAGTTGGGTCTGGTGGAATGGTTGGCCGACCGGAAACGACGCTGCATCCTGGTCATGACCAAGGCGGACAAGCTTTCCAAGGCCCGGCAGTTGCAACAAGGCGCCGCCGCTTTGGAGGCGTTTTCAAAAGGACCGGATGTCCTGGTCCTTTTTTCCGCCAAGACCGGCCAGGGAAAAGATACATTGTGGGAAGCCATCGAGGCGTGCCGGTGAGTACGAATCCCGGAGGCCCGAAACAGTGAAATATATCCAATGACGGAACAACAGGGGAAAGACCTGTCCGGCGTTTCCTTTCGATCCGGATTCGTGGCCCTCGTGGGCCCGCCCAACGCCGGAAAATCGACCTTTTTGAACCGGGTCCTGAAGGAAAAGGTCTCCATTGTCTCCAAAAAACCCCAGACCACCCGGAACCGGATCTTGGGGATCGTGCACCGCTTCGGGGCCCAGGTCCTGTTTTTGGACACGCCCGGGGTCTTTTCGGGAGCCGCCGATTTCAATGCCCGGCTCGTCAAAAAGGCGTTGGCCGCCCTTTCCGAAGCCGACGTGGTTCTCCTGTTGCTGGATGCCGCCGCACCGGATCCGGAGGCCGAAGCCCTTTTGCTCAAGGCCCTGCGGTCGAATCGATCCGGGGTGGTTTTGGCCCTCAACAAAATCGATCTGATGGACAAAAAGCGCTTGTTGCCCCTGATGGAAGCATGGATCAGTAAATATCCCTTTGAGGCGGTTTTTCCCGTCAGCGCCAAAACCGGGAACGGCATCGAGGCCCTGATGGAGGCCATTGAAGGGTTGTTGCCCGAAGGGCCGCCTTATTTCGACCCGGACGCGGTCACGGACGTCTCCACACGTTTCCTGGTGGCCGAACGGATCCGGGAAAAGGTCATCCGCTTCACCGGCCAAGAGATTCCGTACGCCGTCGCCGTCACCGTGGACGCCTTTTCTCACAATGCGGACCGATCCCTGATCCGGATCCGGGCCACCATCCACGTGGAGCGCGACTCCCAGAAAGGGATCCTCATCGGGGCCGCCGGGCAAAAGCTCAAACAGATCGGAATGCACGCCCGACAGGAGGTCGAAGCCTTTTTGGGGTGCAAGGTCTTTCTGGAGCTTTTTGTGCGGGTCCAGAAAAAATGGCGGAAGGATCCCAAGGCGCTGAAAAGGTTCGGGTACGAATGATCCTGTCCTTTCACCCCTGCTACGAAGGCGACGTCAACCGCCTGTGTGCGGGACGTGATCCGGGGCCGGAGGAATTGGCCTCCATTCAAAGGGCTTCCGCCGTGATCCTTCCCCAGGGATGCCGGGAGTCCCTTTACCGCATGGCGACGGCCCATTGTCCCAATGTTTTCCCCAACTACGAGGTGCGCTTTGCCTTCCCGGGGAAAACGGATCAGATACGGCTGTTCCGGCGCATGGGGGTTTGCCATCCCCGGAGTGAAATTTTTTCGTCCGTGGCGGACTTTTTTTCACGATACGGCGACGACGGAAAAGGGTTGCCCTTTTCCTTTCCCATGGTTTTCAAGTGGAACTGGGGCGGCGAGGGGGCAGGCGTCTTCCGGGTGGATTCCCCGGACGTCTTGAAAGATATGCTGTTATGGGAAAAAGGAAGCGGAAGCGATGCGCTGCCCTTTTTAATCCAGGAATTTCTTCCCGGCAAAAACCGCTCCCTGCGGGCCGCCGTCATCGGTGACGCCCTGTTTTCCTACTGGCGGATCCAACCCGATCCCAGCCGATTCCTGGCCAACGTCAACGCCGGCGGGATCATCGATGACCGGACGGACCCGGAACTTCAGGACGCGGGGAGAAACGCGGTTCGGGAATTTTGCGGAAAAAGCGGCCTCAATCTTGCCGGCATGGACCTGCTCTTCCGTGAAGGCGCCCCGGACGAAAACCCGGTCTTTTTGGAGATCAACTATTTTTTCGGCAGAAAAGGGCTGGGCGGATCGGAGCGGTATTATGGACTGTTGGCCCAGGCCATCGATCGATGGCTGTCCCGCCTCAACCTCAAAAGAAGGATCACCCGTGCCGGAACCGCATGACATGGACTTCGATGAAGCGCATCTGTCCACAGAACGCAGAAAAGCCAGGGAACTGAGGAAATCCCAGTGGTGGAAGCGGAAACTGGCAAAAGGAAAATGCCATTACTGCGGCAAATCCTTTTCGCCGGGAGCCCTCACCATGGACCATATCGTTCCCCTGTCCCGAGGAGGGAAAAGTACGAAGGGAAACCTGGTGCCCAGTTGCAAGGAATGCAACACCCGGAAAAAATATCTGCTTCCCATGGAGTGGGAGGCGTATCTGAAAAAGATCCGCGAATCGTAACCGGCGGAAGCCAACGACAGGGAGAAAATCATGAAAAAACGCATGGCCGGGTTTCTCGGCGTCATCGGGTTGTGGGCCGCCGTGGGGGTGGGCTGCACCGTCATCGGAAAGACCAAAGAGTACCAGCCCTTCGACCCTTCCAAGTTCCAGTCATTGACACCGGGAAAGACCCGCGCCGCCGATGTCACACAGCTTTTCGGGGCTCCCACGGAGGTGGTGAAACTTACCAACGGAAACGCCTATATCTACCGGAGGGCCGTCACCAAGGGGACGGCGTTGTGGCTGGTGCTGCTGACCCTGGGCAATTTCGATACCCAGTATGACCAGGTGGCCCTTTTTTTCGATTCGGAGAATGTGCTTTCCCATTATGGGGTGAGCCTGAACGCGGAGCAGACGGCGTATGGGCTTCCCTTTAAATAAGGCCTTCATCGGCCTTTGGGTTCTTTCATGGATCCTTGCGACAAACGGATGTCTTTCCTATCGGGTGCTCCGGGAGGTGGAAGGAAGCCCGGTGGCCGCGCCGTCCGAGACGCTTCGCATCGGATCCACCACCATGCAGGAAGTGCTGACGCTTTACGGGGCGCCGAGCCGGATCGTGGCGCTTGAGGGAAGAGACCTTTTCATGTACATGCAATCCGTTTATGTGCAAAACAGCATCGCCTTCGGGATCCCCTTGACGGATTTTGCCGGATCCAGCGTGAGCTTTTCGGGATACACCAACCTCACGCGTTACGATCTTTTGGCGATGGTCTTCACGCCGGAGGGGATTCTGGAAGACATGGTTTTCGAAAAGGGAACCGGTCTGCCCTACCTGGAAACCCTTTTCAAAGACGACTCGGCGAAAAAGGCCGCCCCCGTCCCCTGACGCGGCCGCCCCTCAAACGGCGATTTCAGGAAGACGGAAGCCCCGCGGTGAGAAAAAAGATTCGACTTCATTGGGATGCAGAGGTGGTGAACCGGTCAATCCTCGCCTGGTGGTCTTCCGGGGTGAGCATTTGGGGAAGCCGCTGGAGGGAAAGGGCGACGGCGACATCCACGAGTTCCGATACGACCCCGCCCTTGGCCCGGCGGATCTGATTTTCGATTCTTTGCCGCGCGCTTTCGAGCATCACCTGGGCTTGCGCCCGGGCTTCCTGGATGATCCGCTCCCGTTCGGATTCCCCTTCTTTTAAAATCCGGGCTTTCAGGGCCGAAAGGGTTTCGGCGCTTTCCTCTAATCGATTCTCATCGGCGCCGTCAGCGCGTCCACCGGCGGCGGGGTTCCGGAGGCATGGACCGCACAAAAAAGTTTCTTCTATCAAATGCCTTTGAATTGTCAAGGAGAAATTCTCACCCGGCATGGATCATTCGATGGTAGGAAATTGTATGAAAAAACAAAGGATTATCCTTTGACCGGAGATCCCGGGGCCTTTTTTGCCGCATGCTCGAAAGACCGCTGCGCGTGATAGGAACTCCGCACCAGAGGACCGGATGCCACGGCCGTAAACCCCATCTCCAGGGCCGTTTCTTTGAGGTTCTGAAAGGTTTCGGGGGGAACGAACCGGAAGACCGGCAGATGAGCGGCAGAGGGCTGCAGGTACTGGCCCAGGGTCAAAATCCGGCACCCCGCGGCATGAAGATCCGTGAACGTTTCCCGGATTTCTTCCAGGGTTTCGCCCACGCCCAGCATGAGCCCGGACTTGACGGGGATCCCGGGGGCCTTTTGGGCGGCCTCCCGGAGCAGCTGCACAGAGCGGTCGTAATCGGCTTCCGGCCGGACCTTTGGGTAAAGCCGGCGGACGGTTTCCACGTTGTGATTCAAGACATCCGGACCGGCGGCAAGGACCGCGGCGAGGGCGTCGCGGTTTCCCATAAAATCCGGCACCAGCACCTCCACCCGGGCGCCGGGGATCCGCTTTTTGACGGCGGTGATGGTCTCGGCGAACTGAGCGGCCCCGCCGTCTTCAAGATCGTCCCGGGTCACGGAGGTGACCACGATGAAGTCGAGCCCCAGCGTCGCGGCCGCGTCGGCCACCCGGTCCGGCTCTTCCGGGTCGGGCATTCCGGGCTGCCCGTGGGAAACGGCGCAAAACCGGCAGTTCCGGGTGCACCGATCCCCCAGGATCAGGAAAGTGGCGGTCTTTTCCCCGAAGCATTCGAACCGGTTGGGGCAAAGGGCTTCCTGGCAGACCGTGGAAAGCTTCCGGTCCCTCAGGAGCCCCTGGACCGTTTCGAATTCAGGCCCGAGCGGAAGCCGGGTCCGGATCCAGGGGGGCTTTCGGGTATGGATTCGAGGATGCATGGGGTTTCGGTTCCAAAAAGGTATCGGGGTCCCCGGCGTTCAGGGTCACACCGAAAACGGTTTCGATGCATCGTTTCGCATGGGCGCGGACATGCTCCATGGAAACAGGGTTCCCGGTTTCTATGGACAACGAGGTCATCTGCACCCCGGAAAGGCCGCAGGGGTCGATCCAGGAAAAGGGCGTCAGGTCCACGGCGGCGTTGAAGGCCAGTCCGTGAAAGGCGATGTGTTTACGCACCGCGATGCCTACGCTCCCCAGTTTTTTCGCCCCCACCCAGACTCCCCGGTTTTCGGGCCTGCGTTCGGCATGCGCCCCCCACCGGGCCGCCAGGTGGATCATGACCGCCTCCAGGCGTGCCACGTAATCGGTGACGGCAAGGCGATGGTGCTGAAGATCCACGATGGGATACAGGATCAACTGCCCCGGGCCGTGATAGGTGATGTCTCCCCCCCGTTCCGCGGGGATGACGGCGATGCCGCGTGCGTCGAGAAAGTCTTGTGACACCTTCAGGTGTTCCGATCCTCCCCGCCGGCCGAGGGTAAAGACCGGAAAATGCTCCAGGACCACCAGCACGTCATTAAAAAGAGTGCCTTCCAGGCGTCGGGCCAACAGGCGATGCTGTAACGCCAGCGCCTCCGGATACGCCACCCGGGGCAGTTCCAGGACCGTCCAGGAAGGACGACGGGGCGATGCACGCGCGAGGGGACTCACAGGCGTTTTCTTTCTATCCCTTCAGTCGATAAGACACGGCCGCCGGGCCGCAGTCACCTCATCCAGACGTTTCACCTTGCACCGGGTGGGCGCCGATTTGAGGCCTTCCGGGTTCTCCCCGGCTTCCCCGGCCACGGCGGTCATGGCTTCCACGAACCGGTCGAGATTCTCCTTGGATTCGGTCTCGGTGGGTTCGATCATGATGGCGCCGCTGACCACCAGGGGGAAATAAATCGTGGGGGGGTGGAAGCCGTAGTCCATGAGCCGTTTCACCATGTCCAGGGTGGTGACCTTACGGGCGGCCTGGCGCTTGTCCGTAAAGACGCACTCATGCATGCAGGGCGCATCGAAGGGCAGGTGGAAAACCCCCTTGAGCATTTCCTTCACGTAGTTGGCGTTGAGGACCGCCAACTGGCTGGCCTTTTTCAGATGATCCGGTCCCATGCTCAAAATATAACTGTAGGCCTTGATCATCACGCCCACGTTTCCGAAAAAGGCGTGGAGTCGTCCCACGGATTCGGGAAAATCCTCGGAAAGGCCGAAGGCGTCCCCGTTCTTGACGATCCGGGGGACCGGTAAAAAGGGTTCCAGGTGCTTTCGCACGCAGATGGGCCCGCTTCCGGGGCCGCCGCCCCCGTGGGGCGTGGAAAAGGTCTTGTGGAGGTTGAGGTGAAGCACGTCGATCCCGATGGCGGCCATGTCCACGATCCCCATGAGGGCGTTCATGTTGGCGCCGTCGCAGTAGACGAGCCCCCCCTTGTCGTGGACGATTTCGGCGATGGCCTTTACGTGGTTTTCGAAAAGCCCCAGGGTGTTGGGATTGGTGAGCATGATCCCGGCGGTCTCTTCGTCCATGAGTTCCCCCACCGTCTCCGGGGTCAAAATCCCCTTTGCCCCGGATTTGACGGCCACACTCTTGTACCCGCACAACGTGGCGCTGGCCGGGTTGGTGCCGTGGGCCGTGTCCGGCACCAGGATCTTGGACCGGGGGTTTCCGTTTCGCCGGTGGTAGGCGTGAATGAGGAGCATCCCGGAGAACTCCCCCTGGGCGCCTGCGGCGGGCTGTAGGGAGACGGCGTCCATCCCCGTGATCTCGGCCAGGTGCCGTTCCAGGTCGTACATGAGTTCCAGGATCCCCTGGCAAAGAGTTTCCGGAAAAAGCGGGTGGGCGCCGGCGAATCCGGGTAGGCCGGCCTGGCGTTCATGGGTCTTGGGGTTGTATTTCATGGTGCACGATCCCAGGGGGTACATCCCGGCGTCCACCGAAAAGTTCCACTGGGAAAGACGGGTGTAGTGGCGCACCACGTCCACTTCGCTCAAGCCAGGAAAGCCCGGGCCGTCGCCCACAAGGGCGTCGTCGATGGCCGCGGACGGGACGTCCGTTCTGGGCAGGGAATACCCGGTTCTTCCCGTGCATCCTTTTTCCCACAGGAGGGGTTCGTTCAGGACCAGCCCGGTGGTGCCGATGGATTCCGTCATGATGTCACCTCCGAGACCAGGACATCCAGGTCGTCTTGGGTTTTGGTTTCCGTAACGCAGAACACATAATGATCCGAAAGGGCCGGGTAATAGGGTGCCAGGGGCACCCCGGCGACGATTTCTTTTTCCAAGAGCGCCCGGCGCCGGGTTTCAAAACCCGGGTTTGCTTTCACGGTGAATTCATTGAAGGTGGGCGCCGAAAAGGCCGGGGAAAATCCTTTTTCCGCCAAGTGGTCTTTGAGATAGGCGCTTTTGTCCAGGTTGAGTTTGGAAAGGGCTTTAAAGCCGGTGTTTCCGAGCACGGCCATGTACATGGCGGCGCAAAGCGCGCAAAGGCTGTTGTTGGTGCAGATGTTGGAGGTGGCCTTTTCCCGGCGGATGTGCTGTTCCCGGGTGGACAGGGTCAGGACAAAGCCCTGTTTTCCGTCCAGATCCGTGGTTTTTCCCACCAGGCGGCCCGGCATGCTCCGCACGAATTCCATCCGGGAAGCAAACATCCCCAGCCCCGGCCCCCCGAAGGACTGGGGGATCCCCAGGCTCTGGCCTTCTCCGCAGGCGATGTCGGCCCCCAGGCTCCCCGGGCTTTTCAACAGCCCGTAGGCCAGCGGCTCGGTGAATGCGGCGACGAACAAGGCCCCTGCGGCATGCGTTGCTTCGGCCCAGGCTTCAAGGTCTTCGATGCACCCGAAAAAATTGGGGGACTGGACCGCCACGGCCGCCAGATCCTTTCCGCCGGGAAAGGCGTTGAGGTCGCTTCGGCCGTCTTTTCCGAAATCGAATTCCTCCAGGGTGTATTCCGTGGGCCCGAAATAGGTGGCCGCCGCCCGGCGGTAATGGGGGTGCACGGCCCTGGAGACGGCCACCCGGTTTTTCCGGGTGACCCGGCAGGCCATCAGGAGGGCTTCGGCCAGGGCCGATGCGCCGTCGTACATGGAAGCGTTGGCCACCTCCATCCCCAGAAGGCGGGCGGTCAGGGTCTGGTACTCGTAAATCCCCTGGAGGGTTCCCTGGCTCATCTCCGGCTGGTACGGGGTGTAGGAGGTGACGAATTCTCCCCGGCTCAACAGATGCGGAATCACGGCCGGGATGAAATGCTCGTAGGACCCTGCGCCCATGTAGTTTTTACACGTTCCGGCGGAGGCCGTCCGTCCGGCCAGGCCGTCCATGTGGGCGTTGAGTTCCCACTCGGTGAGGGCCTCGGGCAGATTCAGGCGGACCCGGCAGCAGCATTCCTCGGGGATCTGGGTGAAGAGATCCTCCAAGGAGTCCGCCCCCACCGCCTGGAGCATCTCCTTGATTTCTTCATCGGTGTGCGGCAGGTAACGCATCAGGAAAGTCCTTTCAGCATTTCAAGGTAGGCGTCTTTTGCCATGAGGGCGTCTTTTTCGGAAGAATCCCGGGGCGTGATTCGGATCATCCACCCGTCCCCGTAGGAATCCTGGTTGACCTTCTCGGGGGAATCGCCCAGGGATTCGTTGACGGCCGACACTTCCCCGCCCATGGGCATGTACAGCTCGGAAACCGCCTTGACCGATTCCACGGTCCCGAACGCCTCGCCTTTTGTAAAGGTTTGTCCAACGGAAGGCAGTTCCACGTAGACGATGTCGCCCAACTGGTCCTGGGCGTAGTCGCTGATGCCGATGACGGCGGCGCCGTTTTCCATCCGGATCCACTCGTGGTCCTGGTCGTAAAGCAGGTCTTCGGGAAAGGTCAATTCTTCGATGGGTTTCATTGGGAGGTTCCTCCTTGAGATGGGATAATGGAAAATCCGTACAACGGTTAAAAGAAATCCCGTAAACGTTATCCCTTTTATAACCCGAACCCTTGTTTTTGACAAGGAAAATGATGCCGACGCCCCGAAACCGGAAACGGTTAGCCCCCATGGCGCGCCGTCACCGGCCCCGATTTTCCTTGACAGTCAAACCGCGTCCGTGTATCCAATTATTCCGATAAATCACAGGCACGTAGCTCAGGGGGAGAGCGCTACCCTGACACGGTAGAGGTCACGCGTTCAAATCGCGTCGTGCCTACCAATGAAATCAAATACTTAGGAGCCGGTCGGAAATGACCGGCTTCGGTTTTTCGGGCATACTGTGCCGGGGACCCCGCCCTTCAGGGCGGGAGGGCCCCACGATGGAAAGAATTTCATGAAGGATAACGAATCGTCTGCAAACGATGTACCCGACTTTAATGTCTACGATGCGCCGCCCGAATTCTACGATGCGACCCTCTCACCCGAATTCGTCGACATGTGCTACCGCCCCATTCGGAACCTGGTGGCGCAGCACGTTACCCCGGAAGAGACATCCGTCCTCGATCTGTGCTGCGGAACCGGCGTCATCGCCGAACTGCTGAGCGACATCGAAGGCGTGAACTATCTGGGGCTGGACATCAACGATGCGTTTCTCAATCATGCAAGAAAGCGCCTTGAAGCAGCACCGCACTTCCGGTTTGAAGCCGCCGATCTTCTGTCGT
Organism: uncultured Desulfobacteraceae bacterium; assembly: GCA_964596535.1. Classification (GTDB taxonomy): domain Bacteria; phylum Desulfobacterota; class Desulfobacteria; order Desulfobacterales; family UBA2156. Next base: position 98,198 of record CAZQUR010000001.1, read on the forward strand.
GCCGTCTCCACCAGGCCTTCGATATCGTACTCATGATCAACGCGTACCATCATTTCGAAAACCGGCATAAGTCTCAAATGCTCAAAAGCGCGCGTCAATGGCTGAAGGAAAACGGCAGCCTCATTGTTTACGAAATGTGCATCGCCCCCCATCACACCCCGGAGGCATGCCGGCGGGCAAACATCGACTACTACGACAAACGGATTGAATGGATCAAACAGTCGGAACCCATGACGCCAAAAAAATCGGCGGCCTGGGAAAACACGAGAGACTTAAGCGTCGCCGGAAAAGACGAGTACAAGGTGAATTACGATTTCCTCGTGAAGGATTTCACGCGAAACGGATTCGCTTTGGAAAACGCCACCCGCATCTGGCCGCCGGCCGGTGTCGAGCTGTTTGATGACCCCAAAGTCGGCGAGTTTTTACTGCTGTTTCATTGACCCCCGGTTCGTCGACATTCTGCCGGTTATTCCACGGATATCAATTTCAACGCCATAGGCACCGCCTTCGATGAGACGGCGACACCTCAAAGGTCGGGATGCCCCTTTTTTGTTCCGTTTTTTCATCCGGTAGACCATCTCGTGGGCCCTGTTAAACAATTGGTTGGCCATGTGGAACCTGATGGATCCCTGTTCGATCTTTGCACAAAGACCAATCCTTAAAGCATGCAAGGTCTGAATATCCTTGTCGTTCGGATATTTTTCAACCAGGTCGTTCCACTCCACCCA
>CAZQUR010000002.1:0-11073 GCA_964596535.1 uncultured Desulfobacteraceae bacterium
GAAGGGCTGGTGGTGGGGCTGGCCAACCATACCCTGCTGATCGCCAAAGACGGAAAAGAAATCCCCATCGCCGACAGCGGATCGCCGGTCCGGGACGAGAACGGGGAGATCATGGGCGTGGTACTGGTATTTCGGGATCAAAGCGAGGAACGCCTGGCCAAACGCCTCACCGAAACAAGGCTTTCCCTCATCGATTATGCCGCCGAACATACCCTGGAAGAACTGATGACCCGGGCCCTGGACGAAGCAGAAGCGTTCGTGGACTCCCCCATCGGGTTTTATCATTTCGTGGAACCCGACCAGAAGACCCTTTCCCTCCAGCAGTGGTCCACCCGCACCCTGAATGAATTCTGCAAGGCCGACGGCAAAGGGTTGCACTACGGCATTGACGAAGCCGGGGTCTGGGTGGACTGCGTGCATGAAAAAAAACCGGTCATCCACAATGACTATGCATCCCTTCCCCATAAAAAAGGCATGCCCGAAGGACACGCCCCGGTGATCCGGGAACTGGTGGTTCCCGTGATGCGGGAAGGAAAAATCACGGCCGTTTTGGGAGTGGGGAACAAGCCCGTCGACTACACGGAAAAAGACGCCCAGATCGTGTCGTACCTTGCCGATGTGACCTGGGAGATCGTCAGACACAAGCAGGCCGAGGAGGCACTCAAAGAAAACGAAGCCCGGTATCACGGGTTGTTCGAGAGTATACGGGATGCCATTCTCGTGGCGGATACGGATCGGACCATCATCGACTGCAACCAGGCGTTTTTGGATCTTTTTGGTTATACCAGGGATGAAGTCATCGGAAAAAAAACGAGATACGTCTATGAGAGCGGGGAGGAATTCAACCAGCTCGGCCAAGCCCTGCGGGAAAATATGGACAACCCCGGGTTCCTCTACACCGTCCACTATTCCAAGAAATCCGGGGATGTTTTTCCGGGTGAAACCAATGTATTTTATCTCCGGAATCTCCAGAGTGAAACCAAGGGATTCATCGGCTTGATTCGCGATATTTCTGAGCGCGTCCGTGTTGAAGCCGATCGGGAGCAATTGATGGATCAGCTCGTCCAGGCCCAGAAGATGGAATCGGTGGGGCGTTTGGCCGGCGGTGTGGCCCACGATTTCAACAACATGCTGGGCGTCATCCTGGGCCGGACCGAGATGATGCTCCTGGGGATGCAGCCCGGGGATCCCCATTACCAAGACTTGGAAGAGATCCAAAGGGCGGCCAAACGCTCCGCGGATCTCACCCGTCAGCTTCTGGCCTTCGCCCGGAAGCAGACCATTTCCCCCAAGGTGTTGAACCTCAACGACACCGTGGAAGGGATGCTCAAGATGCTCCGGCGCCTCATCGGAGAGGACATCCACCTGGTATGGGAACCGGACGCGGACCTGTGGCCGGTGAAGATGGATCCGGCCCAGATCGACCAGATCCTGGCCAATCTTACCGTGAACGCCCGGGACGCCATTTCCGGGAACGGCAAAGTAACCATCGAAACGGAAAACGTCGTCCTGGATGAAGATTATTGCGCGGTGCATGCGGGGTTTCAGCCGGGCGCATACGTCATGTTGGCCGTAAGCGACGACGGGCACGGCATGGACAAGGAGACGATGGCGCATCTGTTCGAGCCCTTTTTCACCACAAAGGAAGTGGGAAAAGGCACCGGCCTGGGCCTGGCCACCATTTACGGCATCGTCAAGCAAAACGACGGATTTATCAATGTCTACAGCGAACCGGGAAAGGGGAGCACCTTCAAGATCTATATTCCCAGGCACGAAGGCGAGGCGACAGCCGACGCCACGGCGAAACCGGAAAAAATCCCCCGGGGCAAAGGGGAGACCGTCCTTTTGGTGGAAGACGATTCGGGGATCCTTTCCATGGGAAAAAAGATGCTCGAAAGACTGGGATACACCGTCCTTGCCGCGAACTCGCCCGGAGAGGCCGTGGATCGGGCGAAAAGACACCCGGATCCCATCCATCTGTTAATCACCGACGTGGTCATGCCCGAAACGAGCGGAAAGGTCCTGGCCGAAACGATCAAAGCCGCAAAGCCAAAGATCAAAGTGCTCTTCATGTCCGGCTACACGGCCAACGTCATCGCCTGCCACGGGGTACTGGATGAGGGCGTTGACTTCATGGAAAAACCCTTCTCTCTGGGGACACTCGCCTCGAAGGTCAGAAAAGTGCTGGATCGCGAGCCCTCCGGTTCAAAGGATTAGGGCCGCCAGGCCAGCCCCGTGTGGATCCCGAAATCAAAAGGGATGTCCCGTTCCAGGGGGCTTGCGCCTTCGAATTCGTAGCGGGTGGTGAGGGCATAGGCAAAGGCGGAGCCGATGCCTTTTGCACGTTCCGGGACCGCCGCGGTCATGGGCTTATCCCCCGTCGGTCTGGGGAAACGCGGCGTTGGAATAAAGGTATTCCATCTTTTCTTTGTGTTTGAGCTCTTCATTGGCCATCCGCAGCAGCATCTCCTTGGCCGTGCCGTCGGGATGCAGATCGGCGAGTTCGGTGTAAAAAAAGTAGGATCTGTTTTCCCGGTGGGCGGCCAAAAGAAAGACGTCTTCCCGTTTCAGGGAATCGGAGACCTCGGGTTCTTCCTGGTGTTCGGCGATGCGGTAGTACGTCACCTCGGAAAGGCGCAAGGCATCCGTGGCGATGCGGCCCGTGCGGTAGTCCACGAGGAAGGCCTTGTGCTTTTTTTCTTCTTCGGCCACGTACCGCAACGTCTCCCGGGAGGCATCGTCGGCCACCTGGTCCGCCAGTTTGGAATAAAAACGGAAGGCGTCTTCTTCTTTTTGGATGGCGATATCAATCAATGCTTCCAGCTTCGAATCCATGTTTTCCTCCAGTGTTCCATCAAGATTGCTTCCCCCGCCTCCCGCTTGCGGGGATTTACGGTGTTTTCTTTTTGACGGTGTCTCCCGGGTTTCACGGGGATGCCGCAGTTTACGGGGTCCTGGAATAGACGATTCCGGTGTATCCCACAAAGCTTTCGCCCGGATTCTTGTCATAACTGGTGGCATAGGCGAGGCAATGGGCCTGATCGGCTCCCAATGCCTTGGCCGCCGCAAGGGCGGTGGCCGCCGCACCGGCGCAACAGGCATTCTGCCGGGACTGTGCCACCGACAAAACCTCATGAGGATTCATCCCCGTCAGCGCATCGATGATAGCGGCGTCATTTTCCGTTTTGACCCAGTCCAGGGCATTGGATCCGATTCCTTTCGAAGTGAAACCGTAGTTAGAGCCGTAATGGGTCAGATCGGTGGACCCTAAAATCCGTATGCGTTTACCGGCGCGGTTTGCCAGATCCGCCAGGGCCTTCCCCACGGCCAGGGCGTCCGGATGCGGGGGAACGCCCACGGGAAGGAGTTGAACGTCCTTGAAAAAATATTTAACGAAGGGAAGCTGGAGTTCGATGGTGTTGTCCGGGGTGAAACGGTCCGATGTTTCCACCTTGAAATCAAAGTCGCGTGCGATTCCTTCGGCCAGTTCCGAATCGATGGGGATGGGGCCGAAAGGGGTTTCCCAGGCGCCGGACAGCATCAGGTAACCGGGGGATGCGGCGTGCAGGTGCATTCCGAAGAGCACCACCGTGTCCGCCGGCCCGGCACGGGCCAGGGCATGGATCACGTTGCAGGCGATGGCTCCGGAAAAAAACCATCCGGCATGGGGCACGATCCCCCCCACGGCGTTTTCCGGCGCTTCCCCGGTGACGGAAGGATCCTTCAGGAATTCCCGGATCGCCTTTTCGCATTCCCCGGGCCGCGCGGGGTACCAGGATCCGGCAAAGACGGCGCGTCTGATTTCCATGACACCCTCCTTTTTTGCCGCCGATGATACCGCTTCCGGTGGAAAAACTCAACGAAAAACCGGCCGTTTCCATCTATTGACAGTGCGCGCGGGGGTTATTATTTTTGTTGAGTTTTAAGAAGTTGGATACGATTTCAACAAAGAGGGTAAATCCTGAAATTTCCGGAAAGGACGTTTTCGGATGACACACGCCGGGGAAACATTCAACACGGCAGAAGGCGGGGTATTCCTCCTGGACTTGCACGTACGCTTCAGGGACCTGGATGCCATGGGCCATGTCAACAACGCGGTCTTTTTCACCTATTTCGAGGAAGGACGAAAGGCCTTCTTCCAGAAACATTTCAGCACGAAAGACGGGCTGGCGTTTCCCTTCATCCTTGCCCATGCCGAATGTGATTACCAAAGGCCCATCACCTTGAACGACGCCGTAAGGCTGGTCATGCAGGTGGGGGAAATCGGGAACAAGCGCTTCGATTTTCTCTATCGCATCGTGGATCAAGAGGATGCCGGCGCGGCTTACGCGTCAGGGCGTTCGGTTCAGGTGTCTTACGATTATAAACAACAACGATCCACGCCGATTCCGGAGGACGTGCGCCGCCGGCTGGCGCCCTACCAGGGCACGTCGATGGAAGCGGCGCTTCGTGCCGCGCCAAACGCGTGAAACAAGGAAATGGTATATGATAAGGAGACCCAAATGCCGATCTATGAATTTGAATGCAAAGACTGTGATCATTGTTTTGAAAGGCTCGTTTTTGTGGACGACGACCCACCGGTCAAATGTCCCCGGTGCGACAGCGCCCAGGTGAAAAAACTGGTCAGCTGCGCCAGCTTCATCGGCGCGTCCGGGTTGGCCGGATGCGCGCCGGGGTCCGGGAAGGGTTTTTCATGAGGGGCCTGAATGCCATGCGGCGGTCGCCGCATTAAAAAGTTCTTTGAAAACGGGCAGTTTTTATATCCGGCCAGGGGAGCGCCTTTTCTTTTCCGAAATCATGGTTATCATATCGGGGTAGTCGGGGATTGGGTTTCTTTCTGCCGTTTGACAGCGGTAAGAAGCCGGTCCAACATTTTTGATTCACCAACAGGAGGCCGCCCATGTGGGAATACACCGATAAAGTCAAAGACCATTTTTTAAACCCGCGCAATGTGGGGGTCATTGAAGATGCCGACGGGATCGGCGAAGTCGGGTCCCTGGCGTGCGGAGACGCCCTCAAGCTTACTTTTAAGCTGGATGAAACGCAGCGGATCAAAGACGCCAAGTTCCAGACCTTCGGGTGTGCCAGCGCCATCGCGTCGTCTTCCGCCCTGACCGAGATGATCAAGGGGCTGACCCTCGACGAGGCGGCAAAGGTGTCCAACGAAGACATCGCCCGATACCTGGGGGGGTTGCCCAAGGAGAAGATGCACTGCTCGGTGATGGGGCGGGATGCCCTTGAAAAGGCCATCGCCTATTACCGCGGAGAGGCCGAAAAGCAACCGGAAGGCCGCATCGTCTGCGAATGTTTCGGGGTGACGGATATGGAGATCGAACGGGCGGTCCGGGAGAACAACCTCCAGACCATTGAGGATGTCACCGACTATGTGAAGGCCGGGGGCGGATGCGGGAATTGTCATGACGCCATCCAGGAGATCATCGATGCGGTTCGGGGAAAGGGCCCCGTTCCGAAGGAAAAACCCCTCCGGCTCACCAATATCCAGAAGATCAAACTCATCGAAGAGACCCTGGACCGTGAAATCAAACCCGCTTTGAAGAAAGACGGGGGCGACATCGAATTGGTGGATGTGGACGGAGACCGGGTCTTCGTGAAGCTTCGCGGCACCTGCGCCACCTGTGCGGCGTCCCAGGTCACCCTCAAGGGATATGTGGAGTCCAAATTGCAGGAACTGGTGTTGCCCCGGTTGGTGGTGGAGGAGGTGCAGTGATGGATGTGGTCTATGTGGACAACAATGCCACCACCCGGGTGGCGCCTGAAGTCATCGAAACGATGCTCCCCTATTTCGGCCAATGGTATGGAAACCCTTCCAGCATGCACACCTTCGGGGGCACCGTGGGCCGGAAATTACAGGAGGCCCGTGAAAAAACAGCGGCTTTCATCGGGGCCCGAGCCGAAGAGATCATTTTCACCGGCTGCGGCACGGAAAGCGACAGTACGGCCATCCATGCCGCCATTGCATCTCACCCGGAGAAAAAACACATTGTCACCAGCCGGGTGGAGCATCCCGCCGTAAAGAATTTGTTCGAGCATCTTTCCAAGAAAGGATATCGGACCACCTTCATCCCGGTGGACCGGCAGGGCCGCCTCGATATGGAGGCCCTGGAAAAAAGCCTCACCGAGGATACGGCCGTTGTCAGCCTCATGTGGGCCAACAATGAGACGGGCGTATTGTTTCCCATTGAGACCATCGCGCCCATGGTCCGGGACCGCGGGATTGTTTTCCATACCGATGCGGTCCAGGCGGTGGGAAAGATTCCCATGGACGTAAAAGCCGCCGGGGTGGACATGCTCTCCTTGTCCGGCCATAAGATCCATGCGCCCAAGGGTGTGGGTGCCCTGTATGTCCGAAAGGGCGTCAAGTACGCCCCCTTTCTCATCGGGGGGCACCAGGAACGCGGCCGCCGGGGGGGGACCGAGAATGTGGCCGCCATCATCGGAATGGGAAGGGCCTGTGAATTGGCGGCGGATCATGTAAAGAGGCAATCCGAACGCGTGCGGGCGCTCCGGGACAAGCTGGAAAAAGGCCTGCTGGATGCCGTGCCCAAGTCCATGGTCAACGGGGACCGGGAAAACCGGCTGCCCAATACCACCAGCATCAGCTTCGAATACGTGGAAGGGGAGTCCATCCTCCTGATGATGGACCGATTGGGGATCTGCGCCTCTTCGGGTTCCGCGTGCACCTCCGGGTCCCTGGAACCTTCCCACGTCCTCAGGGCCATGGGGGTTCCCTTTACGGCAGCCCACGGCTCCATCCGTTTCAGCCTGAGCATCTATAACACGGAGCAGGAGATCGATTTCATCATCGAAAAGCTCCCCCCCATCATCGCCAAACTCAGGGAAATGTCGCCCTTTTGGAAACCCTGATTTAAAATGCGTCCTTGACATCCGGCGCGAATTGTCCTATGGGTGCCCGAAACATATACGGGTGCTTTTTTCTGGATGATGGATCGCCGGGAGTTCTTAAAATTCGGGTGTAAATGGGCCACGCTGGCGGCAACGGCGTGCGTGGCGCCGACCTCCCTTTTGGCCGCCGTAAAGCGATCCAGCACACCGCGTCGTCTTTCCCTTTATAATACGCACACCGGTGAATCCCTCGGTGTCACCTACGCTGCCGAAGGGATCTACATTCCAGAGGCGCTGGAAGCCATTGACCAGATCTTCCGGGACCACCGCACCGGAGATGTCAAGCCCATCGACCCCCAACTCCTGGATTTGCTTTTTGCCATTTCCAAAAAAATGGGCCTTACGGTTCGGCATCCCTTCCATATCGTATCCGGGTACCGCTCCCCGGAAACGAATGCCTTGTTGCGGAAACGAAGCCGGCGGGTGGCGAAAAACAGCTACCATGTCAAGGGACAGGCCGTGGATTTCCGGGTCCCGCACCGCCGCCTTTCACTTTTGCGCAGGACGGCGATAAGCTTGCGCAGCGGAGGGGTCGGCTATTATCCCCGGTCCCATTTCCTTCACGTGGATGTGGGGGAATTCCGGTACTGGTAACAAACATCCGCCTCTATTTTTTTTCTGTTTGGTGAAGGGGCGCACCCCCCACCGGAAATCCTGAATCCGGCGGGCCTTCCCTGAGTGCGCGGTCCAGTAAAAAATCCCTGCCGTAAATATCGTCGCGGAAATGGATCGTCCCATCCGGGGTGACCCACGCGGTCCAATACAAAAGATGCACCGGGATGGGATTTTTCAAGACGATGGTACGGTGTTCACCGGTGGCCACCATCGCTTCAATCCGTTCCCGGGTCCAGTCCGGATTTTTCTGGAGCACATATGCGGCCAGCTCCAGGGGTTTTTCCACCCGGATGCATCCGGAGCTGAATGTACGGATGGTCTTGTCGAAAAGGGCCTGCTGTGGAGTATCGTGGAGATACACGGAAAATCGGTTGGGGAACATGAATTTGATGCGGCCCAGGGCGTTTCGGGGTCCCGGGTCCTGCCGAAGGCGAAAGACGAAATTACTCCGGTTGATCTCTGCCCAATCGATGCTTTCCGGCGGGACTTCCTTTGCCGAGTCTTCCCACCCGGTAAAGACCCGGTAGCCGTTTTTGACCAGGTATGAAGGATCCTTTTGAATCAAGGGGAGTTTGTCCTTCACGGCGATGCGGAAAGGGACGTTCCAGTAAGGATTGAGGACCAGGTATTTTATGGTTTCGCTGAAGACAGGGGTTTTTCGGTAGTCGGTACCCACCACCACCCGCATGTCCAAAGCAGAATGCCCGGCTTCCATTACATCCAGCCGGAAGTCCGCGATGTTCACGAGGATGTACCGGGCCCCCAGGTCGTGGGGGAGCCACCGCCAGCGTTCCAGGTTGAGTTCGATCTGCCGGATCCGCTCCGCCGGTGTTCGATTCAACTGGGACAGGGTCCGCCTCCCCAGGATACCGTCGGCTTCCAGACCATGCCGGACCTGGAACCGCCGCAGGGCCTGCTCCAGGGAGGCGTCATACCGCAAGGGATTGTTTTCGGTACGGGCGTCGAGGTCCCCCGTGAATTTCAAAAGGGTTTCGAGGATCGGGACCCGGGAGTCGATTTTCCCCGGCCGCAGAGCGGGTCCCGCCGAAAGGCGGGGTCGGGGTGCGCCGGCGGCGATTTTCCGATAGTCGACAAGCGCTTCCTTCAGCCGCCGGTAACCGGCATCCGAGGGTGTCAGTGCCGCCAGGCTTTCTTTAATGCGCCCGGTGGTCAGGGCTTCCGAAAGAACCCGGCCCAGATCCACTTCGGGGAGAAACGCCGCCCATGCGGTATGGACGGACTCGGGATCCACGCGCCCCGCCCGCAGATGTGCCGCATAAAGCAGGAATGCATCCGTGAGCAATATATCCAGCTCCGCCAGACGGACCGGATCGACAACGTTGGTGTTTGCCTCCGGGCCTTCGAACCCGGAAAGGAGTTTGTGGATTTCCGAAAAGTGGTAAATCTCGGGGGAAAGGCCGTCGTCCTTGGAAGCGGCCAAGGCGGATATCAGGTCCCGGGCAAGGGGGGTGGGGATTCCCCCGAGACTCCAGGCCGGTGCATACGCGCGATTGCGATAAAAGGCCGGAATGACGGATATACCGCAGATCCGTTCTTTACGGCAGGTGAAGGCGCGGGCCGCCTGTCCTTCGCGAACAAGAGAAAAAATCTGTGCGGCCACGGGATCCGATCCGGTTGAAAAACCCTTATCCGGAAACGGGGAAAAAACTGAAAAAATCAATACAGCAAAAGCGAAAACCGTTTTCATGACGCAAAGATTCCTTTTTTTATTATACTGATTATTAACCAACATAAAACACCAACCCCGAAGGGTCAATCATGCTTCGGGTTCTTCGGCATGGATGACGCGGATGCGCTTTTCCAAAATACAGTGCCCGGACTTGAAGCCCTGGTTTCCGCGTTTTATTTTTCCCTGGGATTTTTTGACTCGGATTAAGCCTACAGCGAATCCACGGCGGAACTCATCGATACGGAAATCAAGGAAATCATTGAGCACGAATATGAAAAAGCGCTGGCCATTTTAAAGGAAAAGCAGGATATTCTTGACAAGGGCGCGTCGATATTGTTGGAAAAGGAAAAGATCGATGCCGAAGAAATCAAAGCCCTTATGGGGATTTTCGATAAAGAAAAAAGAGACGTTCAACAGTCTCGGGAAACGGTTACGGAGTAACCAAACGGTTACGGAGTAGCCGCTGGAAGGTGGCGGGCAGAGATCCCGGAGAAAAGAAGGAGGATCTACACTTCATCCCATGAAAAAAAATATCGGTTTTGTCTCCACGCGGTTTGCCGGAACCGACGGCGTCACTCTGGAAGCCAGCAAATGGGCCCAGGTCATCCGCAGGATGGGGAATGAATACTTTTGGTTTGCCGGTCAACTCGACAAATCGCCGGAACGGAGCATGCCGGTTCCCGAGGCCTTTTTTCAGCACGAACACAATCAGTGGATCAATACGCGCATCCTGGGGGCGAAGCGCCGGGACGCCGCGGTCACCGACATGATCCAGGCCCTGAAGACCCTTCTCAAGGTGCGCCTGCGGGAGTTCATCGGCAAGTTCTCCATCGACCTGCTCGTGGCGGAAAATGCGCTCACCATCCCCATGCAAGTCCCTCTTGGGCTGGCCCTTACCGAAATCATCGCCGAAACCCAGATTCCCACCATCGCCCATCATCATGATTTTTACTGGGAACGTGCCCGTTTCAGCATCAACGCCGTGGGAGACTATATCCGCATGGCCTTTCCCCCCAATCTTCCGAACATGGCCCATATCGTCATCAATTCCGCCGCCCAGGAGGAACTGGCACTGAGGACCGGCATCTCCTCCGTCATCATCCCGAATATTTTGGATTTTGAGAATCCGCCGGTGGTGGATCCAGAGAAAACATCCCGCCTGAGGGCGCAAATCGGACTGAACGCCGACGATATCGTGATTCTCCAGCCCACCCGGATTATCCGGCGGAAAGGGATCGAACACGCCATCGAGCTGGTGAAAGAGATGAAAAACCCCCGGTACAAACTCGTCATTTCCCATGAAGCCGGGGACGAAGGATACGAGTATGCGGAATGGCTCAAGGGTTACGCCTCAGAGCACGGTGTGGCGTTATGCCTGTGTCCCACCCGAATGCGGGATCCCTGGAACGATGTGGCGGCGGGTGAAACCGACCACAGCCTCCTGGATATTTACCCCTGCGCTGATTTCATTACCTACCCCAGTCTTTATGAAGGGTTCGGAAACGCCTTTCTGGAGGCCATTTACTTTAAAAAACCCATGCTTATCAATCGGTACGCCACCTTTGTCCGGGACATCGAACCCCAGGGATTCCAATTGATCGCCATGGACGGTTATCTTTCCCACAAGGCGGTGGAACAGGTGAAAAGCATCTTAAACGACGCTGAAAAACGGAAAGCGATTGTGGAACACAACTATGAAACCGCCCGCCGCTATTATTCCTATTCGGTGCTCCAGCGGTGGTTGAGCATTCTCCTGATCAACTTCTTCGGATTTTCCCCCGACCAAAATATTACTCCGGCATGAAACGCCGGGGCACTGAAAAAAGGAATTCATGGGTATCGAT
>CAZQUR010000002.1:11173-79158 GCA_964596535.1 uncultured Desulfobacteraceae bacterium
ATTACTCCGGCATGAAACGCCGGGGCACTGAAAAAAGGAATTCATGGGTATCGATGAAGCCCTCGATCGGGCGCATCCCGTCAGGGCGGCTCTTCTTCTCCCGGGGCTCGTTCCACCCGCACACCCTCTCCCCGGATCAGGGATCGGGTCCCGTCTTTCAGGATTCGGAAGCCGGATACCACGCCGGTTTTCACGGCTTTTCCGGCTTCGGTGGTGTCTTTTTTCACGGATTCCTTCAGGTTCTCGGCGTGTTCGCCGGCTTTGGAGGCCTCTTGGGACGCTTCCCGTTTTGCATCGTCGATGGTGGCGGGCGGAGACCCTTCCTGGGCATACGCCGCCGTCGTCTTTTCGGAAAAAGGGAGGCCGCCGGTGACCGAAGCCAAGAGGAACAACACAACCCCGCCGAAAAAGCATGCCGGAATCCTTTTTTTCATCGTGGGTTTCATCTTATGGGGCTTTCTCCTGGAGCATCCGAATGACCTCCACCAGGCGTTGAACCAGGTGCTCATGGTATTTTTTCCCGCCTTCGGGTGAGGCTTTCCCGGGTTCTCCCGAGGTGCCCCCGAAAGGAAGAACACTCTGTTTCTGCTCCGAGACGGTGCTGGGGACATAGCAGAGGGTGTCTCCCGGATATCCCGGATCCACGTGGTACAGGGACGGATGCCGGTGGGGGTTGTCTTTGGCCCGCTCCATCTTGACCCGCTCGGGATAACAATGCCACATGTGGGAACCTTCGATTTCTTCGGCGTGCCCGATCTCCCCCCATCCCATCTCCCGGACGATCTCTTTGGACATGTAGGCGGGATCGAAGAGGACGACTTTGACTTCCAGCGTTCGTTTGGCGCGTTCGGCGGCGATCTGCAACCAGGCGATATTGACGATGCGGTGGCCGTTGATCACCACAAAAGCCGAAAATCCGTGGTGCGCGAGGGATGCCATGATGTCGTAAAGCAGTTCGATGAGGACTTCCGGACGGATGGTGATGGTTCCGGGAAGGACCATATGATGGGGGCTCCACCCGAACCATAAAGGGGGCGCCGCTAAAACCGACGCCTCCCGGGCCGCCGCTTCCGCCAATGCCGCCGCCACCATCGTGTCGGTCCCCACCGGAAGATGGGGGCCGTGCTGCTCGGTGCTCCCCACCGGCAATAAAACGGTCTTTACGCCGGTTTCGATTTTTTCCCGGATTTCCTCCCAGGTCATCTCCTGAAGCCACACCGTGGACGCCATCTTCGATTCCTTCTTATTTGTCGTTCAAAGCGGTTATTTTCTTTGATCTTATTTTAATCTCGCTTCAAATGCGATATTGAAAACGGGTCGTTATGCGGATGTGCGGGTACTGACGGACGCAGTCCTGTCTGATTAACGCAAAACAGGGTTTCGATCAAGGCGGAAGATGAGGTCTTGGTATCGGCCAAAACTGGAAATCGTTCTGGAGCGCGGCCTTGAAAGGGATGCGCTTACAGTCCCCTTTTTTTCCGGCCATTGGAACAGCTTCACTGCTCCGGCCTCCGGCCTAATAAGGTCTCCAGCCGCCGTCGAGTTGCTTCCTGTGATCCTCCTGTTACGTCGAATATCGAAAATCATGGAGGCATCGCCGCCCTTATCAGGAATTCGATTCGATCTGCCGGCTTCAACAAACGCATGCCCCCGGCAAAAATGGGTTGACGCCAAGGCCGCCGGTATGATTACCGATAATAACATTTGTTATGAAGGGAGTCCGCATGAAACGGTTTCTGGTGGTTTTCCATACGGCGGTATATTTCGTGTTCGCGCTTTCCCCTTCCGCTTTTGCATATCTGGATCCAGGCACAGGGAGCATGATCCTGCAGGCTGTCATTGCAGGTCTTGTAACCATCGGCATCTTCTGGCGCAATCTGCACACATTCATCAAAAGAAAACTCTTTAAACGGAAGCAAGAAAATCCCGATGAGTGAGACGGTTCCTTCCTCGTTTCGTGATCCTTGCGGGCAGGTCTTTTTTGTTGATGGCGATGTGGTCAGAACCATCACTTCCGTATATGAAACCCAATACCACGCCATGAAGGCAAACGGCCTGCTTGATGAATTGCACCGGAAGAAATATCTGATTCCCTTTATGGAGGACCCAAGCCCGCGTATCCCGGAGGCATGGAAAACCCTGACCGTCGAGCGGCTGCCTTTTATTTCCTACCCTTACGAATGGTCGTTCTCCCGGCTCAAAGCCGCCGCATTGCTGACCTTGAAAATTCACATGGCCGCAATGACCCGGGGCATGATCCTCAAGGATGCAAGCGCTTTTAATGTACAATTTAAAGGCAGTGACCCTATATTCATTGACTGCCTGTCGTTCGATTTCCTGAAAAAAGGGGCTCCCTGGGTCGCATACGGACAGTTCTGCCGCCATTTTCTGGCTCCCCTGCTGCTCATGGCAAAGACCGATGTGCGGGCCAACCTTTTCTTGCGCGATTTCATCGATGGAATTCCCCTGGATATGGTTTCCGCCATGCTGCCCATCAAAACGTATGGCTCTCCGGCGATCCTGATGCATATCCACATGCATGCCCGCTGGCAGAAACGCTTTGCCGACGGGCGAAAATCGGCTGCAAAAGTAAAAAATCTGAAACTATCCGACTCCGCCCCGGGGAACCTGGCACAAGGATTGTATCAAAAGATAAAAACGTTGCGCCTGACCGGGAAACTGACCACTGCGTGGGGAGCATACTATGAGGACCTCAACTACAGTGACGCGGCCTTCAAAGATAAAGCCGATAACGTTGCTACCCTGCTGCAAAAGATCGCCCCGCACTGTGTGCTGGACATGGGGGCGAACAACGGGTTTTTCAGCCGTATCGCTGCAAAAGAGGCCCGTTTCGTGATCGCGGCGGATATGGATCCCCTGGCCGTTGAGATGCACACCCGGGCACTTGCCGAAGATCCTGTCGAGAATATACTTCCTCTTGTCGTTGATCTTGCCAATCCGTCCCCTGCCATCGGATGGAACAACGAGGAGCGGTTTTCATTTATCCGGCGCTGCCGGGCGGATACGGTCATGGCTCTGGCCCTCATTCACCACCTGGCCATCGGCAACAACCTACCCCTGACCATGATCGCCGATTTTTTTTCGCAATTCGGAAAATACCTGATCATTGAATTTGTTCCCAAAGAAGATTCACAGGTTCAGCGGATGCTTTCGACACGGGACGATGTTTTCCCGGAGTATACGGAGGCTGCATTTCTCAATGCCTTTTCCAGACATTTTCTGTGCGAATGGCGCCATCGGGTGGCCGACTCCGGTCGCGAGCTGTTTCTGATGAAAAAGCGATCCTAGCGGACCTGTCTCATAATGAAAAACTTGCTGAATTCCCAGAGCCTTTCGGCAGCATTGGCGTTCCCGGCGCCGCTCCTGTTCATGTGGAATCGAAACTGGCATATGTATTCGAACAGCACCCTGTTTATCTCCCTGGTTTTTGCCGCTTTGGCCGCGATTGTCATTTTTGGTTTTTTGCAGTGCCTGCGCTTTTGTCTCCTGAAGGTTTCCGGTAAAAAAAAGCTTCTCGCAGACATCCTCTTCAGCGCCTGCTGCGCCGCCATGGTATCCTTTCTCATGGCCACCTTTCTTGAGCAGCCGCTTCTGGTTCTGATTCCGGATGCGGCATTCCGAACAGCGGTACTCGTTTCATTCTTCGCGGTTATCTTCATGTCCTATCTGTTTTTACCCGCCAAGGTCATGAATACCTTTTTCATGGTGTGGATGCTTCTTTCCACCGCCCAGACCGGATTGGCGATGCTCAGGGAAAAAGAGGCACAAGGCGCCCATGGATTCCAGGCGGTTTCTTTTGTCAAAAAGCCCAATCTTTATGTTTATATCCTCGAGTCCTATCACGGCCTCGAGATCATGCGCGATGTGTACGGCATAGAAACCGCCGCTCTTGAGGACTATCTAATGGAAAAAGGATTTTTTATATATGAAGATTCTTTTTCCAACTCCGTCACCACGCTCACATCCCTTACGGACTTGTTCACCATGCGCCTGTACCAGTACATTCCGAGAGGGTTGCATGATGTGGCCCGGCGGACACGCGCGATCCTGGCCGGAAATAATGAAAATACCGTATTCCGGACAATGAAACAAAACGGATATACGACCGCCTTTATCACACGGGAAGACCACTATTATTTCCATGAGAAGTTAAGATATCTGGACGTTACGGATCTGTCTTTCAATATCGCCAACTGGCGATACGCGCTGAGTCCGATACTCGAGTGCAACACCCGCCTTCATCGAACCCTGCCGGCGGCCTATGGCGTCGAGAGCCGCTGGTCTTTATACGAGGCGGTCTCTCAGACAGCGCGGGAATTATGGCAGAACCAGCCGTTTTTGATCTGTTTTTTAGGGGGCGCAAAGCACGCGCCGCTGCCTCCCTATTCGTATCGGGATGCCGGGCAGTGGGTTTCCAGCGGTTTTTATGCGCAAGAGATAGAAAGGGGAAATGTCGAAATTCAAGAAGTGATCGATGTTATCCTGGAAAAAGACCCCGATGCACTGATCATTCTGGCAGGAGATCACGGCGCCTGGCGATTCCGGGATATCTGGATCGGTTATGAAGGCTCCCCGGACCGGCTGCATGCTTTTTTAATGCAGGAAGGGATTACCGAAGAAGATCTGGTAAAGGATCTGGCCGGAATCTTATTGGCCATCCGAGTCCCTAAGGGCAAAAGGGATATCTCGGCGCGGTTGCCCATGAGCACTGTGAACATATTTCATCATGTCTTTGCCTATCTCAGTGAAGACCCCGCCCTTTTAAAAAAGCGGGAAAAAACGCTCACTTCCTTATACAAAGATTTCATTATGGCCGTTGACAATAAACCGATCTCGCCCTTTACCCGGGTGCCGGAAAATTTGCCTGTGGATGATTCCGTATCGGCCGGCAGATCCGTTTTCAGCAAGGATTGCCGGGAATAAAACGGATAAGACTCCATTTGTTTGGGTGCGGATGGATCGCGGGAACGAATTGTGTTCCGCCACGATCTGCACCCCAAGAGATGGGAGCCGTCCACTTGTTGAGTCAAGTGATTTTTCGATTATCCAAAAAAGATCGCAAAAAAGGTTTTGTGACGGCCGTTTGCACCTTTTCGGGAAAGAATAGCAAAAAGTTACGCGAAAAAGGGCCGTTACGAAATCCTCCTATCTGATTAACGCAAAACAGGGTTTCGATCAAGGCGGTATATGGGACCTTCAAAGACACCTTCCGTGGGGCAAAAGATGGGACTGGCTGCGGCCATCATGATGGCGTCGGTCTTTTTCAGCCGGGTAACGGGCCTTGTCCGCGAAATGGTGATTGCCTACATCGGCGGGGCTTCTTCAGCCGTGGACGCCTACCAGGTGGCGTTCATCATTCCCGAAATCCTCAACCACGTGGTGGCTTCCGGATTTTTATCGGTCACCTTCATTCCCATTTTTTCCCGTTACCTTTCCTCGGACCGGGAAGCAGAAGGGTGGGATGTCTTTTCCATCATCTTCACCGGTTTCGGGACGTTTTTGATTCTTGGCATCCTTTTAACCATGGTCTTCACGCCGGCGCTGGTGGAGATGGTGGCCCCCGGAATTGAGGACGGCGTTGTGAAAACAAACGCCGTGCGCATGACCCGGATTATCCTTCCGGCCCAGTTTTTCTTTTTCGCCGGCGGTCTTTTCATGGCCGTCCAGTTTGCAAAGGGACGTTTTGCCGTCCCGGCGCTGGCGCCGCTGGTGTACAACCTGGGGATCATCGCCGGCGGCGGGGTCCTGGGGAGATCGCTCGGCATGGAAGGATTTGCATGGGGGGTTTTGGCCGGCGCTTTTTTCGGAAACTTTTTTCTCCAGTGGTGGGGGGCCTTGCGGGTGGGCCTGCGGTTTTTTCTGAAAATCGATTTCCGCCACCCGGATTTGAAAAAATACATCGCCCTGACCCTGCCCCTGATGGTGGGACTCACCATGACCTTTTCCACCGAGATTTTCTTCCGGTTTTTCGGGAGCTTTCTCCCCCCGGGGACCATCGCCGCCCTCAACTACGGGCTGCGGGTCATGCTGATCCTGGTGGGCGTCTTCGGCCAGGCCGTGGGGGTGGCCTCCTTTCCGTTCATGGCACGCCTGGCGGTGGAGGGAAGACGTCAGGAGATGCACCGGCTTTTGGATCAGACCCTGAGGCTCCTTTCCCTTGTCATTCCCGTTTCTGTTTTGTGCATGGTATTGCGCAAGGAGATCGTTGTTTTGTTGTTTTTGCGGGGAAATTTTGACACGGCGGCCTTGGAAGCGACGTCGCAGGCACTCTTCTATCTGATGGCCGGCGCCTTTGCATTCGCCGCCCAGACCATCGTTGTCCGGGCCTACTACGCCGTCCAAAACACCTTGTTCCCGGCCCTTTTCGGCTCCCTGGCGGTGGTGTTGAGTCTGCCCCTGTATTGGATGGGGATGCGGTTTATGGGAGGAAACGGGGTTGCCCTGGCCGTCAGTATTTCCGCTGTCATGCAGGCGGGGCTTTTATACGGGATTTGGAACGCCCGCCGTCCGGACCGGGCGTATCACCGGGTTTACGCGTCCTACGCCCGCATGATCGGATTGGGAGCGGTTTTCGGGGCGGCGTTTGAATGGATGAAAAACGCAGGTGTGCCCCAATTCAGCACCGCACCCCTGACCCAAAGTGTCCTGACCTGCCTGATGATCGGCCCGCTTTATCTGGTGGCCTTTTACGGTGCGGGCCGGATTTTGAAAATCCCGGAAATAAAGACCGTTCGGGATCTTAGAAAATCGCGGTCCACGCACGGATAATTTATCGAAAAGCGGTTGTCATATGGACGCTTTTTTCATATAGAGGCGCTGAGAATCTGGAGCGGAAGGAGACAGCCGTTGGAAAAAATCATCCCCCAGCGCATGTTTTTCACCAAGGGTGTTGGATACCATCGGAATCAGCTGCAAAGCTTTGAGCTGGCCTTGAGGGACGCCGGAATCGAAATATGTAACATCGTCACCATTTCCAGCATCTTCCCGCCGGCGTGCAAAATCATATCCAAAAGAGAGGGGTTGAAAAACCTCGTGCCCGGCCAGGTGACCTTCGTGGTCATGGCCCGGGAAAACACCAATGAACCGAGCCGGCTCATATCGGCGGCGGTGGGGCTGGCCCAACCCGTCAACCGGAAACAATACGGCTATATTTCCGAACATCATGCCTTTGGACAAAAAACCCGCCAGGCCAAAGATTTTGCGGAAGACCTGGCCGCCACCATGCTCGCGTCCACCCTGGGCATCGAACTGGATATCGATAAGGCCTGGGACGAGCGCAAACAACTCTACATCGCCGATAAAAAACGCCATTTCACCAGCCGGAGCATCGCCCAGAGCGCTTACGGTCACCGGGACGGCCTGTGGACCACCGTGGTGGCCTGTGCGGTCATGCTCATCGCATAGAATGTGAAAGACGCCATGTCCCGATCCCTTTTTGAATCGTCCCCGGATATTCTCCCCGAACGCTTGAAACGCGGACTATCTATTGCCGACCTGCTGGAGATCATGGGCGGGACCTGTTTCGAGGCCCGGAATGTCTTTCGCGCCGCCCGGTTGTTGAAGCGGATGATCGAAGCCGGAGACACCCTCTGGCTGGGGATCGCCGGCGCAGGCATCGCCGGCGGCATGGGGGGGATGGTGATTTCCCTCATGGAAGCCGGTTTTATCGACGTGATCTGTTCCACGGGAGCCCAGGTTTACCACGACCTGCATTTCGCCTTCGACCTTCCGGTCAAGGCGATCCCCCCCCACTGGGATGATGACCTTCTCCGCAAACACGGGGATACGCGGATTTATGATATCGGCATCCGGGAAAAGGAGACCCTCGAAGCCCAGGACGCACTGATCCGCCGGTTCGTGGAGGACGCCCACAACTCCCTTTCCCCGGAGTCCCTCTCCAGCTGGGAGTTCAACTTCCGATTGGGGCTGTGGACGGCGGCCCACGCGCCTTATCCGGAACGCAGTTTCACTGCACGGGCCGCCCAACTGGAAGTCCCGGTTTTCTGGGATTCCCTTTCCAATCATTCCATCGCCATGAATCTTGTCCGCACGGACCGGGAGGGGTTTCCCGTCGTGCTGTCCGCCCAGAAGGACATCCTGCAATCCGCGGCCGTCGCCTTTTGCTCGGAACAGACCGGCTTTCTGGAACTGGGGGGCGGCGGCCCAAAAAACTTCATCCAGCAGACCGGGCCCACCATCAGCCAGATTTTAGGCTTCGATTATGGAGGGGCGGATCGCGGCATCCAGATCGGGACGGCCGTGGAACGGGAAGGGAGCCTTTCCAGTTGCACCTTCGGGGAGGCGGTCACCTGGGGGAAATACCGGCATGCCGACCAGGACCGCCTGGTCCAGATCTGGGGGGAATACAGCGTCATCTTCCCCCTGTTGGCCGCCTATGCCCTCGATACCTGTACACCACGGCCGTCCAAGCGCTGGTGCACCCGGATTCCGGAAAGTGTGAAGAAATTGCCGGTGCCGCCGTGAAACCGCACCCCACTCCCTTTTTGAACCCGGCGCCCGAGCGGTGCGCCCTGGAACATGCCCGGGTGGTGGTGCTTCCTTTCCCCTACGAAGGCGGCATCTCCTATGGGGCCGGCGCAGCGGCCGCACCCCAGGCGATTCTGGAGGCCTCCGCCCAGCTCGAATGCTTCGACGAAGTCCTTCGGGCGGAACCCTTGGAGGTGGGGATCGCAACGGTTCAACCCCCTGAAATCCCGGAACACCCCCGACAGATGATCGAAACCATGCAAGAGACGGTGGGGGCGCTGCTGAACCGGGGAAAATTCGTCGTTGTGGCCGGCGGGGATCATTCCATCACCACCGGTTACGCAATGGCCCTGAAAGAAAAATACGATCCCTTGGGGGTCATCCAGTTGGACGCTCACGCCGACCTCCGGGAGACTTACGACGACAGCCCCTTAAGCCATGCCTGCGTCATGGCCCGCATCCGGGAGATCACCCCCCATACGATGCAATTGGGGATTCGAAGCATCTCCGCGGAGGAAGCCCGGCGGGTGCAACAAGACGGGCTTTTGCTCTGCCCCCTGCACCAATGGCGACAGGGGGCGTTCGATCTCCAAGGGGCGTTGAGACGTCTGCCCGAACGGGTTTTTATTACCGTGGATGTGGATGTCTTCGACTGGAGTGTCGTTTCGAGCACGGGAACCCCGGAGCCCGGAGGCCTGTTCTGGGACGAAGCCCTGGGAATCCTGAAAACGATTTTTAACGCCAAAGACGTGGTGGGTTTCGATGTGGTGGAACTGGCGTACAAAAAAGACGATATGAACTCTCCTTTTGCCGTGGCCAAGCTCATTTATAAGATGATCGGGTTCAAATTCCACCGCCGGTTGACTCGCATCTTTTGATATCTTTTCCTGGCCGGAGAATACCCTTTTCCCGGATGAGGGGGTCTCCGACGCGTCGCTTTTAAATTTCATTGATTTTCTCCCCTTGATTTGATAATCAGGAACACATTGTAAACACGAAGCGGTTGATTTGCGGTCCTTTGAAGCCGTGGAACAATTCAGCAGAGTGCTTCAGTTCCTTAAACCCAAAAAGAAGGAGGGGCTATGGTGAAGAAACTGACGATTATAACGATGCTTTTGGTGTTGGTGGGTGCCGGGACACTTTTTGCGGCGCCCAAGTCGGGGGGCACGCTGGTTTTCGGAAGGGGCGGGGACAGCGTCGGGCTGGATCCGGCCTACGAGACCGACGGCAACTCTTTTATGGTGTGCGACAACATTTACGAGGCCCTGGTGTTTTACGCCGATGAATCCACCGCCCTGGAACCGGGACTGGCCGAGTCCTGGGATATTTCTGCCGACGGCTTGACCTACACCTTCCATTTGCGCAAGGGGGTGAAGTTCCACGACGGCACCGATTTCAACGCGAACGCCGTTGTCTTTTCCATCGGCCGCATGATGAAAGAACCCAAGGTTAAGTATTTCGGGAAGGGATGGGAGATTCCTCCCCAGGATCGTCCGCCCGAGTACTGGGTCTCCATGGAAATGGACAACATCCTGGACTCCATCACGGCCACGGATGACGACACCGTGGTCTTCAAACTCAAGAAGGTGAACGCCCCCTTTTTGGCCAACATGGGAATGGATTTTGCCGACATCATCAGCCCCACGGCGTTTCTGAAAAACCCCAAGGAGTTCATCCGCAACCCGGTGGGCACCGGTCCCTTTAAATTCGTCAGATGGGTAAAGGATGACCGTATCGTACTGGAGCGCTTCAATGATTATTGGGACAAAAACGCCGGGCCTTACCTGGACAAGATCGTCTTCCGGTCCATCCCGGAAAACTCCGTCCGCTTCCTGGAACTCAAGACCGGAAACATCCACATCTGCCAGTTCCCCAATCCCCAGGACATCGATATGGCCAAAAAAGACCCGAACCTGATCCTTCCCACCCAGCCCGGCATGAACATCGGGTATCTCGGGTTCAACCTGACCAAGGAGCCCTGGAAGAGCAAGGCGGCGCTCCGAAAAGCCATTGCCCATGCCATCAACAAGAAAGCCATCGTGGACAACCTCTACCAGGGTCTGGGACAGGTGGCGAAAAACCCCATTCCGCCCACCATGTGGGGATACAACGATGAGATCCCGGGTTACAGCTACGATGTAAAAAAGGCCAAGGAACTCCTTGAAAAGGCCGGGTATCCGGGCGGCAAGGGACTGGGGGAGATCACCCTGTGGTCCATGCCGGTTCCCCGGCCGTACAATCCCGACGGGGTGAAGATCGGTGAAGCCATGGCAGCGGATTTGGCCAAAGCCGGGATCACCGCCAAAGTGGTCACCTTCGAATGGGGAACCTATTTGAAGCGCCAACGGGAACAACCCGAGGACATGGACCTGTTCCAGCTGGGGTGGACCGGGGACAACGGGGATCCGGACAATTTCCTGGCGGTCCTCTTCGACGGTCTGGCCTCCGAAGCCATCCGCACCCAGTGGAAAAACGAAGAATATCATCAGCTCATCATCCAGGGACGGGAAACCATCGACCAAGAGAAGCGGATCGAAATCTACAAGAAAGCCCAGAAGATCTTCTTCGAGGAGTGCCCGGCGATTCCCATCGCCCACTCCACCGTCATTTGGCCGGCCCACAAAAGCGTGCAGAACTTCAAACTGCATCCCACCGGGTCCGTCCGGATGAAAAATGTTTGGTTGCAGTAAAGGACCATAACCTCCATCGGCCGAAACGGGGGCGGCACAGATGTGCCGTCCCCGATGGCGGCTGAACTTCCTCGAAAACCGTCCGCCAAAGGAGACGTCCCCTTTGCATCGGATCCGCTTTAATAGAGTCCGTTTTTAATTCATGCTGGCTTATATCGCCCGCCGATTTCTCATCCTGATTCCCACGCTTCTGGGCGTGTCGATCATTGTTTTTCTCCTGCTTCACCTCACCCCCGGAGACCCCGCAGAATTGCTTCTCGGCGAGCGGGCCACTCCGGACGCCCTGGAGCAGATGCGGGAGCATTTGGGCCTGAATGAGCCCATCCATGTCCAGTACGGGATGTTCCTAAAGCGGCTGATGAAAGGAGATCTGGGAGAGACCATCTGGACCCGGCAGAAGGTCTGGATCGAAGTCAAGCAGCGCTTCCCGGCCACCATCGAACTCTCGGTGGCGGCGCTGTTCATCAGCTGTTTTTTCGGCATCATCCTGGGTATCGTATCGGCCACCAAGCAGTATTCCCTCTTTGATTACGCCAGTATGTTGGGCGCCCTGGCGGGGGTGAGCATGCCCATTTTCTGGCTGGCGCTGGTCTTCATGCTGATCTTTTCCCTCAACCTGGGGTGGCTTCCCATGTCGGGCCGCCTCAGCGTGGGCGTGGAACTGAAGACCATCACCAATTTCTACATCCTCGACGCCGTCCTCACCGGGAACGGAAAAGCACTGAAAGACGTCCTGTGGCACCTCATCATGCCGGCGGTGACGCTGAGCACCATTCCCATGGCCATCGTCGCCCGTATGACCCGGTCGGCCATGCTGGATGTGCTCCGCCAGGACTACATCAAAACCGCCAAGGCAAAAGGGCTGTCGCGCGTTCAGGTGATTTTTAAACACGCCCTGCGCAATGCCCTGATCCCCGTGGTCACCACCATCGGCCTGCAGTTCGGGGTCATGCTCGGCGGGGCGATTCTTACGGAGACGATTTTTGCATGGCCCGGGGTGGGCAAGTGGATGTACGACGCGGTGATGCAGCGGGATTACATGGTGATCCAGGGAGGGGTGCTTTTTATCGCCACCCTCTTTGTGGTGATCAACTTATGCGTGGACGTGTTGTATGCCGTCATCAACCCCCGTATCAGTGTGCGATAATTCAAAGCTACGGGTGCATGCGATAAAAATGATACGCGAATCCGTTTATGACCACGGCGACTGTTAACACCCATCGCGATCCCCGGGATCGGCACCCCCTCTTGGAGCAGCTGAGTCAGCTCTGGCGGAACAAAACCGCCGTGCTCGGCCTGGTCATCATCACGATTTTTATTTCAACGGCCCTGTCCGCGCCCTGGATCAGCCCCCATAATCCCATCGAGACGTCGTTGTACGATCAGCTCAAGCCCCCCGTGTGGCACGACAAGGGGACCTGGACCCACATCCTGGGGACCGATGAACTTGGACGGGATTTATTTTCCCGCATCATTTACGGCGCGCGGGTCTCCCTGATTGTGGCGGTGATCAGTGTGGGGCTGGCCTTTACCCTGGGCACCCTGTTGGGATGCATTTCCGGATATTACAAGGGGCTGCTCGACGGAATCATCATGCGCATCATGGACATGATCCTGGCTTTCCCCTATCTGTTGCTGGCCATCGTGGTGGTGGCGTACCTGGGACCCAGCCTGCAGAACGCAATGATGGCCATCGGCATCACCTATGTCCCCCGCTTTGCCCGCATCGTCCGCGGGAGTGTCCTTGAAGAATGTGAAAAAGACTATGTCATCGCCGCCAGGGCGGTGGGGGCCAACGACGGCAGGATTATTTTCCTGTCCATTTTACCCAATTGTCTCGGTCCGTTGATCGTGCAGACCACGCTGAGCATGGCTTCGGCCATCCTCGATGCAGCGGCGCTGAGTTTTCTCGGGTTGGGCGCCCAGCCGCCCACCCCGGAGTGGGGCGCCATGATCGCCCGAAGCCGCTCTTTGATTCTGAGGGCCTCCTGGGTGATGACCTTTCCCGGGGTGGCTATCTTGCTGGCGGTTCTCGGGTTCAATCTCCTGGGAGACGGACTCCGGGATGCCCTGGATCCGCGGCTGCGCGACTGATGAAACCCACCGTGAAGAACACGAAAACGCCGCTTCTGGAGATCAACCGCCTGCAGACCCATTTCTTTGTCCGGGGCCGGGTTGCCAAGGCCGTGGAGGACGTGAGTTTTACCATCAACGCCGGCGAGACCCTCGGCCTCGTTGGGGAATCGGGGTGCGGGAAGAGCGTGACCGCCCATTCCATCATCCAACTGATTCCGCAACCCCCGGGTAAAATTGTGGGGGGTGAGATCCTGTTCGAAGGGAAGAACCTGGTGCACTATAGCGAGGCCCGGATGCGAAAGATTCGAGGGAACCGCATCTCCATGATTTTTCAGGAACCCATGACCTCCCTGAACCCGGTCTTTACGGTGGGTGACCAGGTGGGAGAGGTGCTGCGCCTGCACCAGAGGCTTTCCAACCGAACCGCAAGAGACAGGGTCGTGGAAGTCTTTCAAAAGGTGGGGATCCCGGCTGCCGAGAAACGGCTGGACGATTATCCGCACCAGATGAGCGGCGGGATGCGCCAGCGGGTGATGATCGCCATGGCCCTGGCCTGCAATCCGCGGCTCATGATCGCCGATGAACCCACCACGGCCCTGGACGTGACGATTCAGGCCCAGATCCTGGACCTGATGAATCAACTCAAGACCGACACCGGCGCCGCCATCCTGTTCATCACCCATGATCTGGGGGTGATCGCCGAAATGGCCCAGCGGGTGGCAGTGATGTATGCGGGGAAAATGATGGAATTCGCCGATATCCAACGACTCTTCGCCGATCCGAAACATCCGTATACCGTGGGGCTGCTCCGTTCCATCCCGGTGCTCGGAAGAAAAAAAGAAAAGGGGAAATTGGAAACCATCCCCGGCATTGTTCCTTCCTTGTTTCATTTGCCCCCCGGGTGTCTTTTCAGTGACCGCTGCCCGGATGTCTTCGACGAATGCCGGCATATGGAGCCGGACTGGTATCCCGTGGGCGAGGGGCACTTTGCCCGGTGCTTGAAATATGCGTGACGACAGGACACAACCGCCCCTGATTGAAAGCCGGAACCTGGTGAAACACTATTCCATCCGGGGGGGGCTGCTCATGAAAGAGGTGGCTGCGGTCAAGGCCGTGGACGGGGTTACCCTCGCCATCCAACGGGGAGAAACGTTAGGGCTGGTGGGGGAATCCGGATGCGGCAAGTCCACCTACGGGCGGGCCATTTTACGCCTGGAAGAACCCACATCGGGGGAATTGTGGTTCAATGGCGAAAACGTCCTCGCCTACCCAAAGTCCCGACTCCGGGCATTGCGCCGGGAGATGCAGATTATCTTTCAGGATCCGTTTTCCTCTTTGAACCCGCGAAAGACCGTGGCCCAGATCATCGGAGAGCCCCTTTTGGTCCATGGAGTCCGCAGCCGCCGGGAACGGGAGGAGCGGGTGGCGGAACTCATGACCCGGGTGGGATTGCAGCGGGACCAGATGCGGCGGTACCCCCACATGTTTTCCGGGGGCCAGCGCCAGCGGATCGGCGTGGCCCGGGCCCTTGCCCTCAATCCCAAGCTGGTGGTCTGTGACGAAGCGGTGTCGGCGTTGGATGTCTCCATCCAGGCCCAGGTCATCAACCTCCTTGAGGAATTGCAGACGGAATTCGGCCTGACCTATCTGTTCATCTCCCATGATCTGAGCGTCGTGGAACATGTCAGCGACCGGGTGGCCGTAATGTACCTGGGAAAGATCGTGGAGATCGCCCCGAGCAAGGCCTTGTATTCAATCCCGCTGCACCCTTACACCCAGGCCCTTTTATCCGCCGTACCGATTCCGGATCCTTCTTTGAAACGGCCCGGCCGCATCATCCTCAAGGGGGATGTCCCGAGCCCCATCGACCCGCCTTCCGGATGCCGTTTTCATCCCCGCTGTCTTTATGCCCAAAAAATCTGCCGTGAAAAAGAACCGGCCCTTGAAGAGCACCGGCCGCGCCATTGGGCGGCCTGCTTCTTTGCAGGAGAAGCCGGCCGCTGAAAAGCCCTTTCTGCATTTGCCTTGGCCTTGACCCGTATCGCTTCGATTTCCAATGCGGCCGATTATCGGGCCGAAAGATATCCGGCGATCGCCTTTAATCGTTCCATGTGCTCTTTGTAGAAACGGTGGGCGTCATCCAGGGAAAGGGGCTGGAATCGGAGGGTGTCCCCGGGGGTGGCTTGGGCCACCCGGGGCAGATCCGGGGTGATGACCGTGCCGATCTTGGCATATCCCCCCACGGTTTGTTCCACCAAAAGGATGATGGGTTGCCGGTCCGCGGGGATCTGGATCCCCCCCGGCATGGTGGGTTCGGAGATGATGCTCCGGGGCATCCCTTCCTTGATCTCAAGGGCGGGACCCTGGAGGCGGTAACCCATGCGGTCGGCTTTCGGGGTCACCATATACGGGGATTGAAAGAGAATATCCAGGGCGGCATCAAAAAAATCGTCCTGGGGACCGGGAATGACCCGTAAGGTGATTTCCGAAGGATATGCCGGGATCCACGCTTCGGGAAGCCGCCGGGTCCGGGGTAACGGCGGCTTGGCGTCGATCTTGAGAATATCGCCGGCCTGCAGGCACCGTCCCTTATATCCGCCCAGAGACGCCCCCACATAGGTGGACCGGCTCCCCATCACCGGCGGAACGTCGATCCCGCCCCCAACGGCAAGATATCCCCGGCACCCGGTTTTGGCCTGGCCCACGGCGATCATCTCCCCGGCCTTGACCCGGACCGTTTCCCACGGGTTCGCCGGAGACTCGTTGATGAAAAGATCCATTTCCGCGCCGCACAGGGCCATATCCAAATCGATCAGGGCACAAAGCCGCGGACCGAGGATGGTGATCTCCAAAACGGCGCTTTCCGGAGGGTTTCCCACGAGAAGGTTGGCGATTTGACTGCTGAAGGCGTCCAGGGAACCGGAAACGGGGATGCCCGACTGCTGATAGCCGAAGCGGCCCGGGTCTTGGACCGTAATGTAGGGTCCGGGGGCCAGTACCTTAAGGGCCTCCATCAGGCGCTTTCCTCCTGCCGGATCCGGTGGTATTCCGTTTCCGGGATGGGGCGGAATCGGATCCGGTCCCCGGCCTGGTATAAAAACGGATTCGGATCCCGGGGCCGGAAGAGTGTAAGAGGGGTCCGGCCGATAATCCGCCATCCGCCCGGGCTGGCCACCGGGTAGACGCCGGTTTGATTGTTGGCGATTCCCACGGATCCTTCGGGTACCCGGGTGCGGGGCGTTTCCAGCCTTGGGGTGTGAAGGATTTCAGGAAGCCCCCCCAGAAAAGGAAACCCCGGGGTAAACCCTACCATGTAAATGAGATATTCCGGAGCACTGTGGATCCGGATGACCTCTTCGGTATTCAATCCATGGGTTCGGGCCACAAAATCGATGTCCGGCCCGAAATCGCCGCCGTAACACACCGGAATCTCCACGCGCCTGGGATCGGGGATACGGATGCCGGAAAGCTTTTCTTCCATCTTTTCCAGCAGGCGTGACAGTGTCCCCGGTGTTACAACCAACGGATCATAAACGATCAGGATGGAGCGGTAGGTGGGAAGGATTTCCAGGATCCCCGCCGGTGTTTCTTGGGTCAAAAGGAGGGCCATAGATCGGACCTTGTGAAGCACATCAGGGTGAATGCGATCCCCGTATTCCACCAAAAGCCCCCGGTCCCCGGCGATGCGGAACCGCGCTTTTTCAAATACGCCTGTATTCATGAAGACACTGTATCCAAATTATGCGCCCATGGGGCGGATCTCGATCCCTTCGGCTTCCAGGGTCTCCCGGATGCTTCTGACCAGGTCCACGGCCGAAGGAGTGTCTCCGTGGACACACAAAGTGTGCACCTCCAGGGGGATCACGGTGCCGTCTTCGGCGACAACCTTGTTTTCTTTGGCCATGATCAGGGCCCGTTCGGCGACGTATTTCGGATCGTGGATCACCGCGCCGGGCTTTTTCCGGGAGACCAGGGTCCCTTCAGGGGTATACGCCCGATCCGGAAAGGCTTCGTAGACCACGTTCAGGCCTACGGTTTCTCCGATGGTGCGCATCCGTTTCCCCTTCGCGCCGGCCAGGGCCACGTACAACAGTTCCGGATCCACGGAGACGACGGCCTCGGCCACCGCTTTGGCCACGGTTTCGTTTTCCACCGCGGTGAGATACAGGGCGCCGTGGGGTTTGACATGGCGCAGCCGCGTGCCGTGGGCGGCGCAGAAGGCCTGAAGGGCCCCGATCTGATAAATCAGGTAATTTCGGATCTCTTCGGGGGTGCAATCCATGTTGCGGCGGCCGAACCCCATCAAGTCCGGATATCCGGGATGGACGCCGATCCCGACCCCGTGGGCCTTGGCCATTTTGACCGTATGTCCCATCACTGATGCATCGCCCGCATGCCAGCCGCAGGCGATATTGGCTGAAGAGACGTACCGGATCACGGCCTCGTCCATGCCCAGCGTGTAGGCGCCGAAGCTTTCCCCCATGTCGCAGTTGAGATCGATGTACGTCACATCCCTCCTCCTTTACTTCACGGTCATGAGTTTCGGCAGATACAGGGCGATTTCCGGAAAGACCGTTAAAATGGCGGTGGTCAGCAACATCAAAAAGAAAAACGGGAGCGCGTGCCGGGCGATGTTCAAAATCGGTTCTTCCGTTAATCCCTGGATGACAAAGAGATTGAATCCCACGGGCGGGGTGATCTGGCTGACTTCCACCATGAGGATCAGATAAATCCCGAACCAGATGGGATCAAATCCTGCGGCGGTGACCATGGGCAGCGCGATGGGAAGCGTCATCACCACAATGGAAAAACCGTCCAAAAGGCACCCCAAAACGATATACACCCCTCCCAGAAGGATCATAAGGGCGTAAGGGGATAAATCCATTTCGATGATGGCTGTGGTGATGGCGGCGGGGATTCCCAGAAATCCCATGACCCGGGATAAAAAGCCGGCGCCCATTACGATGAGCATGATCATGGCGTTGGTTTTTACGGCGCCCACCAGGCATTCCAAAAGAATCTTCGGATTCATCCGGCGGTTGATGCACGCGAACAGGAAGGCGCCCAGCACCCCGAGGGCGGCGGCTTCCGTTGGGGTGGCGATGCCGGCATAGATGCTCCCCAGGACCATGAGGATCAGGATCAAGGTGGGGGCCAAATCCTTCATGGCGACCAAACGATGTCTCCATGTATAGTGTTCCCGGGCCCTGGGGGCGATGTTC
Source organism: uncultured Desulfobacteraceae bacterium (assembly GCA_964596535.1). GTDB lineage: Bacteria > Desulfobacterota > Desulfobacteria > Desulfobacterales > UBA2156. Next base: position 29,670 of record CAZQUR010000002.1, read on the forward strand.
GGGTTCCGCAATCCCCGGTAGATGATATAGCCGGAATAAATACTCGAAAGGAGGAGGCCCGGCAAAATGCCGGCCATGAACATTTTACCGATGGAGACCTCGGCCAAAATGGCGTAGACGATCATGATCAACGACGGGGGAATGAGAAATCCCAGGGTTCCGGCCCCGGCCAAAGAGCCCATGGCGAGGCGACGGTCGTATCCCAGGCGGTCCAGTTCGGCCAGGGTGATCCGGCCCACCGTGGCGGTGGTGGCGGCGCTGGACCCGGAAACGGCGGCAAAAAGAGTGCACGATAAAATATTCATGAGGAGCAGCCCCCCGGGGAGCCGGTACAGCCAGGGGACCAGGGCGTTGAAAAGCCTTTCGGAGATGCCGGATCGGAACAATATTTCCCCCATGAGGATGAAAAGGGGAAGCGCCACGTATTCCCACTTTTCAATGGTGGCCCAGATGGAAGAGGCGATGTTGTTCCCCGCGGGCAACGTACTGAAAAACGTCATCCCCACAAAGCCGACGATGAAAAGGGAAAACCCCACCCAAATGCCCGATCCTAAGGCCAGGAAAAGCACCCCGAAGACCAAAAGACTCATGTGGGTCATGTTGGCGTCCATCAGATCACATTCTCTCCGGTGCCGATGGCCGCATACGTTTTCAAGGTGATGCCCACCAGTTGCATGAAAAAGGCCGCCGCGCCGACCAGCATGAACACCTGGGGGATCCACAACGGGGTATGGGTCAGGGTGCCGGACGTGGAATGGTAATGGTACGTCGTGGCCACCATTTTAAAAAGGTACCATCCCATGTACCCCATGAAGGCGGTGGTGACGGCGGTTCCGATGAACGTGACGATGCGGGCGGCTTTATCCGGTAAAAACGTCAGAATCAACGTGATTCGGATATGCCCCTTTTCTTTCAGGCAATATCCCGCGCCGAGGAAGATAATGGCCGCAAGTCCGTAGGCGGAGTATTCATCGGCGATGAGGGTGGTTTTCTGAAAAAAATTCCATAAAAAGATTTCAAAAAGGATGAGGAGCGTCATCAGTCCCAACAGGATCCCCGAAAAGACGGCCAGGGCGTTGCTCAGCTTTTCCGTTACCTTGATGATGGTGTGCATGTCGGCTTTCGAAGACGGGAGCGGCGGTTTTGCCGCTCCCGTGGATTGGCGGATTCGCGCTTATATCAATGCGCTTATTTTCTTCCCGTGATGCGGTAATATTCCTCCAGGATTTTTTTGGCGTCTTTCCCTGCTTTTTCGACCCATGCTTTCCGGAGTTGTTCGCCGATGGCGGAGAGTTCTTTCCGGAAGGCCTTACTGACCGGATTGATGATCATGCCGTTTTCCTGCAAGGTCGCCCGGCTCTTGCGGTCCATATCCCCGGCCAGTTCCCACATTTCGTTTTCCATGTCTTCGGCGATCTCGAGGACCTTTTCCTGGATGTCGGCGGGGAGCTTGTTCCAGGCGTCCAGGTTCACATTGAACATGTTCACGGGACCCACAATATTGATGGGCGTAAAGTATTTAAGGACTTCCCAGGCCTTGGCGTCCACCCCGGAAACGGAGGAGGTATACATGGAATCCAAAAGCCCGGCTTTCATGGCGGGATAGACCTCGGAAAAGGGCATCTTTCGGGCCGCGATGCCGGTGGCCTCCCCGAAGGCAAGGCCGGTGCCGTCATAGACGCGCATTTTCAGCCCCTTGAGATCCGCGGCGGTCCGGGTGGGGCGCTGGGTATAAATCCCGGAAAAGGGCCACACCGAGGAATACAACGTGAACTGATTGAACTTTTTCAGCACCTTTGCGTAGGTGGGTTTGGCCAGTTGATACAAAAGCCGCTGTTCGAACGCATTGGTGGAGATAAAGGGCTGGGCCGTCAACGCCAGAACCGGCGCATCCCCTTCCACCATGCCCGTGGGGACCTCCGCGATGACCAATTGCCCTTCGGCCAAGGCCCGGAGGAGTTCCGGACCTTTGAATCCCAGGGCCGCCCCCGGATGCAAGACGATGTTGAGTTCACCGTTGGTGGCTTCCCTGACTCGGTCGGCGAACCGCTGGGCCCCTTTGGAATGAAAATTTCCGGCGGGATAATTCAAGTGACAGTCCCACTTGATTTCTGCAATTGCATCCATGGCCCCGCCGGCGACAAAAATGAGACAAACCAGGATCAAAACCGATCTTTTCATTTTTTCCTCCTTGTATGCTTTGGGTTGTGGGTTGAAAGGGGATCAGGCACGCATGAAAAAAAGAAAAATCCGATGTCGAAACGCCTGGATATGTTCCAAGAGCACGTCGACCAGGGCGTCTTCATCCCTTTTTTCCAGGAGCCGGATGATGGTCTCGTGTTCCTTCAATACGGACTCGTAATGGGTTTTCAGGGACCGATCCGGTTCGATATCGTTGGCATAAGACAAGTAGGAAAGACGCTGGGCCTCTGTGCGCACCTCCCCGATGTACCGGATGAAATAGGCGTTGAAGGTGCATTGGGCGAAATCCAAGTGGAATTCATGATTGGCTTCCACGAGGCGCAACGGATCCCCCCTTTCCACGGCCGCCTTCATGGCGGTGTTGGCCGTTTCCATGCGTGGCAAAATGGATGAGACATCCTGTCGGACCGCCAGCTTCACCGCTCCGGTTTCCAGCACTTTCATGGCCTCGAAAACCGCACGGGTGTTTTCAAGGGTGATGGGCCGGACCATAAACCCCTTGCTGGGCTTGGATTCCACGAATTTTTCTCCGGTCAGGCGCAACAACGCTTCCCGGATGGGGGTGCGCCCCATGCCCAGGTGTTCCATGAGTTCTTTTTCTTCAAGGCTCTGGCCGGGCTTGTAATCGAGGGTGATGATCTTTTGTTGGATCTTTTCGTAGGCGGCGACACCGAGGGGTTGCCGGTTTCCTGGTTTTTCGGAAATCGCTTTCATGGATCCTTTCACGGCGTCCGTTTCCGTTGATGGCGTGCCTTTTATAATATACTTGACATATTTAAAAAATATATGTCAAGTATATTTTTCCGGTCAAAGTTGACGAACTCGTAAAAAGCCGAAATTGGGATGGCAAAGTAAAAAGGTCCAGATGCAAGGCGCGCAAATTCTGAGGAATGAGGCGTACTTACAGGTACGCCGCAATGACGAAGAATGCCGCGCAACGCCGCAGGTGGCCTTTTTACGAAGCCATCAAAGTTGCTTGATAATGTTGAACGCAAGAAAGGATGCCGGATGACCGCTGAAACGCATGTCGTGAAATCCCCGCTGATGGGCACCTTTTACCGCACCCCTTCTCCGGATGAAAAACCGTTTGTGGAACAAGGTCAACGGGTGAATGCAGCGGACGTGGTCTGCATCATCGAATCCATGAAGGTCTTCACGGAGCTTCGGGCCGGGCGGCCCGGTGTGGTGAAACGGATATTGGTGGAAAACGAAGAACTGGTGATGAAAAACCAGGATCTCATGGAAATCGAAATCAACTGACGGGATCAAGAAAGACGGAATCGCCGTGTTCCAAAAAATTCTCATCGCCAATCGGGGAGAGATCGCCCTGCGGGTGATTCGGGCCTGCCGGGACCTGGGTGTTCGTGCCGTGGCCGTCTATTCGGACGCCGACCAGGAGTCCCTGCATGTGCGTTTGGCGGATGAGGCCGTTCCCATCGGGCCGGCCCTCAGCCGCAAAAGCTATCTCAACATGGACGCCCTCCTGGAAGCGGCTCGGAAAAGCCGTGCGGACGCCGTCCATCCGGGATACGGCTTTTTGGCGGAAAACCCGGGATTCGCCCGCGCATGCGAAGACGCCGGCATCGCCTTCATCGGACCGAGTCCCGAGTGCATGGCACTGGCGGGGAACAAAGCCAAGGCCCGGAAGCACCTCATGACAAAAGGGGTCCCGGTGATTCCGGGATCCGAAGGTCCCGTGGCAACGGCGGCGCACGCGCTGGACGCCGCCGAGGATGTGGGGTACCCGGTCATCCTGAAGGCGTCCGGCGGCGGCGGCGGGAAGGGGATGCGGATCGCCCGGGATGCAAAATCGCTCTCGGAGGTCTTTCCGGTGGCCGCGGGAGAGGCCAAGGCCGCCTTCGATCTCCCGGAGCTTTATCTGGAAAAATACATGGAAAGGTCGCGCCACATCGAAGTCCAGGTCTTTTCCGATCTTTTCGGAAACGCCGTTCATCTGGGGGAACGGGAATGCAGCATCCAGAAACGGCACCAGAAACTCATAGAGGAATCCCCTTCTCCTTTCGTGGATGCCGCACTCCGGGAAAAGATGGGGGATACGGCCTTGACTGTTGTTCGGTCCCTGGGATACACCAATGCCGGGACCGTGGAGTTCCTCGTCGCACCGGATGGCGCCTTTTACTTCATGGAGATGAACGCCCGGATCCAGGTGGAGCATCCGGTGACCGAGATGACCACAGGCATCGACCTGGTCTGCCGGCAGATCCGTATTGCATCCGGAGAGGCGCTTTTGCTTTCCCAGAAAAGGATTCGACCCCACGGGTGGGCCCTGGAATGCCGGATCAATGCCGAAGACCCCGATGACGGGTTCATGCCGTCCCCGGGAACGGTGGAGGAACTGGTCCTTCCGGGGGGCCCCGGGATCCGGGTGGACACGCACCTGTATCCGGGATACACGGTCCCGCCCTTTTATGATTCCCTGGTATGCAAGGTCATCGCCTGGGGAAAGGACCGCCCCACGGCCATTTCCCGGATGCGGCGGGCCTTGTTCGAGGTGCACACCAAGGGGATTCAAAACACCGTTTCGTTTCATGAAACGATTTTGACCCATCCGGATTTCATCCAAGGGCGCCTCCACACTCGCTTCCTGGAGATGTTGTAGGGTTCGCTCTTTTTCAGGAATTGCATTTTCCCTTCGACGACGGTAAAACCGGATGGAATCGAAAAAAAGGAGGTCCGCATGGAGATGGAAATCAGACAGGCCCTGCCCGCATTTCTTGAGGCGTTGGGGTTGGACGAAATGCCCCTGGGGATCCTTTTTTCCGATGAAAAACCGGCGGAAAGCCTTTCCCCCAAACCCCTGGATTTGCCTACCCGGGAAAAGGAGATGCAAAACGCCATCGACTGGCAGGCGGTTTTCGGCGGGTTTTCCTGTGTCATGGGGGTGCTTTGGCGGGCCCGGAAAAAGCGGGTTCCGGCCGCCTTTTCCGCCGAACAGTTCGGCTGCCCGGGCGGGGCCTTCTGGATGGGCTTTTTGAAACCCCAGACGGAGACCATCATCCATTATGTCAGCACCGGCGTGCCCGGGCGGATGGAAGGGGAGCATTACTGCGACTCTCCCGAGGCGCTGAGGAGGATTTTCGATGATGTGGATCCCCGACCGGCCCCGAAACCGTATTGTGTCATACAGCCGCTGTCTTTTTTTTCAGATACTGACACTCCGGAACTGGTGAGTTTTTTCGCCCGTCCCGAAACCCTTTGCGGGCTTCATCAACTGGCGGCATTCGTCACCAACGATCCGGAGGCGGTTTGTTCACCCTGGAGTGCGGCCTGCGGGAGCCTGGTGGCCTGGCCCCTGCACTACCTGGAAAAAGGCCGAAACAAGGCCGTGGTGGGGGGCTGGGATCCGTCGGCCCGCAAGTTTTTCAAGACCGACGAATTGTCTTTCACGGTACCGTTTCCCATGTTTTTGGAGATGATCCGCCGGTGGACATCCTCTTTTTTGACGCAAAAGACCTGGCGGACGGTGAAAAAAAAGATCGAACGCTCCAGGCGGGCCTGGGGGGAAACCCCCGAAAGCGGTACTTGATTGTAAAGGGATTACCGGATGTGGAGTTCGTAGATTTTCCGGAAATGATGGCCGTAGATGGAAAGGGTGATGGCCAGCGGAAAAAGGCGGGGGCGCCGGATCAGGGTCCAGAAAACGAGATACCAGTATTGAAACCGCTCTCTGCCCCATATCCCGAGCCGCACCGCCGACCGAAAAAAAGCGCAAAATCTCTGGAAGTCCAGAGGGGCACGGACCTCCGGCGCCTCAAAATCCCGTAAAAAGGTCCGGATGCGCCGGTAAAAATTCCGGGGGGAATAAATATGGCGCATGATGGAGCGGTATCCCTGTAAAAGCGTATCCAATCCCATCTTGGGGATGATGTTGGTGCTCCCGTCCACGTTGTCTCCTGAAAAGCTTCCCACCAGGCGGTTTTCCCGGTTGAGCCGATCAAATAGGCGGGTCCCCGGGGGGGCCTGGAGGAGTCCCACCATGGCCGTGACGATCCCGCTTTTCTGGATGAATTCGATCTGTCGCTGGAATGTGGACTGGGTGTCGCTGTCAAAGCCCACGATAAATCCGCCCTGGACCTGAAGACCGGATCGGTGGATGGTCCGGACACTTTCCAGAAGATCCCGGTTTTTATTCTGACTTTTCAAGCATTCCGTCAAGGATGCTTCGTCCGGGGATTCGATCCCGATAAAGACGGAGTCGAAACCGGCTTTCACCATCAGGCGCATCAGCTCCGGGTCGTCGGCCAGGTTGATGGATGCTTCCGTAAAAAAAACACACCCTTTTTTCCCTTTCCGCCACTCGATCAGCGCCGGCAACAGTTCGGTTTTCAGGTATCTTTTGTTGCCGATGAAATTGTCGTCCACAAAAAAGATATTGTGACGCCATCCGGTCTCATAAATGGCATCCAGCTCCGTGACCACCTGCTGTGCGGATTTCATCCGGGGTCGGTGGCCGAACAAGACGGTGACGTTGCAAAAATCACAGTTGAAGGGGCATCCTCTGGAAAATTGGAGGCTCATGGAGGCGTACTTGTCCATCCGGATCAAATGCCACAAGGGGATGGGGGTCTGACGCAAATCGCAGTGGCCGTGGGCCCGATAGATTTTTTTCGGACGGCCCGCACGTAAATCCTCGAGGAAGGCCGGCAGGGTGATCTCGGCTTCGTCAAGGACCATGTGGTCCACATCGTCAAAGACTTCGGGTTCGCAGGTGAACAGCGGTCCGCCGGCAACGATCTTCAATTTTTTTTCTTTGCACCGGGCGATGACCTGTTGGGCGGATCGACGCTGGATGACCATCCCTCCCATAAAAACGGTGTCCGCCCAGTCCAGATCCTCTTCGGCGAGTTTTTCCACATTGAGATCCACCACGCGCTTGGGCCATTCTTCCGGCAACAGGGCCGCGACGGTCAACAATCCCAACGGCGGATAGGCGGATTTTTTCCGGATAAAGGGCAACGCAAAGGTGAAACTCCAGAAGGTGTTCGGAACCGCGGGATTGACGAGCAGGACATTCATGAAAACGTGTACCTTTAAAAAGGATTCGAAAATGCGTATCGTGGCCGAAACCGGTAATTTACCATATCGACCATGTTGGGTCGTGTCAAATGAAATCGGGATGTTTTCAAATAAACACATGCATCTTTGGGCAGATGGGATTAAGTCTTGACAAGAGATTTCTTTTCCAATAAATAAATCCGCTTAAACCAATAAAATGACTTTATCTGTGCACGCAGATCAAGAGAAAAACACTATCGAAAGGAGAGGAAAAGACATGTCGACACTCATTCCACCACACGGCGGCAGGGGACTTACCGCTTGTCTGCTCGAAGGCGCGGAACTTGCAGCGGAAAAGGAAAAGGCCAAGGGGCTCAAACAGGTGCCCGTTTCCCCTCGGGTCAAGGGGGACCTGATCATGATCGGGATCGGCGGATTCAGCCCCCTGACGGGATTCATGACCAAGGCCGACTGGAAGGGCGTTTGCGACGACTTTTTGTTGAGCGACGGCACCTTCTGGCCGGTTCCGGTCACCCTGGACGTCTCCAAGGAGGATGCCGACGCCGTTGAAGTCGGACAGGAGATCGCCTTGTTCGATCCCGAGGGCCAGGAAATCATGGCCACCATGAAGGTCACGGAAAAGTACGCCATGACCGAAGCCGAGAAGCGGTATGAATGCGAGAAGGTCTTCATGGGGGAAGGGACGAAAACAACGGAGGACTTCTGGAAGGTCGCCGAGGAGGATCATCCCGGGGTCCAGATGGTCATGAAACAAAAAGACTATAATCTGGCCGGCCCGGTGAAGGTCTTGAGCGAAGGGGAATACCCCACCCGGTACGCCGGTATTTACATGCGCCCCGCCGAGTCCCGGAAAATCTTTGAGGAACGGGGATGGAGTGAAATCGCCGCCTTGCAGCTGCGAAACCCCATGCACCGCAGTCATGAATACCTGTGCAAGATCGCCGTAGAGGTGTGCGACGGTGTCTTCATCCACTCCCTGGTAGGAAACCTGAAGCCCGGTGACATCCCCGCGAAGGTACGCGTCAAATGCATCGATGTGCTGGTGAAAAACTATTTCGTCGAAAAATTCGTGCTCCAGGGCGGCTATCCCCTCGACATGCGCTACGCCGGACCCCGGGAAGCCCTGCTCCATGCCACCTTCCGGCAGAATTACGGATGTTCCCGGATGATCATCGGACGGGACCATGCAGGCGTGGGGGACTTCTACGGCATGTTCGAAGCCCAGACCATCTTCGACAAGATCCCCAAGCCCACGGAGCCGGGCAAGGCCCTGTCGTGCACCCCCCTCAAGATCGACTGGACTTTTTATTGCCACAAATGTGACGGCATGGCCTCTTTGAAGACCTGCCCCCACGGAAAAGAAGACCGCGTCCTCCTTTCCGGGACCATGCTGCGGAAACTCCTCTCCGAAGGGGGTGAGATCCCCGATCACTTCGGACGCGACGAGGTCCTCGAAGTCCTGCGCGAATATTATCAGGGATTAACCGAAAAAGTGGAGATCAAGCTCCACGGGGCCGCCACCGGCCAATAAAAAAAACGCCATTCCGATAAAAAAGGCTGCCGCTGAAATGCTGCGGCCAAAAAGAAAAAGGAGGCCGAAAGGCCTCCTTTTTTTGCGTTTTAAGGCCGGTGCCTATTTCCGCCCGGCATACTCGTTGTACGTCATGGCCACGGTGCGATAGACCAGGTGGGCGAGTTTTGAAAAGGGCGTGTAGGCGAACAGGCACCACACCAGCATCAAATGAATGATATACAAAAAGACCGAAACTCCGGCCAACCCTCCCAGGCGGGTCATCTGCGTTAGGAGCCCGGTGGCGCCCAGTGCCAACACCAAGCCCACCAGGTACCAATCCCAGTAATTGGAGACCTGGTCTTTTTTCGCAAGGCGGTTCTTGATCAACAACAGGGAACCGATGACCAGGGCCACGCCGCCGGCGTTCCCGAGCCATTTCACCGGGTTGATCTGGGAGTAGGGCCCTTCGATATGAAAGACCCACTCCGCGATGAAAAAGCAGTTGGTCACGATAAAAAGACCGATGAAGCCGAAAAGGACCATCATGTGGGAAGTGGACCGGTCCCGGTTTTCGGTGCAGTCGTTGAACTTGTCATGCTTCAAAATCGCGGGGACGACGCTTACCAAAGCCTTGAAGAATCCGATGGGATCGATTTTCTCCTTGTCGGTCTTTCCTTCGGCCACGGCGTTTTGATGGATGTCGCCCAGAAACCGCTTCAGGCCGAGGGCAAAAACACCCACCGCGAAGGCCGCCGTGGGGAGCATGATGATGTCCACCAGGTAGTTGTTGATGTACTGGGCCTGCCAGACAAAGTCCTCTTCGATGCCGAAGTTGAGCCAATGAATGCCGAACAGCTTCAGGACCAGCCCCACCACCAGGAAGATGGCGGCGGGGACGGCAAATAAAACGGGGAGCATCTTCGGGTCCCGGACCGCCTTGGCCAACGCCTTGGGCGTGGCGTATTCCATGATGGTATAGGATCGGATGGCGGCCAGGGCATCCCCGGGCTTGGCCCCCCGGGGACACAAAGTGGAACAGTCCCCGCAATTGTGGCACAACCAGATGTCGGCGTTTCCCACCAGCTTGTCCTTGAGGCCCCACGAAGCGGCGATCATCTCTTTTCGGGGAAAGGGCCTTGTGTCCGGGGAGATGGGGCAGGCCACCGAGCAGGTGGCGCACTGAAAGCATTTTTTCAGGTCCTGGCCCCCCAGTTTGCCGACCTCTTTGATGAAGTTCATGTCAGGCTCAATACGGTACGTATCTGCCATTTCCATACCTCCTGTCTTGTTTCGCGAAATCCGCGCGGTTTTCTAGAATCCCTTGAACGGGTTGGGCCCCATGGCTTCGATGGATTCCACAAAATCGTTGATGGTTTTGGGGAGATTGTCGTAATCATCGATGGCTACTTCGAACTGGGCGACCCGCTCGTTTTCCAATGCCAGGCTGGCCAGAGCCTCGCCGATCTTTTTCATCCGGATATCCGCCAGTTCGCTCCCCTTGATGAAATGGCATTGATAGTCGTCTCCGTACTTGCATCCCAAGAGGAAAACGCCGTCCATACCCTGGGAAAGGGCGTCCTTGATCCAGATGACATTGACGGATCCAAGGCATCGCACCGGAATGAGCCGGACGTCCGCAGAATAGGAAAGCCCGTTGATCCCGGCGATGTCCAGGGCGGGATAAGCGTCGTTTTCGCAAACGAGCCCTAAAATCCGCAGCGGCGGTTCGGTGTAATCGTCTTCCGATGGGACGCTGACGGCTTTCACCATGGAGCCGACGCTGTCGATGTTGTAGTCGGCGAACCCGATGATCCGTTCCGGGCATGCGCCCATACAGGTCCCGCACCGCCGGCACCGGGCCGGGTTGGGTTTGGGCGTTCCCTTGGCGTCGTCATCGATGGCGCCGAAGGGGCATTCTTCGGTGCAGCGCTTGCACTGGGTGCACCGCTGGAAGAAAAAGTCGGGAAACGTCATGTCTCCGGAACGGGGATGTACGGAGACGCCCCGGTTCACCGATTCGAGACATTGGATGGCTTTCAACGCCGCGCCGGTGGCGTCTTCCATGGATTCTTCCACGGTCAAGGCCCGGCGGATGGCGCCGGCGGCGTAAATGCCGGTGCGCTGGGTTTCGTAGGGAAAGCAGATATAGTTGGAATCCGCATATTCATTGAAAATGGCGTTGTCCCGGAATCCGGGGCCCTGTCGGTAGGCCAGATTCACCACGGGATCGTCCTTGGTGGCCGGCACCATGCCGGCGGCCAATACCACCATATCGGCGGAGAGTTCCACATTTTCCCCCAAGAGGGTGTTTTCCGCGGTGACGGTCAGCCCGCCGCCGTTTTTGGACACCCGGATCACTTCTCCTTTGGTCAAAAAGATTCCCGGATCCTGCTGGATGCTTTTGTAAAAACTTTCGGAAAGGCCCGGCGTGCGCATGTGCTGGTAAAAGACAAAGGCCTTCCCGTCATCGGGATAGTCCTCCCGGACGTATTTGGCCTGCTTGAGCGCCACCAGGCTGGTGACGGATCCGGCATAGTCAAAATCCGCATCATCCCCTTTCCCCTGACTCTGGATGAAAACCACGGACTTGGCGGCTGTACCGTCCGAAGGCCGGAGGATTTTTCCGCCTTTGGCGATTTTTTCGAACTGGGCGTTGGTGACCACGTCGGGGATCTCGCCGTAGCCGTAATGGGCCAGTTCACCGGCTTTCGGCTGGTAGGGCCGCCATCCGGCGGCCAGGATCACGGCGCCGAACTTCTCGCCGCTGGGGTCGAGGGTGAGGATATCCAGCCGTCCTTTGTTGTATTCCATGTATTTGGCGTGGAGTTGTTCGGCATCCAGTTCCTTCCCCTTGTCATCCAAGCACATTTCCGGGGGGAGGGGATAGGGAACGTCGAATTCGATTTTTTCGCCGGGCTTTTTGAGGGTCACCGTGAAGTTCCCGGGCTCCCCGGCGATTCGGGCCACCACCGTTTCCGTCCGGACCGAAATGAGGGGATGATCCGAGATTTCCGGGATCTTCTGTTCCACGATGGGCGGCATCAGATCTTCGTAGGGATGTTCCATGGGAAGTTGTTTGCGCCAGTGGTTGGCATGCCCCCCCAGTTGCGGTTCCTTTTCCACGATGGTGACTTCATATCCGGCCGCCGCTGCATCCAGGGCCGCCGACATGCCGGTGATCCCGCCGCCGATGACCAGGATTTTTCGGAAAAAGGTTTCGAGCTTATAGGGTTCGGGGAGGGTGATCTTCTTCACCCGGGCCATCCCCATCCGGATATAATCTTCGGCCATCATCAGGACGCGGTCGAATTTATCTTCGTCGGTTTTTTCTTCTTCCGTCAGGGCCGGAAAAACCGACCGGGGATGGGTCCACACCACGCCTTCCCGCAGGTTCACCCGGTCCACGATGCACCCGGGGAATCGGAATGTGTCGAAATGGACCCGGCGGGAGCAGGCGGCGATGACCAGGGTGTTGATTCCCGAATCGATCTCGCTTTTGAGCAGGGCGATGCCGTCGTCGCCGCAAAGAAACGGATGGGTTTTGCAGGGAAACCCTTGTTCCTGGGGCACCTTTTCGAGGGCCTCCATGTCCAGGGAATCCCCGATGCCGCATCCGGTGCAAATATAGACGCCGTATTTTTTATCCATGGATGACCTCCTCCTACTTTCTCACCAGGGTTTGGATCGCTTTCAGCGCCATTCCCGTCGCATTCTGGTTGGACGAGACGACGTCGGCCGGCTTGTTGGCGCATCCCGCCGCGAACATCCCCCCCCGGGCGAAATCGTTGACGATGAATCCGTCTTCGGTGAATTTCAAGTCCGCCGGGGGTTTGGCCTGGGCGGCGGTGGGCTGCATGCCGGTGGCCAGGACCACCATCTCCACGGCCTGCTTGATCTTTTCCCCCGTAACGGCGTTTTCCGCCACCACGGTGATGTTCTGCGTTGCCGGATCTTCGCTGACCTCTGCGACCTTCCCCTTGATGAAGTGTATCTTTTCGTCTTCCTTGATTTTTTGGTAGAAGCGCTCGTACCGGTATCCGGGCGCCCGCAGGTCGATATAAAAAATGTAGATTTGGGCTTCCGGATTCCGTTCCCGGATGTACGTGGCCTGCTTGAGGGAAGCCATACAACAGATGTAGGAACAATAGGGAAGATGATTTTCATCCCGGGATCCGGCGCACTGGACAAAGGCGATGCTCCGGGGCGCCTTGTCGTCCGAGGGGCGCAGGATTTTACCCTGGGTGGGCCCGTTTGGAGCGGCCAGGCGCTCCATCATCATGTTGGTGATGATGTTGGGGTACCGGCCGAAGCCGAGGTTGTCGATCTTCCCCGCGTCATAGGGTTCCCAGCCCGTTGCCCAGATGATGGCGCCCACGTTCACCGTGACGGTTTTGGCCTTCATTTCCAGATCCACGGCGTCGTATTTGCAGGCGTCTTTGCACCGCGTGGCGTCTTCGGTCCCGATGATCTGGGGAGAGATCACGTACCGGGCGGGAAACGCCATCTCGAAAGGAAGATACGCCCCCTTGTGCCGGTCGATGCCGAAGTTGAAATCGTTGACGATTTCCGTTTCACAGGCCGCGGTGCACTCCCCGCAGCAGGTGCAGTTTTCATTGACGTAGCGGGGGTTCAACCGCACCGTGACGTCGTAGTTTCCGGGGACACCATCCACCTTTTCGACTTCCGCAAGGGTGAAGGTCTTGATGTTGGGGTTGTCCTTGATTCTCCTGAAATTGATCTCCAGGCCGCAGGTAGGGGGGCACAGCTTGGGAAAATACTGATTCAGCTGCGCGACTCTCCCCCCCAGATAGGGATTCTTTTCCACGAGAAAAACCTCGTACCCCACCTCGGCGGCTTCCAGGGTGGTGGTGAGACCGCTGATGCCGCCTCCCACGACCAAAATGCTTCCGCTGCCAGGGGCTTTTTGATTGTCTGTCATGCCATCCCTCCGTACTGTAAGGTATTGGGTTATGGGTGATAGGCGACGGGCGATCCAATGGTACAATCGATCACCCCTCGTATATCACCCATAACCGGGGATCGTAACAAAAACCTCCAGGTGTCTGGTGACACCTGGAGGTCTGTTGCTCGACTATGTCACAGTCGTTCCTCGATTACGGGATGATCTGGATGTAGTCTTTCTTGAACACATCCCATTTCTGTTCTTTCGGGTCGAACTTGGAGTTGACGAAGGCGAACCAGTTGGCGTCGTCCTGACCCGGATGATCGGACTGGTAGTAGAAGCCGGGGTACCGGGTCTCTTTCCGGAACTGGATGTGCCGCAGGTGTGCTTCCACCGTCCAGATGCGGTGCAGGATTTCCCATGCCCGCATCAGTTCGTGGAGATCCCCGGCGGCCAGTTTTTCGCAGTCTTCCCGCATCCATTGGAGCATCTCCATGACGATTTCCAGGTTCTTGTTGGTCGTCATGTAGTAGGTGGCGGTTCCGGCGCCGTACTCGTGGGTGGCCTTCATCATCCGGTACATCATGCCGTTGGGCTTGAGGTAGTTGGGGTTGATGTCTTCGGCCGTGGTGTACGCGGCATTGTCCATATAGGTTCGGACCGGTTTGTAGACGTAGTCGACGATCTGGTCCTTGGTCATCTCGATTTCGGGTTTGAAATCGGCGTGATCCTTGGCGTAGCGGACCATTTGCTTGACGGCGATCCGGCCTTCGGCATGGGAACCGGAGGAGAATTTGTGGCCGGAGCAGCCCACGCCGTCGCCGGCGGTGAAAAGCCCGTTGACCGTGGTCATCCGGTTGTAGACCTTGCCGTTGTCGGCCTTGATCTTATAGGCATCCGGGATCCAGTCGAAATCCGGTCCGGAGACCCAGAAGCCGCAGCAGCCCGAATGGGACCCGAGCAGGTACGGCTCGGTGGGCATGACCTCGGAGTTCTTCTTTTCCGGTTCGGTGTTCGTGGCGCACCACAGGTTGGCCTGGCCGCAGGTCATATCCAGAAAGTCTTCCCATGCTTCCGATTCCAGATGCTTGAGTTCCTTTTTGTCCATGGTCTTCCCGAGTTCGGCCAATGCGGTCACTGTATCCATGATGATGGGGCCGCGGCCTTCCTTCATCTCGAAGAGCATCAGATGGTTCCGCAGGCAGGTGGGGGTGACGGCGGCGGTACCGTACGGGGCATATTTTTCCAGTTCCTTTTTGGCGGCCTCGCTGGCGGCGAAGTTTTCGCCCAAACCGTTGAGGGTCTTGGCCTTGAAGAGGAGGAACCAGGCGCCCACCGGGCCGTAGCCGTCCTTGAACCGGGCCGGGGTGAACCGGTTTTCCATCATGGAAAGCTCGGCACCGACCCGCATCCCCAGATAATAGGTGGAACCGGAGTTCCACACGGGGTACCAGGCCCGGCCTTTGCCTTCCCCGACGCTCCGGGGCTGGTAGATGTTCACCGCGCCGCCGCAGGCGATCAACGCGGTCTTGCACTTGATCAGATACACCTTGTTTTCCCGTACCGAGAAGCCGCAGGCGGCGGCGATCTGGTTGGGCTGGTTCTTATCCAGGGCCAGTTCCACGATAAAGACCCGCTCCAGGATGTTGTCTTCGCCGATGGCCTTCTTGGCGGCTTCGGCCACGATCCGCTTGTAGGATTCACCGTTGATCATGATCTGCCATTTTCCGGTGCGGACCGGCTGGGCGCCGGATTTCAGCGTTCCCATGGACAGTCCCTTTTTCCCGTCGAGGTTTTTGCCCTCGGCGGATTTTTTCCAGACGGGCAGCCCCCATTCCTCGAACAGGTGCACGGAATCGTCCACGTGGCATCCCAGGTCGAAGATCAGGTCTTCCCGGACGATCCCCATGAGGTCGTTTCTGACCATCCGGACATAGTCATCCGGCGTGTTTTCCCCGATATAGGTGTTGATGGCGGAAAGACCCTGCGCCACGGCGCCGGAGCGCTCCATGGCGGCCTTGTCCACCAGCAGTACACTCTGGTCATCAGACATCCATTTTTTGGCCTCGAAAGCCGCGCCGCAGGCAGCCATGCCGCCACCGACGATCAGGATATCGACTTCGCGTTCTTCAAACTCCGGGTCCCTTACGGCCTTGAGTTCCCCTGTGGGTTTGTTCGGTAATGCCATGTTTTATCCTCCTTCAAATGATAATGCAAAATGATTGTACGACTGGACTGCTTTAAGACCCTGCCCAAGACGGTCCTCTAGACGAGTTCTTTGGGCTTGGGCATCTGATACCCTTCCGCTTCCTGGGTGGAAAGAAGCTGGCTTTCAAGGTCTTTTCCTTTCAGGTCTTCGTAGGCATTGGCCGCGCCCTCGGGTGTGGTCCGGATGGGGAACTTGAAGCGTTTGAGGACGCCGTTTCTGAACTTGCAGGTCCACATCACGTCCTCGGTACCCAGCATCGGCATCACGCTGCTTCCCAGCGGCACGAAATCCGCGTATCCCCGGACTTCAATGGCCTGGGTGGGGCAGATCTTCACGCATGAAAAACATTCCCAGCACTGATCCGGCTCCTGGTTGTAGGCTTTCATCTCATTGGGTTCCAACACCATGAGATCATTGGGGCAGATGTACATGCATGCCGTCTTTTCCCCGCCTTTGCAACCGTCACATTTCTCAGTTATTACGAAACTTGGCATTTACATTACCTCCTCATCATTTTGGTGCAAAAATAATTTCTTTTGCAGCTTTCTTTCAGTTCTTGGCTCAAAAACACCCAAACACGTTTTCCGCTTTACACCTCCCTTCATTCCGGGCCCTATCCGGGTTTCGTCGCCGGGCCGATTTGTCGAATTCCCTTTTCTCTCAGCCAAAGGGTATGCTGTTCCAGCATCAATAAATTAATTCTGATTTCAATCAGATGGAATAATCCCTCCCTGCAATAAAGAAAGGATTCAGTTACCATCCGGAAGGATTCTTGTCAAGCACTTTCACGGCGAAAATTCCATCCGGTTTCATCTTTTCGCCCATGCGTGAAATTGGCCTTGGATTCCGCGATTTTTATTGACTAAAAAGCGGAAACTGTTACCTCTGGCGGATCGAAGCCTTTCCATTTTCGAAAAAGAAATTGACGACGTTGTGAAGCCTTTTCGCCTCCACATGGACGCCGGCGTTCGAGTGCCTGGGGGATTCGGCGCAGAAAGGCTTTAACGGAACACACCCGGGAAGCGGACACCGGTATGGATGCACAGATGGTCACCGTGGAATCGAATGCCCCTTTTTATTTTTCCTGCCGGAAGGACAGGGACTGTTTCGGAGCGTGCTGCCGGAACCTCAATCATTTCCTGACGCCCTATGACATCCTTGAAATGAAAATCGCACTGAATCTGTCCTCAACGGAATTTCTTGATCGATACAGCGTGCGTTACCCCGGCCCCCGCTCCGGCCTTCCGGTGATTTCCTTGCGCTTCGACCGGCATCCGGAGGCCGTCTGCCCCTTTTTGACCCCTTCCGGATGCGACATTTATGCCGCCCGCCCCACCGCCTGCCGACTGTATCCTTTGGCCAGGGCGGTCTCGCGCAATCGGAAAACCGGCAGCGCGTCGGAATATTTCGCCCTCATCCGGGAATCCTTTTGTCAGGGATTCCATGGAGGGCGGGAGTGGACTCCCGAAAGATGGATCCAAGACCAGGGGGCCGAAAGGCATCTCGAAATGAACGATCGCCTCCTGGAACTCATCGCCCTCAAGAATCGCATCTTGCCGGGGCCGCTCCCGCAGGCCCTGCGGCATTTTTTCATCCTGGCCCTGTACGATCTGGATCGTTTCCGAGTGGAAGCGGCCGCCGGACGGCTCAGAGGGTACATCACGGAACAAGAAAGCGGCGATGCCGCCGCCTTGGATGATCCAAACCTGTTGGCCATGGGGCATCGGTGGGTGGCCCGGCTTTTTGAAGGATGCAACAAGAAGGATCGACCCCATGAAGATTGAGGGAAAAGTCGCCCTGGTCCTGGGATCCGTTAAAGGCATCGGTAAGGGCATCGCCGAGGCCCTTGCCCGGAAAGGGGCAAAGATCGCCGCCGTCTACTGGGACTGGGAAACGCATCTTGAGACCTTGAAAAAGGACCTTGAGGCCGCCGGGGTCGAACCCTTTATCCTGAAAGTGGATTTGCGAAAAACGGAAAAGATCCCCGCCATGGTAGCGGCGGTGGCCGCCCATTTCGGCGGTATGCACATTCTCATCAACAATATTGAACGGGGCGGGTGGCCCGTCGTGCACGGACCTTACGTCCAGGAACAATGGGACCTGGAGATGGAAACCACCCTCAGGGCCAAATGGTGGGTCTTCAACGCGGCCCTTCCCCATTTGAAGGCGTCGGGGGAGGGGGTGGTCGTGAACTTGTCTTCTATTGCCGGCCTCGTGGGAAGGAGCGGTCCGGCGGCGCACGTCTTCAATGACGGATACGCCGCGGCCAACCGGGGGGTTTCCCTTTTCACCGAGACCTGGGCCCGAATGGGCGCCCCCCGGGTGCGCGTCAACGAAATCATGCTGGGATTCGTGGCAACGCGCCACGGACCCGGCACCCGGGGTTGGGGCTTGTTGACAAAGGCGCAGAAGGCCGACCTCCTTCACCACACCCTCATGGGAAGGGTCGGGAGCATTCAGGACGTGGTGAAAGCGGTGGAATTCATCATCGAAGAGGCCCCGTTTATGACCGGAAGCGTCCTGCGCCTGGACGGCGGATACGTGCTGGGCGGCGAGCCGGTGCCGCCCGTGCCGCCGGGGGATTTATAGGACCGGGCGGGGCGTTTCCAGGGGCTTTTTCCGGTCCTGTCGCGCCTATCCAGGTCCTGTCTTGAAATGCGGGCCGGGAATCCCCCACACCAGGTATCTGACCCAGTCGAACCCGAATTTCAGCAATTCAATATCGTCTTTTTGAATCTGCTTCACCACAGCGGGCGCCATGGGGTAGCGTTTCAGAAAGGAGCTGCCAAACACAAACTCCCGAAACCGGTCGATATTATAAACCGCCATGAAGGCCATCTTCCCCTTCGGGCTCGACAGGCCGGCTTCTTCCCAGGGGTTTTCTCGAAATAGACGCTTGAGATCGCTCCAAAGGACCGTCATCTCATTATAAAGCCCCGCATTTTGATCTTCGGACCACGTCCCGGGGGTCCAGGATGTCTTTTCCAGGGGTCCCAGACAGAACTCAAAGGGACGGAGAAAATGGACCAGCCGGGTTTCGCCGGCGGCGGCGTCGAAGAACCGGCCCTGTTCCAAAGGATAGAGCCGGCAGGTATGAGGCCGGTGGGCATACACGGTGCAACCGGAAGGTGAAAGAAAGACGCAAGGCTTTTCCTTTTCATCGGCCATTTTAAGGAGGACATCCGGAAAATGGGTTTCGTCTCTGAGAACCACGTCCACATAGCCTTCCAGAAACTCATCGGAACGGATTCCCAGTGCCTTCCTGAGCCGTAAGACATCATACGGATGCAAAAACAGATTCAGGTTTCGACAGCACCGGTTGAAACAGCCGATTTTGGGATGACAGGAAAACTGAAAAACCGTATGGAAATCCAGGCATTTCCCCGGAAGGTTTTCCAGTTGGATATCTTCAAAATACTTCATGGCGTTTTGTGGATCCCCCCGCCCTGAAGGCGGGGCTCGCAAGAAGCATTCCGGTCAAAATCCAGAAGCATCCCGGCCACCGTCATTTTGATCCCCCGGGAGACCCCCATCGTCTTTCGGAGATTTTGCTCAAGGGCGGACAGCGCCTTGTAAAAGGGCGTCCGATCAAAGGGCACATAAGAAACGGCCCCGAAGGTTTGTGTGAATACGGGGCATCCCGGACCCCGAAGCACCGGTTTCCCCGGCGTGTGGAGTTCATAAGGGATGCCGTGGAGCCGGCAGATCATGGGGCGCCACGCGTATAAAATGCAGTCGCCTTTATCGTTGAGGGGGCAGAATGCGTCGAATGAAAGCGTTGCCGCATCAGAGTTTTCCATTCGCCGCTGGTAGACCCCGGCCCGGTGAAGCACGTCCTGCCGAAGGTGGGCCGCCAGTTTCCGATACCCCGCCTGCAGGTAATGGTATTCGAGAAAGGTATAATGAAAAAAACGCGTCCGGCAACAGCTGTCCGTGCAGCCGGTGCAATAAAAGCCGTAGTCCGCCGCCGTTTCCGAATAGGCCTGATCCATCTCGGCATACAAGCGATCCAGGTTGCCAAGGAACCCATTCAATGCTTCCGGACGGCCGTCGAATTCCTCAGGGGTGGGATTCATCGGAAGGGCTTAAACAATGGGTTCGGGAAAAAAGATTTTATGGTACAGGGCCAGCGCGTAGCGGTCCGTCATGGAAGCCATAAAATCACAGACGCGGCGCTCCCGGTTTTCCGGGGAGGCGGGGATTCCCCCCAGTCCCATGCGCTTGAGTTCTTTTTCAAAGAATTCGTCTTCGGTCATAAAAAAAGAAAACAGCTCGGAAAGGATCTTTTTGGCCTTGATGAATTCCCGGTGGACCGGCTTTGCCCGGTAGACGTTGTCGTACAGAAAATGCCGCAGCTCACTCATGGCCCCAAAGACTTCATCGCTCATGTTCAAAAGAAACTCCCCGGTGGAAGGGGTGCTGGTCTTGATGACATCCATGATCATGGTGGTGGCCCGTTCAATGTGGTTGTTCCCCAGGATCGTGACGCAAGAGGCCGGGACCTGGTCCCGGGTGATGACGCCGCTGCGGATGGCGTCTTCAAGGTCATGATTCAGGTAGGCGATGATATCCGCGATGCGTACGACGCGACCTTCATGTGTGCATGGAAGTTCTTCAGGGTTGTTCGGGATGATCTTCCCGTATCCTTTGGAATGTTTCAGGATGCCGTCGCGCACCTCAAAGGTCAGGTTTAGGCCGTCACCGTTGTTTTCCAGGACATCCACCACTCTCAGACCCTGTTCATGGTGGGAAAAGCCTCCGGAGCAGATCTCTTTGAGAATGACTTCCCCGCCGTGCCCGAAAGGGGGGTGCCCCAGGTCATGGGCCAGGGCGATGGCCTCCACCAGATCTTCATTCAGGCGCATGGCGCGGGCGATGGTAGTGGCGATCTGGGCCACCTCCAGGGTATGGGTCAAGCGGGTCCGGTACTGGTCCCCGAGGGGGGATAAAAAGACCTGGGTTTTGTATTTGAGTCTTCGAAAGGCATTGGAATAAACGATGCGAAACTTGTCCAGCTGAAAGGCCGTACGGACCGGGCACGAGGCTTCCCCGCGCAGGCGTCCCCGGGTCCGGGAACTCAGGCAGGCAAAGGCTGCCAAAAAGGTGCATTCGCGTTTTTCAAAATCTTCTCGGATCGAAATGGGGGTGAGCAACACCTTCGAAAACCCTTTCCTAACGTATCGTTGATCAATCCTAAAACCCGAAAAACCATTCTTTCGAAATTTACGCTTTTATCGCCCTTACAATACGCATTATCCCAAATGGGGTGGGTCAAGTAAAGGACTATTTGTGTTTTCCGAACAGAACCGCTATGATGGCTTTAAAATGAGGTTTGGAAAGAAGTGAACAGCGGTGCAGGATGAACGGCCACCATCTTATACTGGGAGAACGGGTGGATTTTTTGACCGGGACGGTCCTGAATGACACCCACGATGAGCGGTATCGCCAGGCGCTCGCGCGGCTCCTCGTGGAGCAAAAAGGGTATCTCAAAAGCGACATCACACCCCGGATTCCCTTGACACTCGAAGCCGGTGAAAATCGGGCGCGGATTTTCATCGATTTCAAAGTGACGCTTGTAGAAAAAGACGCCATGGTCATCCGCTACGGACCCGGTTCTTTGGTGACCCGGCGGCGTCCGGCCCTGGCGGCGTCCCGGCTCCTTGCCCCTTACCAGATTCCCGTGGTCGTGGTCACCAACGGTCAAGACGCGGAAATTCTTTACGGAAAAAGCGGGGAAGTCGCGGCCCAGGGACTCGACGCCATTCCCGACCGGGAGGCGCTGATTCAGTGGATCGCCGGTCACGACTTTGAACCCATCTCCTTCCACCGGACCCGGATGGAGCAACGAATCCTTTATGTTTACGAAGTGGACGGAAGCTGTCCCTGCGATGATACCATCTGTCGATTGTGAAGCAACCATGGCGTCCGATCGGCACACGGTCTTCATGGAACGGGCGATCAGGGAGGCCGAATGTGCACTCCTCCGGGGGGAATTTCCCGTGGGATGTGTGATCGTGGCCGGCGATCGTGTGGTGGCTACGGGCTTCCGTCAACGTACGGCAGGCCCCGGAGCCAGTGAAATTCACCATGCGGAGATCATCGCTCTCAAAGGCCTCGCCCATTCGGGGACCCTTTCCGACCACAGGCCCATGACCCTTTACGCCACCTTGGAACCCTGCCTCATGTGTTACGGCGCCATCCTGCTCAGCGGGATCCGGGAAATCGTCTATGCGTTTGAAGACGTCATGGGCGGCGGAACCCAGTGTGATTTGACCCGGCTGGCGCCGTTGTACCGGATTCGCGCCGTGACCCTCGTCCCTCATGTGCTTCGGGAAAAAAGCCTCTCGCTTTTAAAAGCCTATTTCAACAATCCGAAGAACCGATACTGGCGGGAGAGTCTCTTGGCCGGATACACCTTGAACCAGTAGGCGAAACGGAATGTCCGTAAAAGAAGACCCCGGGGTTCCAGATTGCACTTTTTACTTGCATTTCGGAATCTTCTTGTATATCAGCGTCAACAAAACACTGGCGCTCCCGTAGGGAAATCAGGGGAGGAAAAGACGAACCCATAAGCAGACAGGAGGTGGCAATCGTTAGTCCGAAAAATCAAGACCGGATTCATGTGAATCAATCCATCCGGGCCGCCGAGGTCCGGGTTATCGATCCCGAGGGAAACCAAATCGGGATCGTTCCCATTTCAAAGGCGTTGAGTGCGGCGGCGGATTTCGGGTTGGACCTGGTGGAGGTCAGTCCCAATGCGAATCCGCCGGTGTGTAAAATCATGGATTACGGTCGTTACAAATACGAGCAAACGAAAAAGAAACAGGTCGCAAAGAAAAAACAAAGCACCTTCCAGGTCAAGGAGATCAAGGTACGCCCCAAGACCGGGGAGCATGATCTCCAGGTCAAGATCGGCCATATACGGAAATTCATTGAAAAAAAGGACAAAGTCAAAGTTTCCGTGTTGTTCCGGGGGCGGGAAATCACCCTGGCGGAAAAGGGAATGGCGCTTCTGGTGCGGATCGCCCAGGAAGTGGAAGACGTCGCCCAGGTGGAACAGGAACCCAAATTCGAAGGCCGCATCATCGTCATGGTTCTGACACCCCGATGATCCATGGGGTTCATGGGATTAAAAAAATGATGTTGCGTATGGGGTGATCTTATTATATGATCGCCCGGGTTTGGATGCAGTTGGCGTGAGCTTGAAAGAAGATGCCATGCTCGCGCCATCGATTTTTATTGTGGTTGTAAAAAATGCCGCCGCTCAGGGCGGCGATAAAGATGAACGCGGGGGAAAAGATGCCGAAAATCAAGACAAACCGAGCGGCGGCAAAACGGTTCAAAAAGACGGGAACCGGCAAGTTTGCCTATTCCAAGGCGTATGGCAGCCATATTTTAACCAAGAAAACCCGAAAAAGAAAACGTTCCTTGCGCAAAAGCCGGATTATTTCCGGTTCCGATCAAAAGGCGATCCGGCTTCTTTTGCCCAACGGATAGAAAAGAGAGTCCCATCATGAGAGTCAAAAGAGGGTTTAAAGCAAGAAGACGCAGGAAGAAAGTGCTTCAACTGGCCAAGGGATACCGGGGCGGCCGGAGCAAATTGTATCGCACGGCGGCCGATTCGGTGGACAAGGCCCTCATGTACGCCTATCGGGATCGGAGGGTCCGGAAAAGAGATTTCAGACGCCTTTGGATCATTCGGATCAACGCGGCGGCCCGCATGAATCATCTGTCTTACAGCCGATTCATCCAGGGATTGAAGCGCGCCGGCGTGGCCTTGGACCGGAAGGTCCTGGCGGATCTGGCTGTGTCCGATCCTTCCGGTTTTTCCCGGATCGCCTCTCTGGCGGCGCAGCAGAAATAACGCGAAAAAACCCGCCCGGACCCGCCGAATCCGCAACTCCCCTCGAAAGCGCATTTTCGGCGCGCACGCCCGGACGCCGCCGCCGTGTAAGTTCGATACATCCATTTGCTCGGGAACTTCGTGGACACCATTCAAGACATTCAGGAGCAGGCGTTCAAGGAACTGGAAGCCGCATCCGATGCGGACGCCGTCAGGGCCCTGTCCGTCCGGTATCTGGGCCGGAAAGGGATCGTCACCCAGCTGTTGCGCAGTGTTTCAACGCGTCCGCCGGATGAGCGGGCGTCTTTCGGGAAGCGGGCCAACGCCCTGAAAAACCGCTTGAACGCGGCCTTTGAAACGGCCTTGAATCGCCTGGAAGCCTCCCTTGAGGACAGGGAAGACCCCGTCGATGTCACGCTGCCGGGCCGTATCCCCTCCGTGGGCGCCTTACACCCCATTACCCAGGTGATGGACGAGATCTGCGACATTTTCTCGAAAATGGGGTTTGATGTGGTGGAAGGGCCCGAGGTGGAGTCCGATTACTACAACTTCGAAGCGTTGAACATTCCCAAAGATCACCCGGCACGGGATATGCAAGATACCTTTTATGTGTCCGACGCCGTGGTGTTGCGGACCCACACCTCCCCGGTCCAGATCCGCACCATGGAGCATCAGGAACCTCCGGTGCGGGTCATCGTCCCCGGAAAGGTCTTCCGCTGCGATTCGGACATCACCCATACGCCCATGTTCCATCAGGTGGAGGGGCTTCTGGTGGACGACGGCGTTTCCTTCGGTGACCTGAAAGGCACCCTCACCGCCTTTGTGCATCAGGTCTTTGATGAAAAGACGGCCCTGCGGTTCCGGCCCAGTTTTTTCCCTTTTACCGAACCGAGCGCCGAGGTGGATATTGTCTGCGTGATGTGCCGGGGAAAGGGGTGCCGGGTGTGTTCCCATACGGGCTGGCTGGAAATCCTCGGATCCGGAATGGTGCATCCGGCCCTGTTCGAAAAGGTCGGATACGATCCGGATCGATATACGGGGTTTGCCTTCGGTATGGGGGTGGAGCGGATCGCCATGCTCAAATACGGGATCGACGACATCCGTAAATTTTTCGAAAACGACGCACGATTTCTGATGCAGTTTTAGCCATGAAGGCCAGCCTGAGTTGGTTGAAAACGTACGTACCCATTCACATGGGCGCTTCGGAACTCGCCGAAGCCCTGACCATGGTGGGTCTGGAAGTGGAGTCGGTCGCCGACCGATTCGATTTCATGAAAGATGTCCGGGTGGGCCGGGTGACGCAGGTGCGCCCGCATCCCAATGCCGAAACGCTCCGGATCTGCGAGGTGGACACGGGGGGCCGAACCTTGACGGTGGTGTGCGGCGCCCCCAATGTCAAATCCGGAATAGTATCCGCGGTGGCTCTTCCCGGGGCTCGGTTTCCCAATGGCACCGTCCTTCGGGATGCGGCGATCCGGGGGATCGTTTCCGAAGGGATGCTGTGCAGCGAAAAGGAATTGGGACTGGGGGACGATGCCTCCGGGATCCTGGAGCTGGCCCCGTCCTTTAAACCCGGAAACGGCCTGGCTGAGGTCCTGCACCTTTCGGATCCGGTCTTGGAGATCAGTGTCACACCCAACCGTCCCGATTGTTTGGGACTCATGGGCATCGCCCGGGAGATCGCCGGGATCCAGCGCGTCGGGGTCGCCTATCCGGATGCTGCAATCCGGGAGGATGAGGGCCGGATTTCCAACTTCAGTTCCGTGCACATCGAAGCCCCCGATCACTGTCCCCGGTATGCCGCGCGCCTCGTATTCGATGTGACCGTGGGGCCTTCCCCGTTTTGGCTCCAGGACCGTCTTTGGTCCGTGGGGTTAAGACCCATCAACAACATCGTGGATATCACGAATTTTATCCTCATGGAGGCCGGACAGCCCCTCCATGCCTTTGACTACGACCGGCTTGCCGAACACCGGATCGTGGTCAAAACCGCAAGGGAAGGGGATCGGTTTGTCACCCTGGACGGAAAAGAACGCCTGTTGGGGGCCGATACCCTGATGATCTGTGACGGTGAAAAAGGGGTGGCCGTCGCCGGGATCATGGGAGGGCTGAATTCGGAAATCTCGGAGACCACCACCCGGGTATTCATCGAGAGCGCCTATTTCAATCCCGTGAGCATCCGGAGGACCGCCAAACGATTGGGGATTGCCACCGAAGCCTCCCACCGGTTCGAGCGGGGAGTGGATCCGGAAGGCGTCCTTTATGCCCTGAACCGTGCGGCCCTGTTGATGGCGGAAACGGTCGGGGGACGCATCATCGACGGGTGGATCGACGCCCACCCGAAGCCCGTCCCCAAACGGGAAATCAGCGTCAGCCTGTCACGGGCGAACCGGTTATTGGGGACCCGTTTTACTCAGGAAACCGTTAAAACGCTCCTGGAGTCCATCGAGTTTTCCGCCGTCCCCCGGGACGAAGATCGCCTTCGGGTGTCCGTCCCGAGTTTCCGGGTGGATGTCACACGCCCCGAGGATATCATGGAAGAGGCGGCCCGATTGGCGGGATATCAGCACATCCCCGTGACCTTTCCTTTTCTTCCGGCGGTCAGAAAGCATTCATGGGGACCGCTTCAGTTGAGAGGATCCATCCGGCGCTGGCTTGCAGGATTCGGTTTCCTGGAAGCCGTCAACTACAGTTTCATTCATCGACGTTTCGATGACCGTCTGGGACTCCCGGAGCACGACTTCCGACGCCGGACCGTGGAAATCCTGAATCCCATCTCCGACGAGCAAAGTCGGATGCGGACCACATTGGTCTCGGGCCTTTTGGGAACCCTCCAAAGGAACCTGGCCCAGCAGATCCGATCCCTGCGGCTTTTCGAAACGGGAAAGGTATACCTTCCCCAAGAGGCGGATCTTTTGCCCCGGGAGACGGAGATGCTGGCGTTGCTGTGGACCGGACATCGCTTCGAGCCCGGATGGTACGGCAAAGAAACGCCTTGCGATTTTTTCGATATGAAGGGCGCGGTGGAAGGATTGTTGAAGGCCTTGGGCCGTCGAGAAGTGGAAGCCGCCCCCCTGCCCGCCGATTCCTGTGCATACCTCAAGCCCGGTGTTTCGGCCGCGCTCCGGATCGACAATCGAAGCGTGGGATGGCTGGGAGAGATGCAACGCCGGGCGTTGGCTCCCTTTGATATCCATCAGCCGGTCTTTGTGGCCGAACTGAACCTGGATGCGCTTTTGCCTTTGATTCCCCGATCCAAAAAGGCCGAACCCATCTCCCGGTTTCCCGGCGTGACGCGGGATTTCACCCTGATCGTAGACAAAACGGTTCCGGCGGGGGATATTCTCCGATGCGTGGCCGATGCCGGTGAAAAATGGGTTGAAACGGTTCATCTTTTCGATGTATTCAAAAAAGAACCGATACCCCCGGGAAAAAAGAGCGTTTCCTTTCGGGTGATCTACCGCAGCAGAAAACGGACCCTGGAGGACAAAGAGGTCACCCGGGTGCATCAAAAGATATCGGAGTTGCTCTTAAAGACCTTTGACGCCGCGCTGCCGGAATGATCTTTTACGGAGACGCCTTTCGGATGCCTGCCCGGGGGCGCGGGGGGTGACACGCATGGCACTGCCCGATAAACTCTATTTCAAGATCGGGGAAGTCAGCAAAATTGCTGGAGTACCCCCTTATGTCCTGCGGTTCTGGGAGAATGAATTCAAAAAGATCCATCCCAAGCGGACCCCCTCCGGCCAGCGCCTCTACCGCAAAAAGGACGTGGAACTGATCCTGACCATCAAGCATCTTTTGTACGGCAAGCAGTTCACCATCCGCGGGGCCAACCGGTACCTGAACGCCATGAAAAAAGAAGAACGGGTCGAGGGGAAAGACCCCTCGACCCTGGATGCCGTCAAGGCGGAACTTCGCGATATCCTGTCGATCTTAAGGGAGGATCCCTCCTCTTAGAAAAACATCCGCAGCCCGATCCCCAGCCGTCCCTTTTCTTCCAGTTCGTCGAATTCATCAAAGGCCGAACGGCCTTCGATGAAGAGCCCGAAATTCACCCCGGTGGGGTTTTCCGTCAGGAGAACCCCTGCTTCCAGAAGAAGGTCAAACCGAGTGTCGAAACTGGTGTCCCACAGCCCCACCCCGGTGCCGAGGAAATATTTGGGCGTGGGATAAAAGAAATAGAAGGCATCCGCCAGAAGCGGAGGATTGTCCTCGCATCCTTCCGCCAGGGGGGCGAAGCCGACCAGCCCGGCCACGGCGTTCTTCGGGTTGAAACGGTGCATGTACCCCACACGGATGGGGAAAAACGTGGCGGGATCAATTTGCTTCATGAATCCCACGTCTCCCAGGAAGATCCCTTTTCGGGGCGCAGGGGCCTCCGCTACAGCGGCGGGTGCCGGTGCGGTCTCGGCTTTTGGAGACGGCGGGGGTGCCGGTGCGGGTGCGGGAGTCGGCGCCGGAGCGGGCGCCGGCGCGGGTGCCGGGGCCGCCACAGGGACATCGACGATTTTTTGCAGGGCGACGTTAAAACAGATGTCCGGAAACACAAAGACATAGTCCCGCCCCTCATGTCGCATGACCATCCGGACCGCATTGAACGGCGCTTTTCCCGCCCACACCACGTCATTGAGCACCGTGGGTTTCTTTTGCTTCTTGAACAGCATCCACAAAAACGTCTCTCCGGGCGAAACGGTGACCGCCTCCAGCGTTTCGGTTTCAAGGGCTTCCATGAAGGGATCGAAAAGATTCACGGCACCGGCTTGAATAAATCCGGACTGGATGTCGGGTTTCAGCTTTTTCACAATCGGTGGAACCTGATCGGGCTTGATTCCCTGGATCTTGTAAAAAGGGCTTTCCCCGAGTTTTTTGAGTTGCGTGGCGGCGAAAAGGGGTGCGGCTCCCAGGACCAAGGATACCGTTAAAACCATGGCCGTCAGCTTTATTGCGGACCTCATCATTACCCTCCTTTGGCGGTGTTCAAACAGACTCCCTTACTTTATCAACGTTTATCCCCCCCTTTTGAAAAAGTCAAGGCTCGGTTTGGGAAACAAACCCGTATCGGACATCAAACCGGGCCGCGGAAAATTCTTGACAAAAGAAATTGCCTACCATAATATATTCAATCTTGACAGCGGGCATAGCTCAGCTGGTAGAGCACAAGCTTCCCAAGCTTGGGGTCGCGAGTTCGAATCTCGTTGCCCGCTCCAAGTTTGTCCGTCTTTTCATGCGGAATGTGAACGTGCTGGATGGATGGGATGCGGACGTGAACTTTTCTGTGGAGTGACGTTCATGGTCGATTGAGGGTTTTCCACAAAAAGATCTACCCGGATGAAAAGAAACGGGCGAAAGCCCGTTTTTTGTTTCCATCAGGAGGCGGTAAAGATTGACGCGAAAGCGGATGAAAGGAAGAAAAAAGGACAGGGCTTCCACGGACCCTTTTTTTTCCGTGGATCGGCTGGAAATTGCAGAAAAGGTTAGAGAGATCGCCGCGCCGCTTTGTGAAAGCGAGGGCATTGAGATCGTTCACGTGGAATATCAACGGGAACAGACCGGAAAGGTGCTGCGGGTGTATCTGGACAAACCCGGAGGGATTACACTGGAAGATTGCACAAACATCAGTCGGCAGCTTTCCGATCTTTTGGATGTGTGCTTGGAGACCCGGGGTGCTTATTCCCTGGAGGTTTCCTCTCCCGGACCCAACCGGCCCCTTGGAAAAAGTGAGGATTTCGAAGCATTTAATGGACATAAGGCTTTCATCCGGTCCGCCCGTCCCATGGACGGCCGGAAAAATTTTAAAGGGATTCTGATGGGTGTCGTTGAAAACCGGGTGATCCTTAAAGTCGAAGATAAGACCGTAGGGATCCCCCTTGATGAGATCGCCAAGGCGCATCTCATAAGGGAGGATGGAGAACGCACATGTTGATATCGGAAATTAAGCGGGTCGTCGAGCAGGTGAGCCGGGAAAAGGGCATCGATCGAAGGATCTTGATCGCCGCCCTGGAGGAGGCGTTGAAATCGGCTGCCAAGAAGAAGCTGGGAAGCAGGGCCGATATTGAAGTTCAATACGACGACGCCACCGGAGAAATCGAGGTGTTTCAGTTCAAGGAAGTCATGGAAACCGTCACGGAGCCGGATCTGGAAATCGATTTCGAGTCCGCGCGCAAGCTTGATCCGGAATGTGAAATCGGTGACAGTATCGGCACGAAGATGGATACGACCACCTTCGGCCGGATCGCCGCCCAATCCGCCAAGCAGGTGATCATCCAGAAGATGAAGGACGCCGAGCGGGATGCCGTCTTCTCCGGATTCATCGATCGCAAGGGAGAGATCATCAACGGCATTGTTCAGCGGGTCGACAGAAACGATATTATCGTGAATCTGGGACAGACCGAGGGAATCCTCATGGCAAAAGATCAGATTCCCAAAGAAACGTACCGGAGGGGGGATCGGGTCCGGGCCTACATCAAGGATGTCCTTTATGAGTCCCGGGGACCGCAAATCATCCTTTCCCGGGCCGATGAACAGTTCCTCATCGCGTTGTTTAAAACGGAAGTTCCGGAGATCAGCGAGGGGATTGTAAAGATTTTGGGGGCCGCCCGGGAACCCGGGAGCCGGGCAAAGATTGCCGTCACGTCCACCGATTCGGACATTGATCCGGTGGGCGCCTGTGTGGGGATGAAGGGGAGCCGGGTGCAGAACGTGGTGCAGGAACTGAGGGGAGAGAAGATCGACATCATCCCCTGGCACGTGGATGCGGCCAAATTCGTCTGCAACGCCCTGGCCCCGGCGGAAATCTCCCGGGTGATCATCGATGAGGAGAACCGCCTCATGGAAGTTATCGTCCCGGACGAATTTCTTTCCGTGGCCATCGGCAAGCGTGGACAAAATGTGCGTTTGGCCTCCAAGTTGACCGGCTGGCATCTTGATGTGATCAGTGAAACGAGATATAGTCAGGCGATGAAGGAAGGGTATAACTCCCTTCTCGCGTTGCCGGGCATGGGGGCGGCACTCGCGGATGCCCTTTATGAAAGAGGTTTTTTTTCCGTGGAAGAACTCGGCAAGGCATTCGTGGAAGACTTGACCGCCATACGGGATGTGGATGAAGAAAAAGCGGCGACGTTGATCGCGCTTGCCCGTGAGGCGGCCGCCCAGGCCCAGATGGCTCAAGAAACCGAAGAAACCGCACCGGATGATTCCGAAGCCGATCTGGAAGAGGCGGCCCCGCCGTCCGTTGAACAGACGGCTTCCGACATTATGGAGCATTCCACGGAAGCAGGCGAGCCAGAGAAGCGTGTGGAAGAGACCGAATGAAGCATCAACACCATCGCGCCGCCGTCAACGGGAGGTGTCCCGATAGGAGGTGTTGCGAACCGATGGGATGGGGGATGGATGGCAAAAATCAGGGTTTATGAACTTGCCAGGGAACTGAATATGACCAACAAGGTGTTCCTCGAAAAACTCGCGGAACTCGGCATGGCCGTGAGCAGTCATGTGAGTACGCTGGATGAGGAGCAGGTTGCCCGGATCAAATCGGCCATTTTAGGAAAACAGGAGGAAGCGGTCGAAATGACGCGGGTCAAGCCCACCGTTATCCGCCGGCGTATCCGACGGGTTCCCGTAGAACCGACGGTGGAAGAATCATCCGCTCAGCCCGTTGCGGAAGCGACGGCGTCGCCGGAGGCGCAAACCCCGGAACCCGCAGGCGAGGCCGAGGCCTCCGCTGAAAAAATGTCCCTGGAACCCGCTTCGGTGCCACCCGGCACCGAAACCGTGGAAAGACCGCCCGAGGTTGCTTCTCCGGAGAAACCTCTTCCGAGTGGGGAGACGCAACCAAAAGAAACCGAAGGTGCCCGTGATGCGTCTTTACCGGAAGAAAAGAAGCCCTTAGGGACCGAAGAAGGCATCGAAAAACCCAAAAAGACAAAGAAGAAAAAAGAAACCCCGGCCAAAATCATCCGGCTTCCGGAGACGCCCAAAGCCAAAGCCCCCGCCGCCCCCGAAAAGCCCGCCGAACCGGCAGCGGACAGTCCAAAACCGGACGGTGTGGTGTCGAACGTCTTGGAGTTCCAGAAAAAGCGAACGGATTCCGAAGCGGACGGAAAAGAAGCCGAAGAAAAAGAAAAGAAGAAGAAAAAGGGGAAGCGAGAGTCTGAAGAAGATTCAAAGGACAAGAAATTTTTCAAAAAGAAAATCTCTTTCAGAAAAAAGGAAGTGGTGGAGGGAGCGGACCTTTACGCGGAGCGCCCTTTGTCCCGGAAAGGAAGAAAAACGGCACGGGGCAAGGCCTCCATTTCCATGCAAAAGCCGCAAATTACAGTGCCCCGGGCCATTAAACGGCGGCTGAAAATCGATGAAACCATTATTTTGTCGGATTTGGCCAAGCGGATGGGGATCAAGTCCGGAGATCTCATCAAGCAACTCATGTCTTTAGGGGTGATGGCCACCGTGAACCAGACGGTGGATTTTGAAACCGCCGCTCTGGTGGCCGCGGAATTTAACTATGAGGTGGAAAAGGCGACCTTTGAAGAAGAATCCATTATCGGACTGGAAGAAGACGATCCCGGCAAGCTCGCGTCCCGGCCGCCGGTAGTGACCATCATGGGCCACGTGGACCACGGGAAGACATCGCTTTTGGATACCATTCGAAAGACCCGGATCACCGAAGGCGAGGCAGGGGGCATCACCCAACACATCGGCGCCTATAATGTATCCACGGACAAGGGTCAGATCGTATTCCTCGACACGCCGGGACACGAAGCCTTTACGGCCATGCGCGCCCGGGGGGCCAAGGTCACGGATCTCGTCATCCTGGTGGTGGCCGCCGACGACGGCGTCATGCCCCAGACGGTGGAGGCCATCAATCATTCCCGGGCCGCAGGAGTCCCCCTCGTTGTCGCCGTCAACAAGATCGATAAACCCAATGCCGATACGGATCGCATTAAACGGCAATTGGCCGAACTCGGCCTGGTACCGGAGGATTGGGGGGGAGATACCGTATTCATGGAGGTTTCCGCCAAATTCGGACAGGGGATCGATGATCTGATGGAAATGATCCTCCTTCAGGCCGAACTCCTGGAGCTGAAAGCGAACCCGGACAAACTGGCCCGGGGGCATATCATCGAGGCGAAGCTGGATATCGGAAGGGGACCGGTTGCCACCCTCCTGGTCCAGGAGGGCACCCTTCGGACCGGCGAATCCGTGGTATGCGGGATTCATCACGGAAAAATCCGCGCCATGCTCAATGACCTGGGGAATCCGATCACGGAAGCCGGACCCTCCATGCCCGTGGAGATCTTGGGTCTTTCCGGAGTGCCGATGGCGGGGGACGAATTCCTGGTTCTGGAACGGGAGAAGAGCGCCAAGCAGCTCAGTTTTTACCGCAGCCAGAAACAACGGTCCAAAGAGTTGGCCAAAACAAGCCGTTTGAGTCTCGACAAGCTTTACGAACAGCTCAAATCCGGAGAAGTCAAGGATCTCAACCTGATCATCAAGGCCGACGTCCATGGATCCATCGAAGCACTGAGCGACTCCCTCGTGAAGCTCTCCAACGAAGAAGTCAGCATCAACGTGATCCATTCGGGGACGGGGTCCATCGTGGAATCGGACGTCTCTCTGGCCGCCGTCTCCAATGCGGTGATTATCGGATTCAATGTCCGGGCCACGCCCAAAGCCGCCGAACTGGCCGCGGAAGAGAACGTGGACATCCGGTATTATGACGTCATCTACAACGTGCTCCAGGACATGAAAGACGCCATTGTCGGCATGATGGCTTCCACCTTTGAAGAACGGGCGTTGGGCCGGGCGGAAGTGCGGGAGATTTTTCATATCCCGAGAGTGGGGACCATCGCCGGAACTTATGTGACGGGTGGAAAGCTGGAACGCGGCCGGCCGGTGCGATTGGTACGGGACGGCGTCGTCTTCCATACCGGAAAAATCGGCACCTTGAAACGTTTCAAGGACGACGTAAAGGAAGTCCAAAGCGGTTATGAGTGCGGGGTCCAGGTGGAGAATTACAACGACATCAAAGTCGGGGATATCATCGAGTGTTACTACCTCGAGGAGATCCGACCCGAAATTCATTGACGGGATGCGGGGGACGCCCCTTTCTAAAAGACCATGGTCGTCGGGTATGGGATCATTACATTCCGGATTCACGATTGTCGCTCTTTAAAAGAGAAACGACGCGTCGTGAAATCCATCATCATGCAGTTGCGGAATCATTTCAATACGTCCGTGGCCGAAGTGGGCGGGCTTGATCTTTACCAACGGGTGGAAATCGGTTTCGCCGTAGTGGGAAACGACCGGCAGGTCATCAACGCGAAAATCGACAAGCTTTTCAATATGGCCGATGCCCTGGGCCTTGCCGAGATCATCGATACGGAGATGGAGATGTTTTCCCTATGAAACCCTTTAAGAGAGCCGATCGCGTCGCGGCCCTGATGCAACGGGTGCTTTCTCAGATTCTCCAAAAAGAGATCCAGGACCCGCGCCTGGATATGGTGACCATTACCCGTGTGCGCCTGTCTGCGGATTTGAAATTTGCCCGGATCTATTTCGCTTCCATTTCCGGTCCGGACCGGAAAGCTTCCATCGCCGCCGGCTTTGCGGATGCGTCGGGTTATGTCAAGCGGGCCCTGTCCGCGCAGATCGCGTTGCGGTATATGCCCCATTTGGAATTTTTCTACGATGAATCCTACGATTATGCATCCAGAATTTACGGAATCCTGAAAACGCTTGAGAGTGAGAATGGAGCAGATCATCCACAAGCTGAAGAAGAGTAAACGGGCCTTTATTGCTTCCCACATGAATCCGGACGGAGACGCCATCGGATCTCTGGTGGCCATGGGGCTCTCCCTGGCCGCCCTCGGAAAAGACATCGTGCTGTTCAACGAAAGCCCAATCCCCGCGGTCTACCGGTTTCTTACCGGTGTGGACCGCGTCGTCGATCGAGTCCGTGCGGGATGTGCCTTTGACACGGCGGTGATCCTCGACTGCGGAGACCTGCACCGTGTGGGAGAGGCGCTGCCGATCGTGGAAAAGATCCCGGTGGTCATCAACATCGACCATCATGTCACCAACACGCGCTTCGGGAACGTTCACCTCATTGACCCAACCGCCTGCGCCACGGCGGAGATCCTCTATCGACTCCTTCCGGGGCTGGGCGTCCCCTTGAGCCTGGACATTGCCAATGCGATCTATACGGGGATCCTGACGGATACCGGCTCTTTCCGCTTTTCCAACACGAATCGGAGCGCCTTTGAAATCTGTGAAAAGATGGTTACCCGGGGCGTGGATCCCTACCGGATCGCCCAGCAGGTCTACGGCACCTACTCTTTGGGGCGGATCAAGCTGTTGAATCTGGCCTTGGATTCCATCGAGGTGTCTAAAAACGGAAAGCTTTCGATGATGGCGGTAACCCGACAGATGATGCAGGATACCGGTGCCCGCCCGGAGGATACGGACGGCCTGATCAATTATGCCAAGGGGATCAAAGACATCAAGGTGGCGGTTCTCATCGAAGAGTTGAAACACGGTGCCGGTGGAACGGCGAGTCCCCTCTCCTATCATGTGAGCCTGCGATCGGACGGATCCGTGGACGTGGCCGCCATCGCCGCCGCCTTCGGCGGAGGGGGACATTCGAGCGCCGCGGGCTTCAGCGTTGAATCGACACTTCCCGAGATCAAAAGCCAAATTCTGGGGCTTGCGGAGGAGATGTGAGTCAGGAAAGCACTGAACACCGTTCGGGTATACTCCTTGTCGACAAGCCGGAAGGGATCACGTCGGCTCAGGTCGTCAGCCGGATCAAACGGGTGCTGCAGGCGCCGAAGGTGGGGCATGCCGGGACACTGGATCCCTTTGCCACCGGACTGCTGATATGTCTGATCGGCCGGGCGACCCGGTTGGCCCGTTTTTTTCTCGAGTCGGAGAAAACCTACCAGGCGACGCTGCACCTGGGCGTCGTCACCGATACCGGGGATATCACCGGCGAGCCCATCGCGGAATCCTCAGGAAAGATCCCCGCCGAAGAAGGGATCCGGCCGGTGATCGAACGGTTCACGGGGAAGATCCGTCAGGTGCCGCCGGTTTACAGCGCGTTGAAGCACCAGGGGGTCCCCTTGTATCGCTGGGCAAGGCAGGGAAAGGCGATTCAAAAGCCTCCCCGGACGGTGACCATTCATCGGTTGACGGTGCATTCCGTCGACCTCCCTGAAGTCTCTTTTGAGGTCACCTGTTCCGCAGGAACCTACATCCGGAGTTTGGCGGTGGATGTGGGAGCGGCCCTGGGGTGCGGGGGGCACCTTTTGCGGCTTCGGCGGATTCAATGCGGAGACTTCCTCGTGAAAGACGCCGTCCCTTTCGATCGTGTGGACGACCCCGTCGCACTTAAAAGACGCATCATCCCCATGTCGGCGGCGTTGCGCGGGTGGCCCGAACACAGAGTGGGCGATGCCGTTGCCGAGAAAGTCCGGCACGGCCGGTCCATTTCCGAAATCGACCTCTTGGACGCACCGGGCGGGGTTTGGCACACGGATAAGGCGTCTTTTATCAAGCTGATCGACGAAAAGGGATCGCTGATCGCTCTGTTGCATCGGACCGTAACAGGGCACTATGGATATTTCGGTGTCTTCGGGGACTAGGGGATTCGCGGTAAACAGACTGCGATTTTTATGATATGCATTAACGAAAATTCATTCATGGAGGAAGAAATTGGCATTCACGGCAATTGAAAAAAAAGAACGGATCAACCAGTACAAGCTTCATGACGCGGATACCGGATCTCCGGAAGTCCAGGTGGGCCTTTTGACCCATCGCATCAACTATCTCACCGAGCATCTCAAGACCCATAAAAAAGATCACCATTCCCGGAGAGGCCTGCTGATGCTGGTGGGAAGGCGACGGAGGCTGTTGGATTATGTAAAAAATCGGGATGTTCAACGGTACAGGAAAATCATCGAAACCCTCGGGTTGAGACGCTGATCCCTGTCCGAAAAGACATCTGATTCAAATACCGGCAGGCCCGCGGGCGCCTGCCCTAACCCATCAGTTGGAGACTGGAATGGAATTGTTATTCAAAGCAGAAATCGGCGGCCGCACCTTGAGCCTCCAGACGGGAAAAGTCGCCAAACAAGCCTCGGGCGCGGTGATGGTCCAGTATGGCGAAACAATGGTCCTGGTCACCGTGGTGTCCTCCGACGAGCAGCGGATCGGTGCCGATTTTCTCCCCCTTTCGGTGGAATACCAGGAGAAGATCTATGCGGCCGGAAGGATCCCCGGAAACTATTTTCGGCGGGAAATCGGACGCCCCAGCGAAAAGGAGACGCTCACCGCGCGATTGATCGATCGTCCCATCCGCCCCCTTTTTCCCAAGAAATACAACTTTGAAACGCAAGTGATCGCCACCGTCTTGTCCATGGATCAGGAAAACGATCCGGATACGCTGGCCATGATCGGGGCCTCGGCCGCCCTCGAGATTTCAGACATCCCCTTTGACGGGCCCATCGCCAGCATCCGTATCGGCCGTATCGACGGAGAATTGGTGGTCAATCCCACCCTTTCCGGGTATGACCAATCCGATATCAATATCATCGTTGCGGGGTCGAAAAACGGCGTGGTCATGGTGGAAGGAGGATCCAACATCGTGAGTGAGGCGGATATGCTCGAGGCGATTTTCTTCGGGCACCGGGAACTGCAGCCCCTCATCGAGATCCAGGAAAAGCTCAAAGAAGCTTCCGGTCGCCCCAAGCGACCCTTTGCGCCGCCGCCGGTGGATGAAGGGCTTTTGAAACAAATCGAAGAGATGGCATCCGACGGGATCCAGGAAGCGCTTTTGATTCCCGGCAAAACCACGCGCAGTAACACCTTGCGGTCTTTGAAGGGTCGAATCCTGGAAGATTTCGGCCCCGAATATGCGGAGCGAAAGTCGGAAATCGACGATGTGTTCAATGATCTGAAGCGACGCATCTGCCGGGACCTGATGCTCCGGGAAGGACGCCGCATCGACGGCCGGGGATTCGACGAGATCCGACCCATTTCCTGCGAGGTGGGAGTCCTTCCGAGGCCCCACGGGAGCGCCTTGTTCACCCGGGGGGAAACCCAGGTGCTCGGCGTTTTGACGTTGGGCTCCGGTCCGGACGAACAGCGGGTGGAGACATTGATCGGGGAGGAGTTCCGGCCGTTCATGCTCCATTATAATTTCCCTCCCTATTCGGTGGGCGAAGTCAAGCGCATCATGGGGCCGTCGAGACGGGACATCGGTCACGGCGGGCTTTCCACCCGGGCCCTGGAAAAAGTGATCCCCAACAAGGAACTTTTCGAGTATACGATCCGGATCGTTTCGGAAGTCTTCGAGTCCAATGGTTCTTCTTCCATGGGAACGGTCTGCTCGGCCAGTCTCGCCCTCATGGACGGCGGCGTTCCCATCAAGGCCCCGGTCTCCGGTATCGCCATGGGTCTCGTGAAGGAAGGCCAAGATGTGATCGTGTTGTCCGACATCCTCGGAGACGAAGATCATATGGGCGATATGGACTTCAAGGTGGCGGGGACGCGGGAAGGGATCACCGCCCTCCAGATGGACATCAAGATCAAATCCCTTTCGGAGGACATCCTGAAAAAAGCGCTGGAGCAAGCGCGCGCGGGCAGGATCTTCATCCTCGAAAAAATGCTGGAAGCGCTCAAGGAACCGCGGAAAGAAACGTCTCCCTATGCCCCCAAGATGATCTCCACCAAGATCAACCCGGATAAAATCCGGGAGATCATCGGCCCGGGAGGGAAGATCATCCGGGCGCTCCAAACGGAAACCAACGCCCGCATCGAAGTGGAGGACTCAGGCGTCGTGAAGGTCTTCGCCTTTTCCCTGAAAGACGGGGAAGAGGCTCTGCGCCGGATCAAGGAAATCGCGGCGGAGCCCGAAGTCGGAACCATTTACGACGGGACGGTGGTGAAGGTGATGGATTTCGGGGCATTCGTGGAAATCCTCCCCGGAACGGACGGGCTGGTCCATATTTCCCAACTGGCGGATCGTCGCGTGAAAAAGGTGACCGATGTGGTCAATGAAGGAGATAAAATCAAGGTGAAGGTCCTCGACGTCTCGCCGGAAGGAAAGATCCGCCTGAGCCTGAAAGAAGCCCTTGCGGAATTGAACAGGCCGAAACCGTGATCCAAAAGACTTTTCTGGCCAACGGTGTTCGGATTTTAACGAAAAAAATCCCCCACTTCAAAAGCGTTTCCATGGGCGTATGGGTCAATGCCGGTGCCCGGGACGAGGCCGAGGATGAAAACGGTCTTTCCCATTTCATCGAGCACATGATCTTCAAGGGGACCGCCGCGCGCTCCGCGTACCAGATCGCCAAGGCCTTCGACGCCATCGGCGGCTACTCCAACGCGTTCACCTCCATGGAGACCACGTGTTATCACGCCAAGGTGATGGGAGATCATCTGGCCACCATGATCGACATCCTGTCGGACATCTTCCTCAATTCCGTGTTCGACCCTCTCGAGATCGATCGCGAACGGCCCGTCATCTTCCAGGAAATCGGGATGCTGGAAGACAGCCCGGAAGAATGGATCCATGTTTTGGCGCAAAACAACTTTTGGGGGGAAAGCCCGCTGGGAAGATCCATTCTCGGCAGCCGGGAAAACCTTTTGCGTTTCGACGCCTCCGTGGTACGGGCCTTTTTTCGAAAACTCTACCAGCCGGATCGGATCCTGATCTGTACGGCCGGAAAGGCCGAGCACGACCGGATCGTGGATCTCATGGGACCGGCCTTCGAAGCCATCGGTGCCGGGAACCGACTCCCGGAACGCCTGACGCCCGCGGGGCAGGCGCAGATCCGGCGGGTTCGAAAAAAGCTGGAACAGGTTCACCTGTGCCTCACCACACCGGGACTTTCACTCACCGACCCGAAGCGGTTTGCGTTTTCCGTTCTCAACACGGTGCTGGGGGGGAACATGAGTTCCCGTCTTTTTCAGGAAATCCGGGAGCGCCGGGGATTGGCCTACAGCGTCTATTCCTTCGTTTCCGCCTATGTGGATACCGGTGTATTCGGGGCATACGCCGCCTGCGACACCAAAAAGATCAAAGAAGTCCTCCGGGTCACCTTGGAGGAAATGCACCGGATCCAATCCGATCTCCTCGACGCCACGGAGCTCGAGAGCGCCAAGGCCTTTCTCAAGGGAAGCCTTTATCTGGGGTCCGAAAGCGTTGACCATCAGATGCTCCGCATGGCGCAAAACGAAATGCTGTTCAATGCCCCGGTTCCCCTCGAGCACGTCATCCAGGGGATCGAGGGGGTAGCGGCCCATGAGGTCCGTGATCTGGCACGGGAACTCTTTTGTCCGGGGCAAATGGCCGCAACCCTTCTGGGACCCATCCCGGCCCGATTGAACCTTGAAGGGCTTTTATCCCCTTAATCCGCCGGAGAGATGCGAAGATGACAATGGACGGCAAACCGCCCGAAACGCCCGGGACCCCATCGCCCACGGTCAAATTCCTCCGGTTGCGGCCGGAAGCCGAATCGGATATTCCGCTTCCCTGTTATATGACGCCGGGTGCATCCGGAATGGATATCTGTGCTGCCGTGGAAATGGATCTGGTACTCTCCCCGGGCGAAATCCGATTGATCCCCACAGGGTTCGCCGTTGCCCTGCCTCCCGGGTATGAAGCCCAGATCCGTCCCAGGAGCGGACTCGCCGTCGCCAACGGGATCGGTATCATCAATGCGCCGGGGACCATTGATGCGGACTACCGGGGAGAAGTCATGATCGCCCTCATCAACCACGGGAAGAAGGATTTCATTGTCCACCGGGGCGACCGGATCGCCCAGATGATCATTCAACCGGTCTGCCGGGCGAAAATCGAAGCGGTTTTACAGTTGGATGACACTTCCAGGAGTGCCGGCGGTTTCGGGCATACAGGGGTTTCCTGAATGGACCATCCGTTGTCCGTGTGCGTCCTGGCGAGCGGAAGCAAGGGGAACGCCGTTTACATCAGCGACGGGACCACGGCCATCCTCATCGATGCGGGGTTGTCCGGAATCGAAATTGAACGGCGCCTGTCCTGCCGGGGTCTTTCGCCCCGGATGCTTTCGGCCGTTGTGGTTACCCACGAGCATGCG
This sequence comes from uncultured Desulfobacteraceae bacterium, assembly GCA_964596535.1. Classification (GTDB taxonomy): domain Bacteria; phylum Desulfobacterota; class Desulfobacteria; order Desulfobacterales; family UBA2156. The sequence goes on from CAZQUR010000002.1 coordinate 70,494, forward strand.
GATCATATCCAGGGCGTGGGTGTCCTTTCCCGGCGATACCGCCTCCCCGTGTACTCGAGTGCACGGACGATGCAGGCGGCGGAGCGTTTTGTCGGAAAACTTTGTGAATGCATCCCGTTCGAAACCGGCCGGGAATGGGTGCTGGGGTCTTTGGCCCTGCGTCCCTTTGCCATGTCCCATGACGCCGAAGATCCTTCCGGCATGGTTGTCTCCGCCAACGGCAGGAAGATCGGCATCGCCACGGACATGGGAACGGCCACGGCCCTGGTCAAGGAGCACCTCAAGGACTGCCATCTCCTGATCCTCGAGGCCAATCATGATCCGCGCATGCTGGAAGAGGGCCCCTATCCCTGGCCGGTCAAGCAGCGGATCCAGAGCCGATGCGGGCATCTTTCCAACGAACAGACCCGGAATCTCCTCAAGGAAATCCGGCACAAAAATCTCGCCCACGTAGTGCTCGCCCACCTGAGTGAAACCAACAATACCCCCCAAAAGGCCCTCGGGACCGTTGCCTCCGCCGTCGATACCCGTCACACCCGCCTGGAAGCGGCGGTCCAGGATCGGTGCGGAGAACTGATTTGGATCCGGTGAAAGGCGATGCCGCCGTCCTGAGGCATCAGCACGGCACCCGGATGGGCGTCTCTTCCACAAAAAGGGTTTCCGAAGGGCACGAAGGATCGGGGCGGATGCAAATCTCCGCCAGGCGGAATCGGTTTTTCAAAAGCCTTACGTTTCGGTTGGCTTGACCGGCCGTCTTGGAAGCGTGCCGGGGATGCATGCGCAGGGTCAAGGGATCGGGGATCTTTTTTTTTCCTTCAAGAAAGGCGGCCAAGGTGTCGAAAAAGATTTCGGATCGGACCAGATGGCCGAAGGCGGGATGGAACGGCCCCGCCACGAGCCGATGCGTTGGGGTGAGCGTTTCTGAGGCTTGCAGCCCCATTCGAATGACCCGGATGCCGTTTTCCATAAAATAAAGAAAAAGCCCTTTGACATGGCGGACACACGCCTCCAGAGGCCAGGGGGTGTATTCCCCCCGGCGGTACCATTGAGCCAAAAGGCTTCCTTTCAGCACCACCGTGGGATAAATCCGGACGTAGTCGGGAGACAGGGCGGCGGCTTTCTCGGCGCTTGAAAAGGAGCCGGCTTCCGTGTCTTTCGGCAGCCCCACCATCAGTTGCAGCCCCACCTTATAGCCCCGATTTTTCAAACGTTTTACGGCCTGCACGGTATCGACGGCCAAATGCCCGCGTCCGGACGCGGCCAGGACGCCGTCATCCATGGACTGGGCGCCCAATTCCACGGTCTCCACCGGAAATCCGGAAAGCCAATCGAGCCGCGCTTCGGTGATGGAATCCGGACGGGTGGAAAATCGGATATGGTCGATGCGCGCTTCTTGGATCAAGGCGGCGGCGGCCTTCAGGTAAGCCGAGACCCGGGGCTTTTCCATCCCCAGAAAGGTTCCTCCGTAAAAAGCCACCTGCACCGGCCGGCGGTTTTCCCGGTTGTACGCCAGATACGCCGCCGCATGGCGCCGGAGATCTTCCGGTCTGAAGTCGGATGTGCCGTCCGTATCCATGGCGTGTTGGTTGCAAAAGACACATCGATGGGAACATCCTTGATGCCGCAAAAAGACCGGGATGATGAAGGGCTTGGATACCGCTTTTGGGCAGACTTCCTGCAGGGCCATGGGGTGCATCATTCGTTAAAAGGTAGCGGAGTGCCGGAATAAATCCGGGCGAGGGCGTTTTGCGCCGCGTGGCGCTCCGCGGCTTTTTTGCTCTTTCCGCTCCCTTCCGCGGTAATGCCGAGTACTTCCACCCGGACGCGGAAGGTCTTGTCATGATTGGGCCCCGCCTCATTAAGTACCGTATACACCGGCATCCGTTTTTTTTGATGCTGTACAATCTCTTGCAGACGGGATTTGGCATCGGTGGCGGCACGAAGCAGTCCCGGGTCTTCCAAAAAAGGAAGAAAGCGGCTTTCAATGAGCTGGAAGGCGGCGGGAAAACCGCCGTCCAGATAGACCGCGGCGATGACTGCCTCGAACGCATCCGCCAATATGGAGGGTTTTTCCCTGCCGTTGTTTTGTTCTTCCCCTTTCCCGATCCGTAGAAAAGCACCGAGATCCAAAGCGCGGGCGCATTCGGCCAGCCGGGGCTCGCTGACCAGCCCGGAACGCATCTTCGACAAATCCCCCTCCCGCAAATGCGGGAAGCGTTCCCACAACAGATGCCCCACCACCAGGTTCAAAACCGCGTCGCCGAGAAATTCCAGGCGCTGGTTGTCTTCCACCGGTTTCCCATCCGGGCATTCATTGGCGTAAGAGGTGTGGCATAACGCCGCGTATAGACGCCACTGGTCCGAAAAGGTATAGGCGAGTCGATTTTCAAGGGGGGTGAGGTCTACTTCCATCTTCTTTTAACGATATCCTCGAACAGGGAATCCGGAACGGCAAAGTCTCCCCGCCCGCATCCCAGACGGATCTCGGGTTTCAAATCCCCGTGAAAGTCGGTCCCTCCGGTCACCCAAAGATGATGTCGACGTGCCAGGCGGGCATAAAAAGCGGTCTGGGGGAGGGAATGCTCGGGAGAATACACCTCCAGGCCTTTCATCCCGTTTTTCTTGAGATGGACAACGACGGTTTCCAGGAGATTCTCATCGCGAAGGTTCAAGAGCCCCGGATGGGCCAAGACCGGGAGCCCTCCGGCGTTTTGGATCAACGCAACGGCCTCTTTACACCCGATGCGGAATTTATCCACGTAGGCGGGCTTCCCCCGGCCCAGAAACCGATCAAAGGCGTCGTCGAGGCTGGTGGCGTATTTTTTTTCCACGAGAACCCGGGCGATGTGGGGGCGCCCCACCTGATCCCCGGCCGCGGCCTTTCGGATTTCTGTTTCGGTGATTTCCATGTTCAGTTTTTTCAGCTTTTCCAGGATTTTCGGATTTCGGTTGCGCCGGGCGTTTTGGAGCAAGGACAAGATCCGATTCAGCTCCGGGTGGTCCACGTCGATGTCATAACCCAGGATATGAATGGTGGCGGAAATGGAAAACTCCGGCGGCGGTGCGGCGCTGATTTCCACCCCGGTCAGAAATCCCAAACCGGGCGGGATCCCGGCGGAAAGGGCGTCTTTGACCCCTTCCACGGTGTCATGATCGGTGAGGGCGACGGCCTTTAAGTTCAGGTTGACGGCCGCTTGAAGGATCTCGGCGGCGGCGCAGGTACCGTCCGACGCCGAAGTATGCACATGTAAATCGATGCTCACATGGATGTTACAGGCCGAGGGCCTTTTCCAGGGCTTCTTCTTTTGTTTTGCATTCAATGCAAAGCGTGGTGACCGGCCGCGCTTTGAGTCGCTTGATGGAGATTTCACCCCCGCAGGATTCACAGACACCGAAGGTGCCGTTTTCGATGCGATCCAGGGCCAGTTTTATTTTTTTGATCAGTTTGCTTTCCCGATCCCGGATCCGGAGCATGAAATTCCGATCCGATTCCAGGGAGGCACGGTCGGTGGGGTCCGGAAAGCTTTCCTTGACCGCGGTCATTCCGGATACCGTGTCATCCACCTGGTTGAGCAATTCGTTGAGCTGGTCATTGAGATATTTTTTGAAATAGTCGAAATCTTTTTGTTTCATCGGGACACCCCACGGCATTCAATCATTCTATGAATTTAAAAGGAATGAGGTTACCAAAAAAAATGCCGGGTGTAAAGCATAAAATCCATTGCCGTGAACCGTTTTGAAGCCCCTGCCGCACGTCCCCTGGTCGCATCGGGGGAACCCACCTTGTGCAATTATTTCAAGTGACTTATTCATTCATTTTCGATACAAGGCGATCGTAAGCCCCGGAAAACGGTTTGTCTCGAAAGTTTTTGCCGTTTCTTTGTTTCGCGTGCCAAACGGTTGACAAACGCCCGGATTGAAAAACGGCGTGGACAAAAACGGCTTTTTACAGGATGCAACAGCGTTCTTGGATTACACCCCCCAAGGTAAGGAGGCAGGGATGGTGGAAAAAGCGTATCGGCCCGATTATCGGAGAGTGGTGGTCCGCACTTCGGATGGGGAGATCATCCAGGGGAGCATCAACATCGCTTCCAAGGAACGGGTGTCGGATATCTTCACAAAGCAGGAAAACCCGTTCGTCGTGATGAAAGACGTCTATTTCCGTGAAAACCGTCTCGAGACCCTCATCGTCAATAAGACCTTCATCGTCTGGGTGGAACCCCTCGATTAAACATTCTTTTTGGCACGCGCCGTCAAGAAGGTCTCCAGGCTTTTCAAGTCACCCACGTTAAAGATTGCGGCGGGATGCGTCTTGGGAAAGATCTTTTTCTGAATTCCGGAAAGGACGCGTCCCGGCCCCACTTCCACAAAGGCCGCCACCCCGTCTTCCATGAGTCGGATCATCGCATCATGCCAGCGGACGGGATTGCACAGTTGTTCGGCCAAAAGACGCCTTATTTCTTCCGGGTCGCTGCAGTAATCGGCACTCACATTGAAAATGACCCCCCTTTGGGGTGCGTTGAAGGGCAGGGATTGAAGGAACGCCCCGAATTCCCTTTCGGCCCCCTGGATCAAGGGGCTGTGCCACGCGCCGCTGACGTTCAGGGGGATGGCCCGGGCGCCCCGGGCCTGGGCGGCCTGGGCGGCGTTTTGGACCGGTCCGGGGGAGCCGCTGATGGCGATCTGAAGTGCCGTGTTGTGGTTGGCGACGGAAACGACCCCGTGGGCATGGGCGTCCGTGACGATTTGTTGAACAACATCGATGGCCAACCCCACGATGGCCACCATGGCCCCGGGGTGTTTTCGGGCTTCCCGGTGCATGAGCTGCCCGCGCCTGAAGACCGCCCGGAGGGTGTCCCGAGGGGAAAGAACTCCGGCGGCGGCAAGGGCGCTGTATTCTCCGAGGCTGTGCCCGGCGGTCAACTCCGGCCAAATCCCTTCCCGCTCAAGGACGGAAAGACATGCCAGGTTGACGCAAGTGACGGCGGGTTGGAGGTTGACGGTCTCGGTCAGGGCTTCCATGGGACCCTTGAAGCACAGGTTTTTCAACTTCATCTTGACCGTTTCTTCGGCCATATCGAACAATTCCCGGACAAAGTCGAACTCCTGGTAAAAATCGAGCCCCATGCCCACGGACTGGGATCCCTGGCCGGGGAATAAAAACGCGGTCTTCATCGCAAGGGTCCTTTCATTTTTCGTCGAGGTTGAAGAGCTTTCGGGTAACGTCCAGGGTGACGGCTTTGGCGTCGTAGCGGGCAAGATCTTTTAAGTACAATGTGGGGTCGTGGAGGATTTTGTTCACCATCGCATCGGCCATGCGGTACAGGGCCTGCCGCTGGGCGTCGGTTGTCCCGCCCCACCCGGAAAGGGTTTTGTCGATTTCGGCGTAAACGATCCGTTCAATCTTGCTTCTCAGCGCCACCACGGTCGGCACCACCTCCAGACTTTCGTACCATCGCCGAAAGGCGGCCACGGCTTCATCTACAATGCGTTCTCCTTTGGCCGCTTCCCGAAGGCGATCCGCCATGTTTTCCTCGGTGATCCCTTTTAAATCGTCAATGTCATAGACATAGGTGTTGGGAAGCTGGTTGATGGACGGATCGATGTCCCGGGGAACGGCGATGTCAATGAAAAACAGGGGACGGTTTTTTCTGGCCCGGATGACCCCCTTGACCTGATCCCGGCGGATCACCATGTCCGGGGAACCCGTGGAACTGATGATAATGTCCGCCACGGGCAAAAGACCGTCGATCTCTTCAAAGCGGACCGCCTGTCCTTTGAACTTTCGAGCCAGTTCCAACCCCCGCTGGAAGGTCCGGTTGGCCACGAAGATGGTCCCCGACCGGTTCCGCACCAGATGTTCCACGGCGATCTCCGCCATTTCCCCGGCGCCGATGAGGAGCACCTTTTTTCCTTCCAGGGTCTCGAAGATCTTTTTGGCCAGTTCAATGGCGGCATAACTGATGGAGACCGCATGGTCGCCGATTCCCGTTTCGCTGCGGACCCGTTTGGCCACAAAAAAAGCCCGGTGCAGCAGGCGGTTGAGAATGACCCCGGTGGTTTTTTTGACGGTCGCCATCCGGTAGGCCTCTTTCATCTGCCCCAGGATCTGGGGCTCCCCGACCATCATGGAGTCAAGGCTTGCCGCCACCCGGAACACATGCCGCACCGCCGCGTCTCCTCTGTGGGTGTAGAGGACCGCATCCAGAACCGACGGCGCCATCCCTTCGAAGCTTAAAAGAAAGGCTTTGACGTGCCTTGTGGCGGCATCGGGATTCCCCGTGACCGTCAGGACCTCCACCCGGTTGCAGGTGGACAGCAGTATCGCTTCCCGGATGTCCGGGACCTGGCCGAGATCCTGAAGCCCCTTTTCCGCATCGGTTTCAGAAAGGGCGATGCATTCCCGGAGTTCCACCGGTGCCGTTTCATGGTTGAGGCCCACAAGGAGGATTTCGGGGATGGTGTCCGGCGTTTTTGGAATCATGGCACCCGCCGAAAATCGGGATTGAAAAGGCTTCCCGCCGGCATGGACGGAAAACACCTAAAACCGTGTGAACTCCCCATGATGCCCTTTCAAGAGGAAGTTGACGCCGAAAAAGGTGAACAGCAAAACGGCGAACGCGATGATGGAGAAAACGGCCGCCCGCCGCCCCCGCCATCCCACGGTGAGTCGTTCATGGAGCAGGGCCGCGTAGACCAGCCAGGTGACAGCGGACCAGACTTCCTTGGGATCCCAGCTCCAGAACCGTCCCCACACCGATTTGGCGTAGATGAAACCGGCGATGAGCCCCGCCGTGAGGAACGTAAACCCCACCACGATACAGGTGTATCCCGCGGCATCGAGGCGTTCCAGAGAGGGAAGCCGCCGGAAGAAGAACCCCCGGGACTTGTTCTTGATGGCCCGCTCCTGGACCAGGTATAAAATCCCGGCGCCGCAGGCCAGGGCAAAGGCGGCGTCTCCCACAAAGACGCTCACCACGTGGAAGACAAACCAGAAACCGGAAAAGATCTCTTTCACCGGCCCGGTGTGCCGGGGAAGCTGGGAAGCCACCACCATGAGGGCCAGCGCCGCGGGAGCGGCGAAGATGCCTAAAATTTTGAGCTTGAACCGATGCCGCACCGCCAAAAACACCACGGCCACCGCCCATGCCGCCAGGGACAGGGTCTCGAACAAGTTGCGCACGGGCATGGCGCCCGTCTGGACAAAGACGGCGATGATAATGGCGGAGTGGCACAAAAGCCCCGCGAAGAGGATGTAATACCCGAAATGATGGAGCGCGTCTTTCTGGAAGAAGAGGTACGCCAGGTAACAGGCCGTACTCAACAGATAAAGGGAGATCACCGCGGAAACGAGGTTTTCCATAAACTCACCGAAACAAAGCAATGCGCATCAGAAAATGTTGACCGGAACGCTTCCCGCAAGCCCCGCCTTTTCAGGCGGGGTCGAGGGAAGCGATCTTAAAATAGACACTTTCCTTACCGGGGAGCCCCGCTTTTCAGAGCGGGGGGCTCCACAATCAGGGGATGCACCCATTGCCGGCTCAGGACTTTTCTCCGGGCAGCGCATCGATTTCGTATTCCTTCCCAAATATTTTCCGTAAAAGGGCATTGATTCGACCGATATCCTTTTCCTTTATCCACCGCAGGAGATCGCTTCGGATCAGCGCCTCGAAGAGGGGCTTGTGGGCTTCCGGCGCGTGGGCGGTTTGCAGCAGCTTCCGCCGGACCTGTCCCATGAGGCGTAAAAAGTCCGCATACTCCGGGCCGAATTCTTTTTCAAGCGCCTGTCGAAGCGTCTTTGCAAAGGCCGGACTCGTTCCGGATGTGGACACGGCGATGATGAGATCTCCCCGATTGACGATGGACGGGAGGATAAAATTGCAGGCCTCGGGCCTGTCGGCGATGTTGCACAGCATATTTCGGCCCAGGGCTTCCCGGCTGACGCTCCGGTTGAGCCGGGGATCGTCCGTGGCGCCGATGACCAGAAACATGCCGTCCAGGTCTTTGGGCCGAAATGTTCGCCGGTGAAGCGTGACGGCGCCGGCCCGGACCCACTGAAAAAGCGCGGGGGCGACGTCAAGACTCACCACGGTGACACGGGCCCCGCATTCCAGAAGGGTTTTTACCTTCCGGGTTCCCACCTCGCCGCCGCCCACCACCAGGCACGCTTTGTCTTTCACGTCCAGATATACAGGATAATACTTCATTTTGTCGACGGGAACGTCATACGGGTTTCATCTGTTTTCGGGTTTCCGACGCTCAGTTCGACGGTCATGAGGTCGTGGGCGATCTTCATGGGGCCGGCATAGGTTTTCCGGCATTCTTTTTCAATATCGATCAAGTCGCATTCGGGGTAGAGATGGGTCAGCACCAACAGGGAAACCCCGGCTTTTCGGGCGACTTCCCCGGCCAGGGAAGGGGTGAGGTGGCCATTGACTTTCAGATCGTCCGGCAGGGCCGACTCACAGATAAAAAGATCGGCGCCCCTGGCCAGTTCCACCAGATTTTCCGTATAATCCGTATCCCCCGAATACACCATTGCCACACCCGATGGTGTTTCGATCCTGAATCCCACGCTTTCCGGATTATGGGCCATGGGCATGGAAGAGACCGCAACCCCGTCCAATTGCCGGGTATCCGGCCCTGTGTCGTCCATTTCGATCAG
>CAZQUR010000002.1:79258-83475 GCA_964596535.1 uncultured Desulfobacteraceae bacterium
GGTTTCCGATCCCGCGCGCGCCAATACGGCGCAGGCGCTGCGCTTCAAGGAAGGGACACAGGTGCCGGAACCCAGAACGGTGACATGGATATCCGGATGGGAAAAAGCCATAGCGTTATTTCCTCACACGGGTCTTTTTCATGATCCAGGAAAGGACCCGTTTGTCGTTTTTCAGATCAAGCCCCCCTTTGATCTCCGAAATCGGTATCTCCGCCCGGGCCATGCTTTTGTGCCCCCCCGCACTCCCCATCTGTCCGAAGCTTTGCTTGGCCATGTTCCCGGCGTCTTTCCGGACCCCGTCGTTCCTGAAAATGAGGATGAGCTTGTCCTGCCAGAGTCCGGAGACGATGCTCCACGTGATGGTGTCGATCCCCATGAAAAAATCGGCGATGAGCACGCAGACATCCGGGTTGACCACCGGTCCCAAATGGACGAAGACTTTGCCTTTTCTCAAGCGCCGGCTGTCGAGGGCGAGCTTGAAGTATTTCAGGTATTCCAACTTCATGTAGACCCGATCGATTTTTTGGGCAAGGTGGATGTTGGTGAACCTGAAAAGATACTGGAAGGCCCGGAGATCTTCGGGAAGCGTTTTTCTTTCGAAATTGCTCGTGTCCACTTTGATGGCGTGAAACAAGGCGGTGGCCAGCTTGATGCTCGGTGTGATCTTCGCGGCTCTCAAATACTCCGTCAGGATGCTGGCGGTGGCGCCGTATTGGGGGCGGATGTCCAGGAAAGGGGCGCGCACCCCCGTGTCCGGGTGGTGGTCGATGATGACGTGGGGTTGAATCCGGGAAAAGAGTTCGTGGTGGTCCGGCTGGGAATCCACAAGGACAACACGGGTAAAGGTTTCCGGGTCGATCTGTTCCATATGGACCAGGGGGATTTTCAGAAGGCGGACCATGGCCTGATTATCCGGGCGCTCAATGACGTTGACATTGGAAAGGGTTACCCCCGCCGCCCGGCGCCACAGGAGCCGCTTTACGGCCAGGGCAGAGGCGATGGCGTCCGGATCCGCGGAAATGGCGACCAGGACCTGGTCAGTGGGTGAAAATTGCTGATAAAAGCGCGTGAGTCTTTCTTTGGCGGATAAAGCCATGTACGGAGCATCCCATCCATATCGCCGGCGTCATTGAGGTGCGTAAGGCCGACAGCGTAACATCATCTCTTGCCAAAAACAACTCCGGCAAGATCGTAAAAGGACGTCTGTGCGCCCCGTTCAAACCTTTCGAAAAAAGCGAGGCAACGGGTTGAGCGTTAACATCTCAAGGCGATGGCATTTTTTCCGGAGCCTTGAGAATGATCCGGGCATCTACAATGCTTACCCCCTGCCCCTGTTCGTGCACCAGGACGGGATTGAGGTCCATCTCTTCGATTTCCGGATAGGATTCGATGATTTCGGACACGGTGAGCAAAAGCTTCCGCAGTGCCTCTTTGTCCAGGGGCGGCGACCCTCTGAACCCGTCCAGCAGCGGGGAGGATTTCAGCTCGTCGATCATGAGTTTGGCCCCCCTCGGCGAAATGGGAAGGACCCGGAAGGCGACGTCTTTGAGGATTTCCACCATGACACCCCCCAATCCGAAGAGAATGATGGGGCCGAACTGATCGTCGATCTTGGTGCCGACGATGACTTCGAGTCCGGGTTTTGCCATGGGGCTGACCAGGATCCCCCGGATGTCGGCGTCCGGGTCGTAGGCGCGGACATTGGTGAGGATTTCGGCAAAGGTGTTTCGAATCTCTTCTTCCGTTTCCAAATTGATGCGGACGCCGCCGGCGTCGCTTTTATGAAGTACATCCGGAGAGACGATCTTCAAGGCGACTTTTCCGTTGATTTTTTGTGCGATCGTCACGGCGTCGTCGGCGGTTTTGGCCAGGGTGTCGTCGGGGACGGGGGCCCCGTGCAGCCGTAAAACTTGCTTGGCGTTATGCTCCAAAAGGATACGCCGGTCCTCCTTCAGCGCCCCGTCGATGATTTTCCTCGCCGTTTTTTTGGCCTTTTGCCCCCAGTTGAAGGCAAAGCTCACCCGATGGGGATGCGACTTCACGTACCCGCCGTATTGGGCCAGCACCGCGATGCACTTGCACGCCACATCCAGGGAGTCGTAGACCGGAACACCGTAGTATCGCAACAGATCCAAAGCATGGGGCTTCATGGAACTGAAGAGGCTGTGGACCACGATGGGCTTCCTGTACCGGCTTACCATTTTGCCCATCTGGTGGGCGGCGTCCTCTTCGATGAGCGACAGGCTCTCCGCAAACCGGATGCCGTATCCGCCGAAGAGGCCGACGATCAGTAATCCCCCGATGTTTTTGTCGTTCAAGATGATCCGGGCGCATTGGGCAAAGACTTCCGGATCGGCGTCCGTACCCCCTGCCACGTCCACGGGGTTGGGGACCGACGCCGCGGCCGGAAGAATGGCCTTGAGTTTTTTCCGGGTCTTTTCCTCAAGGGGCGGAATCCGAACCCCCAGATCCGTCAGAAGGTCCGAGACAATGGTGGCGTGCCCGCCTCCGTCGGCCAAAATCGCCACGCTGTTGGTCTTGATGGCGGGGAGGCTGGAGAGGGTTTCGGCCGCTGGAAAGAGTTCATCCGGATTTTCAATGACAACAACGCCCGCCCTTTCGAAAGCCCCCTTGGCCACTTCCGACATGCCGGCCAGCGCACCGGTGTGGGATCCGGCGGAGCGTTTTCCGGTGGCCGAGCGTCCGCCCTTCAGCAGGATAATCGGTTTCACGGGGGTGGTTTTATACGCCTCCTGAAGAAACGCCCGGCCCTGCCGCATGCCCTCCACATACATGAGGATGGCCCGGGTGTTCGGATCGTTTCGGAAAAATTCGAGATACTCATGGAACTTCAGATCGGTTTCGTTCCCCACGCCCACGTAATAGGAAAAGCCTTTACGGCTTTTTAACTTGGCTTCGGTAATGAGGGTCAGGGCCATGTTGCCGCTCTGGGTCAACAGGGCGATGTCGCCTTTGGGGGCGTCCCGGAGTCCCACCAGGTTCAGGTTTTCATGAAGATTCATGATCCCGGAGGTGTTGGGACCGATGAACCGGATGCCGCATTTTCGGGCGGCGTCTCTGGCCGCTTCTTCCCGGCTTTTCCCCTCGGCGCCTGTTTCCCCGAACCCTCCGGCGATGATGACGGCGCCCCGGACGCCCTTTTTCCCGCAATCCTCGAGCACGGAGGGGACCGTCTGGGCCGGAGTGGTGATCAGCGTCAATTCCACATCCTCTTCGATGGCCGACACCTTGGGGTAACATCGGAATCCCAGGATCGCCTCTTCCTTTGGATTCACCGGAAAGATTTTTCCGGAATATCCTTCCGCCAGGAGGGTGCGGATGGCCTGAAATCCCCGCTTGGTTTCCACTTTTGAGGCGCCCACCACCGCCACGGACTTTGCCTTGAGTATCGCATCCAGGGACATGGTTTCCTCCGGTTATTTTTTTCGTTCTTCAAAGGCGGTTAAAGATTCCTGCCGTTCCTTGGTGGATACGCATGCCAGGCACGCCTCGATCTCATAGTCCATGAGGGCTTCCAGGCTGGCTTCCCCACGGGCCATGAAAAGGCCCCGCTTGATCAGCTTAATGGAAAAGGCGCTGTTGGCTGCGATCTTTCGGGCCATGGCCACGGCTTCTTCCATGAGGTTTTCCAGAGGCACCGCCTTGTTCACCAGTCCGATCCGTTCGGCTTCTTTTCCGTCGATGGATTCTCCGGTAAAAAGGAGCTCCCTGGCCTTCCCCGGACCGATGAGGTCTTGAACCAGCCTCATGGCCCCGCCGGTGACCGACGAGGTGACCTTGGCTTCCGGGGATCCGATCTGGGCGTCTTCGGCGGCGATGCGGATGTCGCAGGCCAGGGCCAGTTCGTAGCCCGATCCCAGGGCGTAGCCGTTGACGGCGGCGATGGTGGGTTTTTCAAACCGAAGGATTTTTCGGGATGCTTCCTGGAGTGCCTCCAGGTAATCCCGGTAATCCTCGATGCTCCGGGTTTTGGATTCTTTCAGGTCCGCTCCGGTGGAAAAGGCCCGGCCTTCTCCGGTGATGATCAAGGTCTTGATTTCGGTGTCCTTTTTTACATCTTCCAGTGCTTCCTGAAAATCGAGCCAGAGTTGCTTGTTCATGGCATTGAGCACCCGGGGCCGGTTGAGGCGAATGATTGCAACGCCTCCGGATTTATCGTAAAGGATACATTCGAATTTCATGATTTCTTCCTCCTT
>CAZQUR010000003.1:0-32883 GCA_964596535.1 uncultured Desulfobacteraceae bacterium
CCGCCGGAAATGCTTTCGGCGTCCTTATACATAAAGAAGGCCCCTGTGTAAAGGCCAATCGGCGCATGAGAAGAAAAACCCGAATCTCCTTGACACTTTCCGGCCCTTTATCTATAGGAAGCTGCGCCGGAAACGGCGTTTGACCCCTTAAAATGAAAGGAGCGCCCGTTGGCCGTTCACGTCGTCGATCATCCCCTGATCCGTCACAAGCTCGGCATCATGCGCAAAGATAAAATCAGCACCAAGGATTTCAGAGAACTGGCGTCCGATCCTGCCGGCCCGAAAGGCGACGTGAGCCCGCTGCTGAAAAAAAGTTCCTTTTTTTGAATTTTTTTCTTGACATGGCACTCTGTGGTACTTAAAATGCGATCAGGTTGATGAGAATCCCTCCTGCCCTACATCAACCTGGCTATTGACGGACCCAAGCCGGTTGATAGCCCTCCCTTCATGGGGTGGCCGCCCAGCCACCCCATTTTTTTATCTCCAAGTTTGACAAGATCGTAAAAAGGCCACCTGCGGGTTGCACTGCATCCTTCGCCTGCCTGTGCGTTGCACGCAGACAAATCGTTGCGGCGTCCCCGGTCGCTGCCGGTGAGATACAGGTACCCCGACGGCGTGTAATGCAGCGTGACGCCGAATTCGGTTTCGAAATTGTCAAAAACCGTCTTCGAGGCCAGGGAGAAGCGGACATTGATTTCGGTGGCGAACTGGGTCCGGATGCCCCCTAAGCTTTTGGCCGTGGCGCCCTGGGCCCCCACGAACCCCTGTTCCAGGACGAGGACCCGGTCGGCTCCCAGTCGCGCCAGATGATAGGCGATGCTGGTCCCCATCAAACCGGCGCCCACGACGATGATAACCGTTTTTTCAGGCAAGGGGCGCGTCTCCCATAGGAACCTTGGGTCTTGGGTCCGGTGTATCGCCACGGTGTAAATCTAAATTAATCCTTAAAAGTCGCGGGCAAGAAATTCAAGCGCCTGTTTTCTATCAATCAAAAAGTTTGGTCGAAAACCCCCGAAAGATGTAAAACCGTTTAAAAAAGTTGCAAAAAACCCCGGCCTGTGATTTAGTTGGATCCATGATCAACAAAATAACGCGAAGGGGGGGATATGGAGGCGACGGAGATTTTGCAGGGAAAGCGCATCCTGATCGTCGATGACGAACAGGATATCCTCGATTCCCTCAAAGAGATCCTGGATCAATGCGAGGTCGACACGGCCGCGGATTTCGAAACCGCCAGGGATTTTCTGTCCCGCAACCCTTACGACGCCCTGATTTTCGATATCATGGGGGTTAACGGGTACGGATTATTGAATATCGCTTACCAGCTGAAAATCCCCGTGATGATGCTCACCGCCCACGGGTTGAGCGCCGAGCATTTCAAGAAATCCATCACCAGCGGCGCTTTTGCCTATATTCCAAAGGAAAAGATGGCCTATATCGACGGATACCTTACGGATCTGCTCGCCACTTACCGGGAATCGGGACAAAAGAGCGGAAACTGGTTTTCCCTGCTTCGATCCTATTTTGAAAACAAGTTCGGCGCCGGTTGGTTCGATAAAGACGAAACGTTCAGGAAAAATTTCGACAGCCAGTTTGTCTTTTCCAAAGAACACCTCGGAAACATTTACAGCTGATATTTTCTTTTTAAGCGCTCATCCATTTTCAAGGTCATCCTTTTTCCGAATCCAAGCGGGAAGGATTTTTCCCGTATTATTGGGTAAAGACGCACCTTCAGCCGGAAGGACACCACCGGCAATTTCCTTGACTCTCCGTCGGTTTTTGGATAAATTGTTACAGCCATTGCGGAAGTGGAACCTGCCGGAGCAGGGAATCGGCCCCAACGTCCTCCTTCGGAGAAGATGCCATGGACATGAAGCGCGATTATTACGAGGACATCCGATTTTTTACTTCCGGCGTGACGGTTTTCTGGTTTGTGGTCCTGATCGTGTTCCTTTCCGCCTTTCCCTTCCTGGTCAAAAATTACTACGTATACGTGGCCAATTACATGGCCATCAACGTCATCGTGGCTGTCGGGCTCAACATTCTCGTGGGGTATACCGGGCAGATCTCCTTGGGACACGCCGGGTTCTTTGCCATCGGCGCGTACGGCACCGTGACCCTGATGACTTCCGCCCATATGCCCTTTTTGCCCGCGCTTTTCCTGGCCGCCGGGGCGGCGGCGGTTTTCGGTTTCCTTTTGGGGCTTCCGGCCCTGCGGCTGGAAGGCCCCTATCTGGCCATCGTCACCCTCGGGTTCGGCCTCACCGTGACGCAGGTCATCGGGAAACTCGATTTTTTCGGGGGTCGCCAGGGGCTCCATGCACCGGACTTGGTCATCGGTTCCCGGCATCTCGATACGGACCGGGAGTTTTACTACCTGGTGATGGTCATTACCGTGGTGTTGGTCGTGGCGGTGCGCAATATCATCAAAACCCGGGTAGGTCGGGCCTTCATCGCCATCCGGGACGCCGATATCGCCGCCGAGGCCATGGGCGTGAACCTGGTGGTCTTCAAGACCCTGGCCTTTGCTCTTTCGGCCTTTTGCACGGGGATCGCCGGGGGCCTGTACGCTTTTGTGCTGCGCTTCATCGAGCCGGAGATTTTCACCTTGCTCATGTCCATTATGTTTTTGGCCATGGTGGTGGTGGGGGGACTGGGTTCCATCATGGGAGCCATCACCGGCGCGTGCCTGCTCAGCTGGATGGACCTGCAATTACGGAATATCCTCAGCATCCCGCATGTGGGGACCTGGCTGGAAAGCCTTTCGCGGATGTATTTTTCCATTACGGGGGTTTCCAACATCCAGTTCATTTTGTTCGGCGGGATCATGGTCGCCATCATGCTTTTCGAACCGTTGGGGATCTTCGGAATCTGGATCCGGACCAAAAAATATTGGAAAACGTGGCCGTTTTAACCCCGCTGGGGCCATTCGCCGGTAAAGGACGTTTATGCTGAACTTTTTACAGATGGTGGTCAACGGTATTGCGGCCGGGAGCGTTTACGCCCTCATGGGCCTGGCCATGGTCATCATCTACAAAACCTCCGAGGTGCCCAATTTCGCCCAGGGGGAGATGGCCCTGATCAGTTCATACCTGGCCTATATGTTTCTGGATCAATACGGCTTTCCGGTTTACGTGGTTTTTTCGGCGGCCCTTGTCTTTGCGTTTCTTTTGGGATGTCTTCTCGAGTTTGCGGTGCTCCGGCGGGCCAAGGAGCCCAACGTGCTGGGGATGATCATCATCACCATCGGGCTGGAGATGATCCTCATGGGGATCGTCTCCTGGAAATTCGGGGCGGAACAAAAGACCATGCCCTTTCCCGTCTCGCCCTACGAAAGTCTGGTCATCGGGAAGCTTTACATTTCCTCCCTGGAAGCCATGATGCTCTGCGTGACGCTGGTCATCATGGGGATCCTCTTTGTTTTCTTGAGGTTTTCGAAGGTGGGGGTGGCCATGAAAGCCACCCAGCAGAACGCCACGGCGGCGCGGCTGATGGGAATCCGGGTCCGGCGCATCCTCATGGGGACGTGGGGAATTTCCTCGGTGGTGGGATGCACGGCGGGGTTGTTGATTTCCACCACCCTCATGCAGCCGTACATGATGTGGGATCCTTTGCTCAAGGGCTTCGCCGCCGCGGTCCTGGGGGGGATGACGTCGCTTCCCGGCGCCGTGGTGGGAGCCTATCTGCTGGGGATCATCGAGAACCTGTTCGGCGGGTATGTCTCCATTGAATTTAAATCGACGGTGGCCTTTGCGGTCATCGTCCTGATCCTGTGCATCAGGCCCAGCGGGCTCTTTTCACGGCACTACGTGAAAAAGGTGTAGAAGAAGTCGTTATCCGAGGTTTTGAAACCACTTCTAGGGTTTTTCAGGGAAAGAAGGCACGTATCGAATCAACTCCACAAAAAAAGGAGGGGCGTATGAAAAGCAACGGGTTTAAACTGGCGGCGGTGGTATCGGCTTTGGTGCTGGGCCTGGCCGTTGGCGTGTGGGCCGAGGAAGGGGTCACGGATACGGAGATTCACATCGGACAATGGGGACCCCAGACCGGTCCGGCGGCGGCCTGGGGCTCCGTGGCCCGGGGAACGGACGCCTATTTCAAGATGATCAATGCACAAGGCGGGATACACGGCCGGAAACTGATCCACCACATGTTCGACGACGCCTACAACCCGGCCAAGACCCTGGCGGGGGTGAAAGAACTGCAGGAAGGCACCGGGATGTTCGCATGGGTCTCCGGCGTGGGCACGGCGCCCGGCCTGGCGGTAAAGGACTATCTCATGGAACGGAAGATCCCCTGGGTGGGGCCTTCGGCGGGATCCTTGCACTGGATCGAACCGCCCCGGAAGTATCTGTTCGCCGTTTATCCCCTTTACTACATCGAGGCAAAGGCCTTGGTCCGGTACGGGGTCGAAAAAATGGGGTTTAAAAAGGTGGCCATCATCTACCAGAACGACGACTACGGCAAAAACGGGGTCAAGGGGGCCAAAGAAGAGCTGGCCAAACATGACATGAAACTCGTGGCCGAGGTTCCGGTGAACCTTACGGACAGCGATCTGAAGCCCCACGTCATGCAGCTGAAAAACTCCGGAGCGGACATGGTCCTGTTGTGGACCAGCCCGAAGCATGCCGTGATTACGGTGGGCACCAGCAAGGCCATGCAGTTTGCCCCCCAGTTCATGAGCACCAGCACCTGCTCGGACTTTCCGTTGATGATGCACATCAGCAAAGGGCTGTGGGAAGGGGTCATTGCGGCCACCTTCGCCGAACTCCCCGACTCCACGCACCCGTTGATGCTCAAGTATAAAAAGGACGCCTTTGAAAAATTCGCGGCCAAGGACGAGCGTTGGGGGCTTTTCTTCTATGCGGGCATCGTCTTTGCGGAACCTCTGGTGGAAGCGATCAAACGCTGCGGAAAAGATCTGACCCGGGAACGGCTGGTTAAGGAACTCGAAGGACTCAAGGATTTCCAGGGAATCAGCGGGAAGATCAGCTACAAGCCTTTTGATCCCAATGATCCTTCCTGCCGGCAGGGACAAAACCAGACGTTTCTTGTCAAATGCCTGGCAGGCGGCAAGGCGGAAAGGCTCACCGACTGGATGACCATCGAATAATTTACGGCAGGGCCTGTGCATTTTCCGCAGGTCCTGCTGTTTTTAACGGCCTGAATGGATAACCCCACGAACACAATGCCTTTTTTTCAGGTGGAAGCCCTTTCCATTTCCTTCGGCGGCCTGGTGGCGCTGAGTGACCTCTCCTTTTCCGCGGAAAAGGGGAGGATCTTTGCCATCATCGGGCCAAACGGAGCGGGAAAGACCACCCTTTTCAATTGCATCAACGGGATATATCGACCCGGAGAAGGTTCGATCCGGTTCAAGGGGAAAAGCCTCGTCGGGATGCGGCCGGATCGGGTAGCGCGGTGCGGCATTGCCCGGACGTTTCAGAACATCGAGCTGTTTTCCCACATGAACACCATGGAAAACATTATGCTCGGAAGGCACCTCCACATGAAAACGGGCCTCTTCCGGGGGGCCGTTTTGTGGGGGAAGGGATCCTTTGCCGGAAAAGAGGAACGGGAGAATCGACAAAAGGCAGAAGAAATCATCGATTTCCTCGATCTGCAATCGGTGCGAAACGCCTTCGTGGGCGCCCTTCCCTACGGCACCCAGAAGGTGGTGGAACTGGCCCGGGCCCTGGCCACCGAGCCGGAACTCCTCCTTCTGGACGAGCCGTGCGCGGGTATGAACAGCGAAGAAAAGCAGGACATGATCTTCTGGATCAAAGACATCCAGGATGAACTGGGAGTGACGATTCTGCTCATCGAGCATGACATGAACATGGTCATGGACATCTCTGACCGGATCCTGGTGATCAATTTCGGACGGCAGGTGACCCGGGGAACCCCAGAAGCGGTGCAGCGGCACCCGGAAGTCATCAAAGCATACCTGGGGGAGGAGGCGGCCCTTGAGCCCCATCCTTGAGATCAACAACATCGAAACCTACTATGACCTGATCTACGCCATCCGGGGCGTTTCCCTCTCCGTGGAGGAAGGGACCATCACCACCATCCTGGGGACCAACGGATCCGGGAAATCCACTATCCTGAAAACCGTCATGGGGCTCATCGAGGATCAGCCCGAAAAAGGGACGATTCTGTTTCAGGGAAAGCGGATCGACGGCAAGGATCCGGAAGCTATCGTGCGGATGGGGCTTTCCTATGTTCCGGAAGGCCGGGAAATCTTTGAAGAGCTCACGGTTTATGAAAATCTTGCCATGGGGGCTTACACCCGGAAGGACCGGAAAGGCATCGCCGGGGACATGGACCGGGTCTATGGCTATTTTCCGGTACTCAAGGATCGAAAAGACCAGTGGGCCGGGACCCTGTCCGGCGGGGAACAGCAGATGCTGGCCATCGGCCGGGCCCTCATGAGCCGGCCGACCCTTCTGTTTCTGGATGAACCGTCCCTGGGGCTTTCCCCCATTTTGGTCCGGGAGATCTTTGAGATCATCCAGACCATCCACCGGGAAAAAACGACCATTCTCCTGGTGGAACAAAACGCCCGGATGGCCCTTTCCATCTCCCATTTCGGGCTGATCCTCGAAAACGGACGCTTCGTCATGAAGGGGGATGCAAAATCGCTCTTGATGAACAAGGATGTCCGGGAATTTTACATGGGCATCCGCTCCGAAGCCACCGTGAAGGGGTATCAGCGCTGGAAACGTAAAAAAGCATGGCGATAGCAACCGAGACCCATACGGTCCCCAGCCTTTTTCTGGCCGCGGTGAAGCGGTTCGGGGATCGCACGGCCATGCGGTACAAGGCCTACGGATTGTGGCAGGATATCTCCTGGAACGCCTACCTGCAAAAGGTCAAGGAGACGGCCTGCGGTCTCATGGCCATGGGCCTGGAAAAAGGGGACTGTGCGGCCATCATCGGGGACAACTGCCCGGAATGGGTCTTTGCGGACATGGGAATCCAGTGCTGCGGGGCCGCGGCCACCGGCGTCTATGCCACCAATGCCTGGCCCCAGGTGGAATACGTGGTGACCCACTCGGAGGCCCAGTTTTTCTTCGTGGAAAACGAAGAGCAGCTCGACAAATTCCTCATGTTCAAGGAGCGGGCGACTCACCTGAAAAAGGTTATCGTCTGGGATACAAAAGGGCTGAGGCACTTCAAGAACCCCATGGTGATCTCCTTCGAGGCGTTGTGCCAAGCGGGAAAAAAGGCCATGGAAACGGATCCGGAATTGTTTGCCTCCCGGATCCGACAAATTTCGCCGGAGGATCTTTCGGTCCTGATCTATACCTCCGGGACCACGGGCCCGCCCAAGGGCGCCATGCTCACCCATCGAAACTGCGTCTGGATGGGGCATGCCATCACCACGGACAACCCCATGACGCCGGCGGACGAGGTCCTGTCCTTTCTCCCGTTGTGTCACATCTTCGAGCAGCTGTTCACCGTACTGGGGCATATCACCTGCGGGTATACGGTGAATTTCATCGAGCGTCCCGACACGGTGGTGGAGAACATGCAGGAGGTCTCTCCCACGGTGGGCCACGCCGTACCCCGGATCTGGGAAAAATACTACAGCGCCATCCAGATCCGCATGTCGGATGCCACCGGGTTTAAAAGGATGGTCTACGGGGCGGCTCTGAAGATCGGCAAAAAACAGGCCGTCCGAAAGATGCACTTCCAGAACATTCCTGTCCTGTCGACGGTTTTATACGGCCTGGCCTACTGGGCCGTTTTCCGGAAGCTCAAGGAACGGATGGGGTTCGAACGGATGCGCATCGCCTATTCCGGAGCAGCCCCCATCGCGCCGGACATCCTCCTTTTTTTCCAGAGCATCGGCGTGAACCTCATTGAAGGGTACGGCCAGACCGAAGGGACCGGCGTGACCACCCTTTCCCGGATCGGCCGGGTCAAGTTTGGAACCGTGGGGCAACCCCTGACCGGCGCCCGGGTAAAGATCGCCGGGGACGGGGAGATCCTGGTCCAATCCCCGGGGGTGTTCAAAGGGTATTTCAAGAATCCCGAGGTCAGCGCGGAGGCGCTCAAGGACGGCTGGCTGCATTCGGGGGACGTGGGAGAGATGGATGAAGACGGGTTTTTGAAGATCACGGATCGGAAAAAGGACATCATCGTCACCGCCGGAGGGAAGAACATCACGCCCCAGTACATCGAAAACCAGCTCAAAGCCAGCATCTACATCAACGACGCCGTGGTGGTGGGGGACCGCAGAAAGTATCTGGCCTGTCTGATCATGATCGACGAAGACAACGTGGTCAAGTACGCCCAGGACCACAAGATCCAGTTTTCCACCTATAAAGACCTCACCGTGCATCCGGAAATCAACCGGCTGATCCAGGAGGCGGTGGACACCGTCAACCAGGGTCTTTCCCGAGTGGAACAGATCAAGAAGTTCCGGATCCTCCCCAAAAAACTCTATGAAGAGGACGGGGAGGTCACCCCCACCATGAAAGTCAAACGCAAGCGCATCAACGAAGCCTTTTCCGATCTCATCGAGTCCATGTATCGAAGTTGAAGGGAAAAACCGCGCCAGGAGGTTTCCCTGTTTTCTCCGCCATAGGAGGGTACCCCGAACGGGGTTCGTCTTGACTTGCCCTGGAAAAGTTCTTATGGATGGGCACCTTGATCCGTAACGGCGAATAAAGAAAGATTTTTTCATCATCAATGAAAGATACATTGAAGGCCCTCATCCTTTCGGCGGCCCAAAAGGCCCATGATGCCGGGGCATTGCCGAACAAAGGGTTCCCGGAGGTGATCCTGGAAACCCCCAAAGTCGAGGCCCACGGCGATTTTTCCACCAATTTCGCCTTGATCTCGGCCGCTGTCCAGAAGTTATCCCCCAAAAGGATCGCCAAGGCCGTGGTGGATCATCTGGACCGTACGCAACAGTGGATCGAGAAGGTGGAAGTGGCCGGTCCCGGTTTCATCAATTTTCATCTGCACCCGTCGGCCTGGCATCGGGTATTGGAGGCCGTCCTCACCCGGGGCCCGCGGTACGGGGCGCTGGACCTGGGAAAGGGAACGCGGGTCCAGGTGGAATACGTCAGTTCCAACCCGACGGGGCCGTTGCACGTGGGGCACGGCCGGGGCGCCGCCGTGGGGGACAGCGTGGCCAACATTCTGGCCTTTTGCGGGTATGATGTGCAGCGGGAATACTACGTCAATGATTCCGGAAGACAGATCGAAACCCTGGGACGGTCCGTGTATCTCCGGCTCAAGGCCCTTTCCGGCAGCCGGGATCCCTTTCCGCCGGAATGCTACCAGGGGGAGTACATCCGGCACCTGGCCCGGGAAATCCTTGACGCAAAGGAGACGTCTCCCGCGACGGCGCCGGAAGAGGCAGACGTGGCCTTTTGCGCCCGGTATGCGGCGAAAAAGATCACGGAAGGGATGCGGAAGGACCTGGAGCGGTTCGGCGTGGTCTTCGACCGATGGTACAGCGAGCAAAGCCTTTACGATGCGGGGAAGGTGGAGCGGATCCTTTCGGAGTTGAAGGATAAAGGCGTGGTCTACGAAAAGGACGGGGCCTGGTGGTTTCGGACCACCGCTTGCGGAGACGAAAAGGATCGGGTGGTGATCCGGAAGGACGGCCAGCCCACCTATTTCGCCTCCGACATCGCGTATCATCGGGACAAGTTCGAACGCGGATTTGAAACCGTCATCGATGTCTGGGGAGCCGACCACCACGGGTACATCCCGCGAATGGAAGCCGCCGTGGAAGCCATGGGTTGGTCGAAGGCCCGATTCAAGGTGATTCTGATCCAATTGGTGAACTTGCTTCGGGGAGGGGTTCCGGTGGCCATGTCCACCCGGGCCGGGGAGTTTGTCACCCTCGGGGAGGTCCTCGACGAGGTGGGAAAAGACGCTGTCCGGTTTTTGTTTTTGACCCGTCATCATGAAAGTCCTCTCGATTTCGACCTGGAACTGGCCAAGACGCAGTCCAACGAAAACCCCGTGTACTACGTTCAATACGTGCATGCACGGATCTCCAGCATCCTGAAGAAGGGACAACAGCGCGGCATAACGGACGCGGCATACTCTGAAGAAGCCGTTTCTCGCCTTACGGCGCCCGAGGAGGTTCAATTGCTCAAGGCGCTTTCCGGGTATCCGGAGGTGATCCGGATGTGCGCCGTACACATGGAACCCCATCGGATCCCCTTTTATCTCATGGACCTGGCCGCCCTTTTTCATGCGTACTATAATAAGCATCGGGTGTTGTCCGATGATCCGGTCTTAACGGCCGCCAGGATCTCCCTGGTCCTTGCCGTGAAAGAGGTGATTCGAAACGGACTTTCCCTTCTGGGAGTGTCGGCACCGGAAAAGATGTAGGGATTCTTCATGGCCGGTGGGGACAAAAAAGGCACCGGATCTTCTCCCGGCCGCAGACCCAAGCCTTCGCGGCCCTTTTGGATCACCGGGATCATTTTTATTTCGGGATGGATGTTTTTTTTGGGGGTCCTGGTGGGACGGGGAACGGCGCCCATCCGGTACGACATTCAAGCGATACAAAAGGAACTGGCAGACGCCAAGGCGGCATTGTTTGAAAGTGAAATCAAACGGTTCAAGATTCCCACGGAATCCCCGGAAACGCCGTTGGACTTGAGTTTTTATGATGCACTGAAAGAATCCGCCCCGCAAGGGCCGATTCGCCCCAAGGTACCGGCCGCTCCGAAGGTCCGCATATCGCAGAAGCCGGAGACCTCCTCGGACCGGGTGCCACCGGCGCTTTCGTCCGCACCGGCTCCTGAACGCACAGAAAGGGCGCCAAAGCCCCCGGACCCGGCAGTGCACGACGGTGCAGGTGAACCGGAAAACCGGTTGACCCTGCAAGTGGCCGCGTTTCCGAGTCCCGGCGATGCGGGAAACCTTGTGGAGGACTTAAGGCGGCGGGGATACCCCGCCTACTCCGAAGCCGTGATGATTTCCGGGAAAGGGGTATGGTACCGGGTCCGGATCGGGTCTTTCACCACCCGGGAAGGGGCGGCCGTCATGCTGGAGCAGTTGAAAAAGGAACGGTTTCAACCCATCATCGTCAACCGAAACGCCAAGTGAGTCGATCATGAACATCACGCGCAAAGAAGTCTGCCAGGTGGCCGATCTGGCACGTCTCGATCTGGACGACGCGGCTCTGGATAAAATGAGCATCCAGATCAACGAAGTCCTCGGATACGTGGCCCAGATGAACGAGGTGGATACGGCGAATGTGACGCCCGCGTCCCATGCCCTGTCTCTGACCAATGCGTTTCGGGAGGACGAAAAGACCGAACACCTCGATCGGAAACGCGCCCTTTCCAATGCGCCCCATGCAGACGATGAAACCTTTGTGGTTCCCAGGGTCATAAAGGCATAAAGGAAGAACGATGCCGCACAGACTGACCATACACCAGGCCCGGGGCCTGCTTCGGGAAAAGAAAATTTCGGCCGTGGAGCTGACCCAAGCGGTGCTGGACCGCATCCGGGAGGTGGACGAACGGGTGGGCGCCTACATCACCCTGTGCGAGGCATCCGCTTTGGAACAGGCCCGGAGAGCGGACCGGCGGATTGCATCGGGGGATCCGTCCCCCCTGGCGGGGATCCCCGTCGCCGTCAAGGATATCCTCTGCACCCGGGGCATCCCAACCACCTGCGGCTCCCGGATCCTTGAAAATTTTATCCCCCCCTATGATGCGACGGTCATCCAGCGGTTGGCGGCGTCGGGCGCGGTCATCGTCGGCAAGACGAACATGGATGAATTTGCCATGGGTTCTTCCAATGAATATTCCGCCTTCAAGCTCACCCGCAATCCGTGGGATCTTTCCCGGATTCCGGGGGGCTCCAGCGGCGGGTCGGCGGCGGCGGTGGCCGCGGACATGTGCCTGGGGGCCATCGGCTCCGACACGGGGGGATCCGTCCGGCAACCCGCGTCCCACTGCGGCGTGGTGGGGATGAAACCCACTTACGGAAGGGTGTCCCGGTTCGGACTGGTGGCCTTTGCCTCTTCCCTGGACCAGGTGGGCCCCCTTGCCAAGTGCGTCCATGACAACGCCCTGTTGATGAAGGTTATTGCCGGGCACGATCCCAAGGATTCCACCTCGGCGCCGGAACCCGTACCGGATTATATCCAGGCCTTTGGAAAGGGCCTGGACGGCGTGACCATCGGTGTCCCCGTGGAGTATCGGTCCATGGAAGGGATGGACCCGGAGGTCTCCGATGCCGTCTCGAGGGCCGTGGAAACCATGGAACGTATGGGCGCTCGGTGCGAGGAGGTGTCTCTTCCCCATACGCCTTATGCGGTGGCGGCGTATTATGTGATCGCCCCCTCGGAGGCCAGTTCCAATCTGGCCCGGTACGATGGCGTGAAATACGGTTTCCGGGACCCTGAGGCCGCCGACCTGGCCGGTATGTATCGACGGACCCGGAGCAAAGGGTTCGGCCCCGAGGTGCAGCGCCGGATCATCATCGGCACCTATTGTCTTTCCGCCGGGTATTATGACGCTTATTACCGGAAGGCCTCCCAGGTGCGGAGCCTCATCATCCGGGACTTCAAGAAAGCCTTTGAATCCTGCCGGCTCCTCCTTTCCCCCGTGGCGCCCACACCGGCCTTTCCCATCGGTGAAAAGGTGGAAGACCCGCTGACCATGTATCTTTCCGATGTTTTCACCCTGTCCGCGAATCTGGCCGGCATCCCCGGGATCTCCGTCCCCTGCGGGTTTTCCGGACAAGGGCTTCCCATCGGACTCCAGATCATGGGAAACCATTTCGATGAAGCCATGCTCTACCGGGCCGCCCATCAATTCGAACAGGCCACCGATTATCATTTGAAAAAACCGCCGTTGCAATGAAACCGGAAAACATCAAACAAAAGGGGCGTAACGCGCTTTTTACGCCGCCCCTGGAAAAGGAAAGCCCATGTCCGTCCAACCCGAAGGGGAAGACTTAAGAAAAGCCGTGAAGTGGGTCCTGGAAGAAGCCGATTTCGACCCTGAAAGGACGCTCAAGGACCTCATCCGGGAAGCGTGTCTGAAGTTCGATCTTTCGCCCCTGGAAGCCGATTTTTTGGCCAAGACCCTCCGGGAACGGATCCCGGATTCGGGTTCCAAGGCTTGAACTCCTGAACATTTCGCAGAAAGACCCGGTGGACCGTGCCCAAGATTCGCATCCTTCCTGAAGTCGTTTCCAACAAGATCGCCGCCGGAGAGGTGGTGGAACGCCCCGCTTCGGTGGTGAAAGAACTCGTGGAAAACGCCCTGGACGCGGGGAGTCCCCGGGTCATTGTGGAGGTGGAACAGGGGGGGCGCCGCCTCATCCGGGTGTCCGACAGCGGTTCCGGAATGACAAGAGACGACGCCATCCTGGCCCTGGAGCGGTACGCCACGAGTAAAATCGAAACGGATAAGGATCTTTTTTCCATCAAGACCCTGGGCTTCCGCGGGGAAGCCCTCCCCAGTATCGCAGCCGTTTCCCGCCTCACCCTCGTCACCAACGAGGATCCGAAGGAACCCGGGACCGAGATCCGGGTCCAAGGGGGAAAGATTTTAAAGGTCAGTGCCGCCGGTGCACCCCAGGGCACCCAGGTCACCGTTGAAGATCTCTTCTTCAATACCCCGGCGCGACGGAAATTTTTAAAAAGCGTGTCCACCGAGATGGGGCACATCGTGGATACCGTGGACCGCATCGCCCTGGGATGGACCGGCACGGCCTTTGAACTGCTCAGCAACGGCAGGACCCTTCGGCGTTTTTCCGCGGGGTCCCGGGAAGACCGGCGCGCCGTGGAAGTCCTGGGGATCGACGACCCCCGACATCTCAAAGCAGTCCGGCTTGTCACCGAAGACCTTGCTGTCGGCGGCTGGGTGGTGCCTCCGGTGGAAACCCGCACCACGAGTCGCGGCATTTTTATTTATGTCAACGGCCGCTTTGTCCGGGACCGGATCCTTCAGCACGCACTGATGGAAGGGTTTCGGGAAAGGCTCGTAAAAGGGACGTTTCCCCTGGCAATCCTCAAGATCACCCTTCCGGAAGACCGGGTGGATGTGAACGTGCATCCCACCAAAAACGAGGTTCGGTTCATCCGGGGGCAATGGGTTCATGATCAGGTGGCCGCTGCCGTGGCAAAGGCCCTGGAGGCCCGCAAGCCCTTTTCCTACCCCCCCAAGGCGGACGTGGACCCGGAATCCTTCAGGTTCCGGGAAACGCAGGCCCTGTTCAGACCGGAGCCGATGCAAGGGGAACCGGAGACATTGTCAAAAACGGCGGCGGTTTCAACGGCGCAGGCCCCCCTCTGGGACAATTCGAAAATCCGGTCTTTTTCGGTGATCGGACAATTCCGCCACACGTATATCGTGTGCGAATCGGAGGAGGGGCTCATGCTCATCGATCAGCATGCGGCCCATGAACGGATTTTATTCGAACAGATGCAGCACAGAGACGGGTTGTCCGCCCAGCGCCTCCTGGTTCCGGAAAATCTGGAGTTCGGGTTTCGGGAGTCCCGGATTCTGGAAAAAT
The DNA here is from genome assembly GCA_964596535.1 of uncultured Desulfobacteraceae bacterium. Taxonomy (GTDB): domain Bacteria; phylum Desulfobacterota; class Desulfobacteria; order Desulfobacterales; family UBA2156. The sequence goes on from CAZQUR010000003.1 coordinate 14,512, forward strand.
GGCTTCCCGCCCTCAATACCCTGGGAGTGGAAATCGAGCCCTTCGGGGAAAACGCCTATGTCATCAAAGCCGTTCCCGCCATTTTCGGCGGGAAGCCCCTGGAACCGATGCTCCGGGAAATAGTGGAAAAAGCGGCCGAAATCGGCGTCGCCGGATCCTTCAAAGAACCGGTGGAACATTGTCTGGCCGTGCTCGCCTGCCACGCGGCGGTGCGGGGCGGGCAGGCCCTTTCCAGGGAAGCCATGGCGGAGATCATCGAAAGGCTTTCCGCCTGCCGCAACCCCGCCCACTGTCCCCATGGCCGCCCCACCTTCATCCGGTGGACGGACGCCTTCCTGGAAAAGGCGTTTTTCCGGACCCTGTAGGTTTTTTGCGCCATGCCGGGGGAGGCATCCGGAGCTTTGTTTTCCGGGACGCCGGCCAGCCGGTGCAGACCGGCCCGCGGGATCCGATCCCGGACCTGGAGGTCTTCCCTCATCCGGCACGTGACTTTACTTGCAGACACCTCCTGTTTTCCCGAGGCCGTCCTTTGGAACGGGCGGGATTTACTCCGGCGTTGCTGTGTGTCGAAAAAGAAATTACCCGGCGGTGGTGTCGTATTCCAGCTTGTGGGCGATGGCGTCCACAAGGTCCGTGCGACCGGCGGCGGCCAGCCAGGGGATCAGCTCCCGGTAAAAGGATTCCCGGTCCCGGATCCGGATGCTGAAACCCGAAAGATCTTCCGGAAAGACATCATCTTCCGTGAATGCCCGGGTTTTGTGCAAAACATTCAGGGCCGCCAGGGCCAGCATGGTCCGCACGCACTTTTCGCACTTCCCGCAGTTCAGCCGATCCGGCACATTGGCCAGACAAACGCGCATGTTCTGGAAGGCCGCGTCCCACTGGACCACCGTGCGGATTTTTTCCATCCGGGTAAGCTCCAGGTCCCGGTGGAGAATCCGCATATCCAAACGGGAGTAAAAGGGATCCAGCAAGGGATGGGACCCGCAGGGGTGGAGGTGGGCGATATCATAGGACGAGGCGATGTAGGAAAGGGAGACGCGCTTCGAAAAGGCGTGGGAAACCGCGGCCAGGACCGCCCCGAAGAAGCGGTTCAGCCACAGGTCCCGGTCGTCGCACAGGTGCCGGATGTTCGTAAAAACGGGGATGAGGGTCAAGCGGGCTTCCCGTGCCACCGGTTCCAGCGCCTCCATGGCCCGGTGAAAGACCGGGTATTTCATGCCCCGTCTGACCACCCCGCCGATGTCGAATCCGTGGAGGACGAATCCGTCTTTGACGGCCCCGGGATGCTCCAAAGGATGGATTCGCCGGTTGACCCGCAGGGCGGCCAGAGAATCGATGCCGCCGGAAAGAAAAAGGGCGGCCCGGCGGTTGGCCCTTTTATACGTGGGTGACCGGCGGACCCTGGCTTCCATCGCCGGCGGGTGCCAGGCGTCGTTGGACCAGTGGGAAAGAACGGCCATGGCGGTCCGGAGGCCTTCCAGAAACAAAGGACATATCCTTCGGTCCAGGGCGATCCGGCGTTCTTTGAAGTGCAGGGCCGGGACCGCGCATCCCGCCAAAAACGCATGGGGATCGGGGTTTATGTCCGGTCCAAAATCCGGCGGGGTTTCGATAAAGATTTCCCGGCGGGGCTGATCACAGTCCTCCCACAAAACAATAGCCGACACGCGGGTGCGGTCCGCATCCTCGATTTTGTTAAAGTCGATGATTTTCAACGAAAATTGCTTTCGAATCCATCAAGGCGCATGGGTTTTCAAGGAGTTTTTTTTGCCGGCGGTTTCGTATCGCTGCCGTAAATAGCGGACCATTTCCCCGGCGATGTCGTGCCCGGTGGCCGCCTCCAATCCCCGGAACCCGGGGGAATAGTTGACCTCCATCACAAAAGGGCGTTTTTGGGCGTCCACCAGAAGATCCACCCCGGCGATTTCCAGGCCGAGGCGTTTTGCCGATGTGATCGCCAGATCCAAAATTTCCGGGTTGGGTGTTACGGCCCGGCTTTTTTGAGACAGATGGAAGTTGCCGCGAAAATCCCCTGGAACAGGGGTGAATTCAGCAGCACCGGCGATCTTTTCTCCGATGACGACGACCCTGAGATCCTTCCGGCCTTCCGGGGGGATAAATTGTTGTACCAGAAGACCGGACCGGCGGTCGAGCCCTTTGCCGGCTTCTTGCAGTTGTCCACCGGTTTTCACCAGTGTAACGCCTTCACCCTGGCGACTGCTCACCGGCTTGATCACCACCGGGAACCCGCCAAGTTCAAAGACGGCGCGGGAAAGCCCTTCCACGGCATTGACGAGGACCGTGTCCGGCACCGGAAGCCCCTGGTCCTGGAGGAGTTGAAGACAGAAAAATTTGTCCTTTGCCTTTCGGATGGCCTCCATGGCGTTGACCACCGGAATACCCATGAGGCGGAAATGGCGGATCAATGAAAGACAGGCGTCTCCCAGGGTGGCGCCCTGCCGGGGCAAGACGATGTCCGGCGGCAACACCGCTTCCCCCACAAGGATCATTTGTCCTTTCCGAAAGGCCGGCCACACGCGATACGGATGGATCAACGTCGCCCGGTGTTTCTGTTCCCGGGCGGCCTGCATGAGGCGGAAGTTGGGGGGGTAGTCCTTGTCTCTTACCGTGATGATCCCGATGTTCATCTCCGTCTCCGATGATGGCTTCGTAAAGAGTCCGCCTGCGGCGTTGCGCGGCATTCGGATGACAGAAAGACCCGGCAAGGCGCGGCGACGCAGGAATCCCGAAGGGGAAAAGGCCCATTCATGAAACGAGCATCCATTCGGGGACCCAGATCCCTACCGTCTTTTTTGCTTTTTCGCTGAAGAAGGTGCCCACTTTCCGGGTGCGGTTACGAATGGCCATTTTCTGGGTGGCGATGTTGTCCTCTCCGATGATGGCGAAAAGCTTCTTCTCCCCGACCCGGGCGGTGAGGCCTTCCAGGAGGCGGGTGCCGATTCCCAGACCCCGGTATTCGGGGCGCACCGAGGTGTAGCCCCGTTCCAGGTACCCCGTCAAATCAACCCCCGTCGCTTCACTCAGGCGTTTTAGATATTCCTGCCTGGGGTGTTTCAGGGAGGAGTTTCCCACGATGACCCCCTCTTCTTCGGCATACCCGATTAAAAAGGCGCGTTCCAGATTGTATCGCACCCACCGGGTATCCACGGATCCCCCGGCCTCCACCATTTTGCAGATGATATCCAGATACCCGGGCGGCAGCGCGTCGGGCGGGGCAAAATGATAGGCGATCCCTTCGCCGATGGTATAGACGGATCCGTCAGCCCTTACCCGCCACCGCTCGATCGTTTTCTTCCCGTGGCGAATTAGATAGAACAACAAGAAAACCGGATCCGCCAGATACCGCCAAAAGGGGGTTCCATGCATGGGAGCGATCGCCTCGTAGGGATCGGGGAGGGCGGTGAAAGGGTCGCTGAAGAAAAAATATTTGGGGGGATACGGGCTCCAGGAATGGACCAGGTTGGGATTGGCGGCGGAGAAATTCACCAGCGGATCCGATGCATCTTTCGGATCGGGTATCTTCAGGTGATTCCAGATCCCCGCCGCGGAGGCATGAAAAAGGGTTTTACCCGTTTCTTTGGGGCGGTCTTTCAAGGGGTGCCACAGGATCAACCGTACGCCCTTTTCAAAATAATCTGAAAATATATCGGGAGGATATGTTGCTGTCAGGGGCAGGCGAAGGGCCAACCCCGGAAAGGAAAACGCCGCGGTTGGATCCAATTGATGAAAGACCATGGAATCGGCTTCGGATAAAAGCCTCCCCTGAACATCCTCGAATCCGCCGTCTTTTCGATGAAGCTCTTTTTCGATCCGGATCCCTGAAAATCCTTTTAAATCCAGGGCCGGACCGGGGGCGGCGTATTTGAAAAAAGGAAACAGGGTCAAATCGGGCAGGGCTTGCGGGGGGACGCGCCCGGGCAAGCCGGGCAGGTCTTTCATCCCGATGAACCCGTCTTCTATTTCCGGGAATCCGTCAACACCGGGTCCGCAGACGATGTGCATGGGCGGCGCCGCGGGAAGCGAACCCGCCTGCCGGCGCATTTTTCCCGCCGCTTGCACCTGTGCGGCGGAATCGGCGGCGAAAAGCACCAGATGGGCTTTTGCGTCAGTGATCCGCCGGGAAAAGCGTTCGTGAAGATGCCTCGAAACGCCGGTTTTTTCTCTTCGGGTCAAGACGGTTTTTTTTAAGGCCCCCGCGGCGGCGATGAATGCCTCGGGACGATAAAATGCCTGGGACTGCATGGTTTTCCAGGCCTCCGAAAACAGAAAATCGCCGGCTTCCTGTGGTTTTTTGGAAACATGGCCGCCGGTTTCGATTCGGGGTGCCGGGGTTTGAAAATCGTCGAGGTTGGCGTCGTAAAAAGTGATCCGATTCTCTCCGCTGGAAAAACATCCCGCCAGATACAGGGCCAACCAGGAAGGCGCCGAAGGACTCGAAGGCGTGGGTTGAACAATGAGAATGTGAAATAAGCGGGGCTGTGGCATGGTTGCATTGTCCATCATCAAGGGGAAAGGAATATGGAAAAAAATAAGAAAGTGTTGTTCAGTTGTCAATCGGTAACCCCTTTTGCTGGTCCGGACCACCATTGAAACCGGGGGGTTGAAAAACCGTATTGGATTTGAATGGGCCCTGTGTTAGGATAGATAATCATTTTCGCCGGATTTCACGTCTTTCCCATCGGCTGGGACCGGACCGTGCGGCAGAAAAGGAAAATGTATGGACCCCAAGAAACGCCTTCCGTTCATCTTCGAAAACGAGGATGCCGACAGTGTCCGGAAAGTCCTGACCCGGGGAATCTTCTGGCGCATCCTCGTCATCGAGGGAATCCTTTTGGTCTGGTCCCTTTTTTACAGTTTTATGACGGGGGAGCACGATTCCCTGGAAGCCCTCTTCTGGTATGCGCTTCGCATTATCATTCTCATCGGCATCATCGTCGTCTTCGTGGTGGTCACTTTCCGGAGCTTCCTGGAAAAAAAAATCATCGAACCCCTGGAAATCGTTGTGGAGGCCAACAGGCGGATACAGGAAGGGGATGCGTCCGCCAGGACTGTGGATCTTCCCGAAGACATTCCCAGAGAGATCCGGGAAATCTCTTCCACCCGCACGAAGATGCTCGAGGAGATCTTCCGGGTTTCGGAAGAGCGTCTCCGCTTGATGAATTTTATTCGGGAAACCTTCGGCCGTTATTTGTCCAAAAAAGTGGTGGATGAGATCCTCTCCTCTCCCGACGGCCGGAAAATCGGAGGGCGGCGCCAGCACGTCACGATCCTGATGTCGGACTTGCGGGGTTTTACAGGGCTGTCGGAGGATCGGGATCCTGAAGAAATGATGGGGCTTCTCAATCGGTATCTCGGCCGTATGTCCGAGGTCATATTGGGATACGACGGCTTGATCGACGAATTCATCGGCGATGCCATCCTCGCCGTATTCGGGATTCCCGAACCGCGAAAAGACGACGCCCTCCGGGCCGTGGCGTGCGGTGTGGCCATGCAAAACGCCCTGTCGGTGTTGAACGAGCAAATCGTTGAAGAAGGATACCCGCTTTTGGAAATGGGAATCGGAATCAACACCGGGCCGGTGATCGCCGGCAACATCGGATCCGAAAAGCGCGTCAAATACGGGATTGTGGGAGCAGCGGTGAATACGGCGGCACGGATCGAATCGAACACGACGGGCGGGCAGGTGCTCATCGGGGAATCCACGTATGCGGCCGTCAAGGAGGGCGTCGCCGTGGACGGTGCCCAGGCCGTCATGATGAAAGGCTTGAAACACCCGCTGCTCTATTTTCCGGTCCGGGAAGTGGGGGCGCCCTATCATCTTCGATTGGCGCCGCCCCATAAAGAAGCGGAGGGGGTCCCCCTTTCAATTCCGTTTCGTCTGTGGCCGGTGGACAACAAGCGGATCATGGACGAGGAGATTCACGGAGAGACGCTGACCATCGGAGAAAACACCGTGACGGCGTCCCTGGAAAAAGGAGTGGATCCCTTTTCGGACATCAAACTCCGGTTCGATTTCTGCCTGGATGCCCATTGCTTTGAAGACATCTATGCTAAGGTCATCGGCATCGAAAAAAGGGGGGAGGCATCGGTGGCGCATCTTCGTATTACCGCCATCCAGCCGCCGGATAAAGCGCTTTTGACCCGCTGGATAAAGGAGGGGGCCGCATGAAACGTCGATGCTTTTCGGCAACCCGCCGGGCTCGAGACACTGCCGCAACGGCATTCGAAACGCCGTTCCTTTTTTTCCTTGTATTGGTATTATTCCTTTCTGCTGCCGCAGAGGCGGCGCCCAAGAAACGATATGTCAACCCCTTGGGGATGGAGTTCGTTTTCATCCCGGCGGGGAGCTTTACCATGGGGAGTCCGCCGGATGAACAGAACCGCTCCCCAAGCGAAACGCCGCACCCGGTGGAGATTACCTCGCCCTTTTACATGATGACCACGGAAGTCACCTTGGAACAGTGGTGGACGATCAACGGGAAACGGTGGTTCGGACGCCGGAAGGGGCCGCCGGACACGCCGGTGACCAAGGTCTCCTGGTACGATTGTGCCAAATTCGTCAATCGTCTCAACGAACTCTATCCGGGAACCTACCGGCTTCCTACAGAGGCCCAATGGGAATACGCCTGCCGGGCGGGAACCAAAACCGCCTTTGCCTGGGGGGATCGAATCACCTGCGACCAGGCCATGTTCGCCAACGACGCCTCCAAGGCACCGGCGTGCGTGGAATCCGTGCGGGCCAGGGGGCTTGATCCGGATCGCCCGGCCCCGGTGGGGCAATATTCGCCCAATGCCTGGGGACTGTTCGATATGCACGGCAATGTCTGGGAATGGTGCCAGGACTGGTACGGGGATTATCCGGAAAACGCCGTGGAGGATCCCCAGGGACCCGAATCCGGGCCCGGCAAGATCCGACGGAGCGGGAGTTTCTTCGGGCCGGCCCACTTATGCCGCTCCGCCAACCGGGCCTATGCGCATCCTGCCGGCCGCCTGAAAACCACCGGCTTCAGACTGGTCTGGAGCCCGGACGGGAAAAAAGTCCGGTATACGGAACACCCTCCCTGGGACCGGGATGACGCACCGGACGGTCCATGACCGGAACGCTTCCCCCTATCCCCGCCTTTTAAGCCGGGGTCGAGGGAAGCGATCGTAAAACGAATATTTTCCTTACCGGGGAGCCCGTGCTTCAGGCGGACGCCACTTCTCCCGCCGGAGGCGGATCCGTATCGGAAAACGCGATGAAGCGGCTGCTGGGCCGATGGCTGAAAATCTACGAGGGTGAAATCACCCTCTTTTTATGGACCGTGGCCCTCCTTTTTTTGGTCCGCAGTTCAGGAATGATCCTGAACAATTACGCGGAAACCGCCTTCCTCAAGCGTTACGGGGTCGAGTACCTTCCCATTGTCAACATGATCAACGCGTTTGCCACCTTTGCGGTGATGGGGGTGCTCACGGCTCTCATGACCCGTTTCAAGGATGCCAGGCTTCTGGCCTATCTTTTTGTCTTTTGCGGCGGTTCGGTGGGCGCGTTGCGTCTGTTGATTCCTTACGATATCGACCTGATCTATCCGGTTTTGTTCATGTTGAAGGCCCAGTACGAGGTCCTGCAGGCGCTCCTTTTCTGGAATCTGGCCAATGATCTTTTCAATACCCGGCAGTCCAAGCGCATTTTTCCCCTGGTGACGGCCGGTGGTGTCATCGGCCTGATCATCAGCAGCTTCGGAACCCCTTTTCTGGCCAAAACCCTTACCTTTGACAACCTGCTGTGGACGTATCTCGGCCTGTGTATTGCCGCCGCCGTCGTGGTGAAAGGGATGAGCAGCCGATTTCCGGCCCTTTTGGTGGCAGGGAAAAAGGGGAAGCGGATCAAGAAGCGCAGTGCCATGCTGGAAGAGATAAAGAATGTCCTGCCCATGATGAAAGAATCCGTCCTGTTGAAGGTGATGATCGTTTTGACCCTGATGCCCAACGTGGTCATTCCCATCATGAACTACCAGTTCAACTTCGCCGTCAACGAACAGTTTGCCACGGAAGGGGCCCTGGTTCAGTTTTTCGGTTATTTCCGGGGCGTTCTCAACATCATCAACCTGGTGATCCTCATGTTTGTGGGGCGCATCTACGGGCGGTGGGGGCTTCCCGTGGCGCTCATGTTCCATCCGTTCAATTACCTGATGGCCTTTTTCGCCTTCTTGATGCGGTTCGACGTCTTCTCGGCGATTTATGCCCGCATGTCGACGAATATCCTCAGGACCACCATCAACATTCCGGCCAACGCGGTGCTCATGGGGCTGTTTCCCGAATCCTACCGCAGCCTGGTGCGGCCCTTTTTAAGGGGCACCGTGGTACGCATCGGTCTTTTCGTGGGATCGGGCTTGATCCTGTTGTCCGAGCCGTTGTTCCATCCCCGGTTTCTCTCCCTTGCCGCCTTTCCTTTTGTGGTGGCGTGGATCGTGGGGCCTTTTGTCCTGAAAAAGCGGTATGCGGACATCCTCCTGGATCTGGTGGCCACCAATGTATTGGATCTGAAAACCATGGAAGAAAAAGATATCAAAGGATTGTTTGCGGAAAAGCGAATCCGCAGCCAACTTGCGGAATTTTTTCTTTCCGCTGACGGAAAAGATGCCCTCTGGTACGGCCGGCTCATGAAAACCGTTTCCCCCCAGGAGCTGGATGATTTGATTGTAAAAAAGATCCAAACTGTGGACGATGAAACAAAAATCGCGCTGCTGGATCTGCTCTCCTCCGGGGCCGGTGCCAGGGCCGAACCCGTCATTTTGAAACTTTACGATCCTGAAAACACGCCGTTGAGCCGGGCGCTGGTCCGGACGGCCGGGCGTATGGAAGGCGGAGATTTTCGAGAACTGTTCCAAAACGCATTGGAGACCTCTATCGATTTAAACGTCAAGGCGTGTGCATTGGGGGGACTCTGCCGGAAGGCGCCGGAGGAATACGGCGCTGCGGTTTCGGCATGGCTTTCTTCCGAACAGATGGAGACCCGGAAGGCCGGTGTTGTGGCCGCCGGGACATCGAAGGATTCCGGCTTTATCCGGCCCCTGTTGGCGCTTTTGGAAAACCCGGACAATGCCCCCCTGGTGCCCGATATGCTCAGGGGACTTAAAAAACTTCAAACACCCGGTTTGAATCGCATCGCTTCCGCCTATCTATCCAACCCATCCGAGACGGTTCGTGCGGCGGCCCTGGAAATCTTGGAGGTGAGCGATGAAGAAGCCCTGCGGCACGCCGTTTCCCTCATGGGGGATTCCTCCGATACGGTGTACGCCCTGGCCAAGGAGAAGATCCTTTCGGCGTCATATGTCGACGGCACCCTTCTCGTGGAGTCCCTGGGGCTGCCCCGGCGGAGAATCCGGGAAGGCATCTTCGATCTTTTCCAGCGCTTGGGGATCAAAAACATCGACACCTACCGGTTCGTTCGAAACCAGGTGGAGATGGGATACCGGAATCTATGGGAGGCCGAAACCCTGAAAAACCTTCCCGAAACACCGGAAAGGGACCTGATGATCGATCATCTCCTTCAGGAAAAGACGGCGCGTCTGGAAAACTGCTTGCGGGTACTGGCGTTGCAGGACCCCGACGGAAGAATGAAAATTCTTGTCCGGGGGGTTTTTTCCGCCGATGCGCGCCTCCGCGCCAACAGCATGGAGGCCCTGGAAGATTTCTTGGATACCGCTTTGTCGAAAATTTTGTTCCCCCTGTTGGAAGACACGAACGTTTCCCAGCGTCTGGCCGCGGGACGCCGGCTTTTTTCGCTCCCCCCGGTGGGAAGGGAACCATGGTCCCTTTTTCCGGATCTGTTGACAAAGCCGAACTGGGTGTCGGTGATGCTTGCCCTGGTCCTTTTACGGGATGCCCCGCCTGAAGCGGCGGATTTGAATGGGGTGCAAAAGCTGACGGATTCGAAAAATGTTCACATTCGGGAAATGGCCGGCATGATAGTAACCCAAAACCGGAAAACCGCGGATAAGAAGGAAGGCGCGATGGAACAGACGATCACCATTCCGGACAAGATATTCCATCTCAAGGGGATCGAGATATTCGAGGGGCTTTCCGTGAGCGAACTGGCGGCTGTGGCGTCGGTGACGGAAGAGATGACGTTTCCGGCCGGAGAGATCGTGATCCGGGAGGGCGACCCCGGAGATACCATGTATCTGATTATCGAAGGTGAAGTCTCGGTCATCAAGGACGCCGGTACGGAAACCGAATTCGAACTGGATCGGATTCGGGAGGGGGATTATTTTGGAGAAATGGCCCTGTTTGAAGATTTGGTGCGGTCGGCCACCATTAAAACCCAAGCCCCCTCACGCTTCCTTGTGTTGGACAAAGGGGAGTTTAAAGAGATCGTGAAGGAGTACCCGGAGATCGCCCTGCACATCTGCAAGGTGCTCAGCCGCCGTCTCCGGAAGCTTCATGAAAAGATTCGGATTTAGCTAATCAGAAAACCAAAAGGGTTGATCCGGATCCGAAGTTGCACTAAAAGCGTCGGGAAACCCTTTTTAAAAGGCCGGACAAAATGAAAATCGCGTTTCTCATGGATCCATTGGCGTCCATTGAGCCCGTCAACGAAACCACCAGTCATCTCATGTATGAATGCAACGAGCGGGGGCACGCCGTTTATTTCCTGGAACCTCACGATGTTTATATCCGAAAGGATGAAGTCGTGGCCAGGATGCGCAACATCACCGTATCCAAGGGGCTTTCCATGAAGCAGTACTGGCGGGCGCTGCTGAACTGCCTGAAAAAAGACGAACTGATCTTTGAAAGCCTCTGCGATCTGGATGCCCTTTTTTTGCGGAAAAACCCGCCCTTGAATTACCGGGTCCTGGAATTTCTCCAGCCGGTGGCCGGCCAGGTGTTCATGATCAACAGCATTCTGGGGCAGATTATCGGAAACAGCAAATTATACACGCTCAATTTTCCGGACATCATACCGGAAACCCATGTATCCCGGGATCCGTTCCGCCTGAAAAAGCTCATCGACGAATTCGGAGGCGCCATGGTGGTCAAACCCCTGGCACGGTTCGGGGGGGAAGGGGTGATCAAGGTGAGCGACCGGGACCGGGAGAATCTCAACTCTTTGATTCACTATTACATCCGGGCATACAAGGAATACCCCGAACGGGAGCCCATCATGGTCCAGGAATACCTGGAAGCCGTCAAGGCGGAAGGGGACGTGCGGATTCTTCTGCTCAACGGAGAAATCCTTGGGGCCATGTGCAGAATACCGAAAAAAGGAGACTTCCGGACGAATATTCATGCGGGTGCAACAGTGAAAAAGCATGAAATCACCCCCCGCGAAAAGGAAATCTGCAAGGCCATCAAAGACAAACTCATCGCCGACGGGCTTTATTTTGTCGGCATTGATGTGATTGCCGGAAACCTCGTGGAGATCAATTGCGTCAGTCCCGGCGGTATTCCGCGGATCAACCGGCTCAACCAGGTGCAACTGGAGAAACGCGTCATCGATTTCATCGAAGCCCAGGTCAAGATTAAAGGGAACATTCAAAAAAAAACGGAGAAAACATGACATCAAAACTGAAAAAAATTCTTATCCTGAGTGTTGTCGCCGTGGGGCTTTTTCCGGCAATGACGGTTTTCGGTGCGTCGAATCCGGTCCATTATCTCAAGGCGGGGCTTTCCGAGGAACCCAAGACCTTGAACATCTGGCTGGCCAGCGATCGATGGTCCTTGTCGGTCCTGTCCCAAATCTACCAGGGGTTGATGACCAGACATCCGGAGACCCTTGAATTGACGCCCTGGTTGGCCGAGAATCTTCCGGTATACGATCCGGAGACCCTGAGCTACACCGTGACCCTGAGAAACGCCAAATGGTCCGACGGATCCCCGCTGACCGCCCAAGACGTGGCCTTCACGGCAAATCTGATCAAGGAGTTCAAGATTCCCCGCCACTTCGATCGATGGAGTTTCGTTAAAGCCGTCGAAGTGTTGGATGCCAAGACGGTGCGGTTTTTCCTGGAAAAACCCATGGCGATCTTTTTGTCCAGGACACTGGCCACTCCCATTGTCTCGAAAAAAGAGTGGGAACCGGTGGCACAAAACGCCCGCAACGCCGAAAAGCCCCTCACGGCGTTGCTCAATCATGAAATTAAAACACCCATCGGTAACGGTCCTTTTTCAATAAAGGAATGGAAAGAGGGGGCTTACCTGTTTATGACACGAAACCCCTATTTTTTCGGATCCGGACAAAAGATCGGCGGCCGGGTGCTGGGGCCCTTCATCGGCGGCATCATTTTCAAATTCTTCGGGACTTCCGATGCTGCCATCCTTTCGCTCAAGAAAGGGGATATCGACATGTTCTGGTGGTCGGTGCAAGCCGGCTACATCGAGGACCTGCAAGAGGATCCGGAGATCACATTGTTTAAAAACGAGAGAAGCGCCATGTACTACATGGGCTTCAATCTCAGGAAACCCCCCTTCGATGATGCGGTTTTGAGAAGGGCTGTGGCAATTCTCATCGACAAGGACTTCATCATCACCCGGATTCTTCAGGGGGACGGGGCCCGCATGGACTCGGTGGTGCCGGCCGGGAATAAATTTTACTACTGCCCGCCGGATACAGCCCGGGAAGAAGGTCTTTCCCGGGATGAGCGGATAAAAGCGGCCTATCGGCTCTTGAAAGAAGCGGGATACTCCTGGAAAACGCCCCCGGTGAATGACGCCGGAGCGGTGGTCAAATGCGGACACATCCAGCTTCCCGACGGCACACCCATGGAAGGCTTCACCATACTGACACCACCCGCCGACTACGACCCACTGAGAGCCATGAGCGGCACCATCATCCAGGAATGGCTCCGGGACTTCGGGATGCCGGCGTCGGCAAAGCCCATGGCCTTCGGATCCCTCATCGACCAGGTCAAGGTCCGGCGGGAATTCGACGCCTTCATCCTGGCTTACGGAAAACTTTCCCTGGATCCCGATTGGATCCGCAGTTTTTTCCATTCCCGGCACGACAAGGTGCGGGGGCGGAATATGAGCGGTTATCATAATCCGGAGTTCGACCGCATTGCTGATGAAAGCGCCACGGTCATGGATGAAAATCAGCGCCGAAAGCTGGTATGCCGGATGCAAAAGATCCTCATGCGGGATCTGCCGTATCTTCCTTTGTACACGCCCAAGATGATCGAGGCGGTGCGAAACGACCGGTTTTCCGGGTGGGTGAACACGCTGGAGGGGATCGGAAATCCCTGGTCCTTTTGTGTGCTGAAACCACAAACCCCCTGATTGAAGCCTCCCCGCAGCTCTCCGGGGCGGCTTTTCCGGTTCGCTCCGACAAAGCTGCGGGGACTGCGCTCGCTGTTGCGGTTCAACGCCGCAACCTGTAGCCCGGGAGATGAAAAATGGAGCTGTGGCGCTATGCCCGGCAACGCTTGTTCCAGATCGGCATCACCTTTTTCGTGATCCTCACGATCCTTTTCATCCTGTTCAGAACCGCTCCCGGGGATCCGGTCTCCCGGATGATCGGCCCGGAGATGACGTCGGAAGATGCCGCCCATTTGATTTCCCAACTCGGGTTGGACCGCCCTTTATGGGTGCAGTATGTGTATTATGTGAAGAATTTTTTTTCGGGAAACTTCGGCCATTCATTTCATTACGGCCGCCCGGTAATCGAAGTCATCGGAGATCGGCTCCCCAATACCATACTTTTGTTCACCACATCGGTCATGATTTCCGCCCTGCTGGGGGTCTTCTTCGGGAAAATCGCCGCGTGGCGGAAAGGAGAAAAGACGGACACCGTCATGACCCTTCTGGCCCTGGTCACCCACACGGTCTTTTTGCCGTGGATGGCCCTGATTTTGATCTGGATCTTCGGATATCGACTGGGGTGGTTTCCCATCAACGGCATGATCTCGGAAGAGGTGTGGCTGAATCCGTCTTCCGGATTCTGGGCCAAGAGCGTGGATGTGGCGCACCATATGGTTCTTCCCCTGTTGACGTTGTCCCTGATCCATTTTGGATCCTATCTGCTCATCATGCGCAGCGCCATGCTGGAAACCCTCAAAGAAGACTATATCCTGACGGCAAGGGCCAAGGGACTTACGGAAAAGGTCATCCGGAACAAACACGCCGCTCCTAATGCGGCCCTTCCCGTGGTGACCAGTGTGGGGTTGAGCCTGGCCTTTTCCATCAACGGCGGGGCGCTGACGGAAACGGTCTTCAGCTGGCCGGGAATCGGACGGGAGTTGGTCTTTTCGGTGAGCAACAACGACTATCCGTTGGCCCAGGCGGCCTTCCTTTTGATTTCGGCCGTGGTGCTGGTGTCGAATCTTGTGGTGGACCTCCTTTACGCCTATCTGGATCCGCGGATCCGGTATTAAAGGAAGCCAATGCCCTCTCGGAGAAAAAAGATCCTCGGAGAACGGAGCCGACAGTGGCGCCGGATGGAGCGCTGGGCCCAGGGCTGGGCCATCTATAAAAAGAATTTTTTGGGCCGCATCGGGCTGGTGCTGCTTTCCATATTCGTCCTCATGGCCCTGGCAAGCTTTATCCCGCCGCTTATCGATCCCATGTACCGGCCCATGAGCGGCGTGGACCCGGAAATCACCGCTTCCACCGGTCCGAGCCTCCGGCACTGGCTAGGGACCGATTTTATGGGCCGGGACCTGCTCAGCCAGCTTTTGGCCGGCGCCCGGGTGGCCTTCACGGTGGGCATTTCGTCGGCGTTTGTGAGCATCGTTCTCGGAACCCTCATCGGGATGATCGCCGGATACATGGGAGGATGGAGCGACACCCTCCTGATGCGCGTCGCGGACATGATCATGGTGATGCCCACCCTTTTGGTGGTCCTGATCCTGGCCGCCCTTTTCGGACAGCTCAACATCTGGGGTATCGTACTGATCATCGCCTTGTTCCGCTGGCCGGGGGTCTCCCGGGTGATTCGGGCCCAGACCCTGACCCTGAAAGAACGTCCCTTCATCGATGCCGCGCGGGTGGCGGGGGCCTCCCATTTGCGCATCATTTTCCGGCACATCATGCCCAATGTGCTCCCTTTGTCCTTTTTGTATATGACTTTCCGGGTGACGGCCGCCATCACCATTGAAGCGGCGTTGGCCTTTTTGGGGTTCGGGGACCCCGGCACGGTGAGCTGGGGGATGATGCTCCAGTGGGTCTGGAAAACCGGGTACATGTTCAAAGCGCCCTACTGGCTCTTGCCCCCCGGCATCTGTATTTCGTTGATCACCTTGTCCTTTTATCTTTTGGGGCGCGCCATGGACGAAGTGTTGGACCCCCGGCTACGCAAGGAAGGAGAGCGGTACTGACATGGCCCTGCTCGAAGTGGAGGATGTAAGCATCGGGTATCAAACCGATCAGGGCATCCTGCACGCGGTGGAGAACGTCTCCTTTACCGTGGACCGCGGCCGTTCTTTGGGGCTCGTGGGGGAATCGGGATGCGGGAAAACCACGCTGGGGATGGCTATTTTACGGCTTTTGCCCCAAAACGGGATGGTGTTGAACGGGCGGATCCGCTTTGAGGGACGGAATCTCTTGGAACTCGATGCCGAGGCCATGCGGCGGATCCGATGGAAAGAGATCGCCATGATCTTTCAGGCCGCCATGAACGCCCTGAATCCCGTGCACCGTGTGGCGGACCAGGTCGCCGAGGCGATCCTTGCCCATGAACCCGAAACCCCCCGGGAAGCAGCCCGCGCCCGGGTCGAGACGCTCTTTGATCAGGTGGGGATTCCGCGTTCGCGTATGCGGGATTATCCGCATCAGTACAGCGGCGGGATGAAACAGAGGGCCATCATCGCCATGGCACTGGCCTTGAACCCCAAGTTCATGATCGCAGATGAACCCACCACGGCCCTGGACGTGATCGTTCAGGACCAGATCCTGAAAGAAGCCAAACGGATCCAGGAGGCCTTCGATATCGGGATGATCTACATCTCCCATGATATTGCGGTGGTGGCCGAGGTGTGTCACGACATCGGCGTCCTCTACGGCGGGCACCTGGTGGAATACGGGGACCGGGAATCGGTCCTGGATGCGCCGAGGCACCCCTATACACGGATGCTCCTGGCCTCGTTTTTGACAGTGGATGGAAAAGCGGCAAAAGCCCCCCAGGCACAGGGGGATTCCCCGGACCTGGTCCACCCGGAACCGGGGTGCCGTTTCTGTGAACGCTGCCGGTACGCCGAGGCGGCCTGCCGGCTGGAGCCGGTGAAATATATCAACGTGAGTCCGACCCACCGGGTCCTGTGCAGCCGGTGTGTATGAACCGGAGAAATGGTGTCATTAAAAGGGTGCTAATTTTTCAAAGCACACAAAGACAAACTCAAAAACGCCCTCTCCCTTGGGGGAGAGGGTTGGGGTGAGGGTGAAAATGTTTTTTGTTTTCAGATGGTTTTATCCACATCCGCTTAATCCCTTCCCATCAGGGGAACCGGAGGGTGGATTTTTTCGAAACCATCAGGGATGTTGAAATCGTAAAAGGCCTGATTGGGATGGCAAAGTAAAAAGCACCAGATGCAAGGCGCGCAAATCCTTAAGGATGAGGCGTACTTATAGATACGCCGCAATAACGAAGGATGCAGCGCAACGCCGCAGGTGGGCTTTTTACGAAGCCATCAAGGATAAAGCGCGTGAAGTTGAACACGGCACCCGAAGTTCTCCGGCTTTCGGAGGTGACCAAAACGTACCGGCAGGCCCGGTCCTTTTTCGGCGGCACCAAGAGAGTCGTGACGGCGTTGAACCGGGTCTCCTTTTCCATCGCCAGAGGAGAGATTTTCGGACTCATCGGAGAAAGCGGAAGCGGTAAGAGCACCGCCGGGCGCCTCATTGTCAAGCTCGAGACGCCCGATTCCGGTAAGGTTTTCCTGGATCAAAAGGAGATCACCGGCTTACGGGGGCGCCGGTTGAACGAATTTCGGTCCCGGGTGCAGATGATCTTTCAGGATCCCTATCAATCCCTGAACCCCCAGCTTTCGGTCTTCGAAGCCGTGGAAGAGCCTCTGGTGATCCATAAAAAGGGAAACCGGGATGAGCGGAAACAACAGGTCTTTGCCATGCTCGATTCCGTGCGCTTGTCCCCCCCGGAGGATTTCGGGAACCGCTTTCCGCATCAGCTTTCCGGAGGGCAGCGCCAGAGGGTGGCCATCGCCCGGGCCATGGTCCTGAATCCCGAGCTCATGGTGGCCGACGAGCCCACCTCCATGCTGGACGCCCCCATTTCCATTCAAATTTTCGACATCTTATTGGACCTCCGGAAGCGCTTCGATGTGACATTCCTTTTCATCAGCCACAGCCTGGCGGCGGCCCATTATCTGTGTGACCGCATCGCCGTCATCTACCGGGGGAACCTGGTGGAACTGGGGGAAGGAAAAGCCGTCATCACCCGCCCCGCGCATCCCTATACCCAGGCCCTCATGGATGCCCTGCCCCGGTTCGCCCACGGGGAACAAAGACCGCGCTACAATACCCTTTTGAAAGCGCCTAAGGAGGACCCGAAGCCGTCGGGGTGTCCCTTTTATCCCGGTTGCGCCCGATCGGAGGCCTCCGTGTGCCGCGAACAGAATCCGGGATTGAAACGGATCGAAAACGGGCACGCGGCGGCGTGTTTTTTGGTTTAATTCTTTAAAAATTCCTTGACAACGCCGGGGCGCCTTGTTATAAGGTGCCAATTTTACCATGTCCGCAGCCTTGGGGCATGGATTTCAGCTCGAGGAAAGGGGGTGAGACCGGAAGGTACTTGAAATGGTTTTACAGATGGAAAATGCACGGAAGTTGAAGAAATTGAATGCACGTTAAGGAGGAAATGAAGATGAAGAAATTATTCGTATTGTTTGCAGCAGCGGCTCTGGTTATGGCCTATACCCTGCCGGCCGCCGCGGCCGACTGGTCCTTTTACGGCAGCTCCCGGATGACCACCTTCTGGGATTCCTTTGAGCAGGACGTGGCAGGGGGAGACAGTGTGGACGACGACGACCTGACGTGGGCCCTGCAGGGCAACTCCCGGATCGGCGCCAACGTCAAAACCGACGGCCCCATCAGCGGCCGGTTCGAATACGGTACCGGCATCAATCTGCGTCTGCTTTACGGCGTATGGGACGCCGGAGCCGTCAAACTGCTTTTCGGCCAGACCTACTCCCCGGTGAACGTGTTCATCAGCAACCAGGTCTGGGGTTCCGACAATGACATGCTCAATTTCGGCGGCATCTACGGCGGCCGCCGGGCCATGGCCCAGCTGAGCGTGGCCGGCTTCAAACTGGCGTTGGTGCAGCCGACGGGAAGCGCGCTTGGTGCGGACGCCACAGACGTGGATTACACCATTCCGAAGATCGAAGCCAACTACGTCTTTTCCGCCGACAGGTTCAA
>CAZQUR010000003.1:32983-73411 GCA_964596535.1 uncultured Desulfobacteraceae bacterium
ATTACACCATTCCGAAGATCGAAGCCAACTACGTCTTTTCCGCCGACAGGTTCAAACTCGGTGCGGTAGGCGGCTACAACGCCTATGACGTAGAAGCAGGACCCGGCGAGACCGGTAGTGATTACGATGTGACCTCTTACATCGTGGGCGTGTTCGGCGAGTTTAGCTTTGGTCCCGCTTATGTCAATGCCAATGTGTGGATGGGCCAGAACGCGGGCAACTACGGCCTGTACAACAGCGGCGCCGATGATGCGGTTCTCGTCGGATCCGACACCCAGGATACCGACAGCCTCGGTTTCCTCGGCGTTGTGGGCTTCAAGGTCAGCGACATGCTGTCCTTTGAAGGCGGCTACGGCCAGGTCACCAACGACAACGACACCTTTGCCGAAGATGACGAAACCGCTGCGTTTTATGTACAGGCGGTCCTGAAACCGGTTAAGGGCGTCAAGATCATTCCGGAAGTCGGCTTCATCGACTACAAGGAAGACGCCGCCGGCGCGGATGAAGGGCAAAACACCTACTTCGGTGCCCAATGGCGCGTGGACTTCTAATCACCACGTTTTAATCGTTACCAATAAAAACCCGGGGCCATTCGGCTCCGGGTTTTTTTATGGGTTTTCCGTTTTGAACCGCAACGACGAGCGCATTCCCCGCAGGTTCTGCCTGACGGCAGTGCTTCGCGGGTTGGAGCGAAGCGGGAATCCCGCCTTGCGGGGCCGCGGGGTTCGCGAGCGAATCTTTATTAGGCAAAATTCTTTACAGTAAAGATTCCCCTCAGCTTGCTGCGGGGAGGTTCTCATCTTTTAAAATTTTATCCTTTTAACGATCTTGGATTTCGCCCAGGGCGTAAGCGATGATGGTGCATTTGGGCTCGGTGAAGGCGATGCTCCCTTCCTTCATCACCACGGCCGCCACGAGTTCCTCCCCGCCGTCGCCGTCGAAATCGGCAATAAAGAAGTCCCGGACAAATCCGGAGATGGTCCGGGTCTCCCGGACAAGAGAAAGGCCGATGCCGTCCCAGGCAAGGATCTGAAACTGGGACTTGGTATACACCCGGAACCGTTCAAGGAGGGACCCGATGAGTTCGTGGTTTTTCGCGACGATGACTTCTGTTTTTCCGTCGTCATGGATATCATGGACCCATATCCGCATGGGAAGATAGCGGATGTTTTCGGCGCCGGGTTCATCTTTGGGGGCGTTGAAGTACAGGGTACTCCCGCCCAGCTTGTCGCTGCCTTTCCATAAGGGTTTTTCGGAGGCCCCGAAAATCTGAATGTGATCCCGGGGGTCATAGGCGACATACGTCCGCTCCCCGTTGTTTTGCACGTCCCCCATGGCGAAACCCAGCAGATTGGCGCCGTCTGCCGGAACCTTCCTTTCTTCCACGTAGGAACCCCCCGCCCAGTGCATTTCATAAACATCCCCGGAAAAGGGATCCCCGATTTTGACTCGTTGTCCCAGCAATACGGGGTTTCCCGTCTGCTGCCCCACAACCCGGTAGAACCAGGGGCTATCTTCCAGAATGGGAACTAATTGTGTCCCGTTGAATTCCAACACAACGGATTTGGCCGCATTTTTTTGCAGATTGGTGGCGCTGATAAAGATCTCCGCCAAGCCGTTGCCGTTGATATCCGCCGCATCCACTCCCACGATAGAAATGAAACGCCCCAAGTCGATTTTAAAGATTTCCCGGAACCGCTTTCCCTCTTTTAAAAAGAGGCGCACCTCCGTGGGGGTGGCCACCACGGTCTCGATCTTGCCGTCGCCGTTGACGTCCCCTGCGCAGATGCCGTTGATCAGAAAATCAAAGTTGGGGCTCTTCCAAAACGAGGCCCGCGAACGCAACGTCCCGGGTGCGGGGAGGAAAATGTCCGTCCGGCCCGCATCTTGGGTATCCTGGAATCCCCCCTGGATCAATTTTTCCGGATGCAACCGGGTTTCATCCACCGGTTGTTGGTTTTCTTCCGGTGCGGGGGGTGTTTTTTTTGCCATGGATCGTCCGAAGACCGTTTCATTGATCTCAGAGGCCAACTGATCGAGCCTGGGGATCACTTCGTCCAGGGATGGGCTTTGTGTAAAAAACGTGCGGACCGGTTTTTCTCCCGAAAGATCGATGACCTTGATATCGATACTGATGCTTTTTCCCAGTGCGGTGAGGCTTCCGAAAAGCACCCGGTCCGCCTGGAAAGACACCCCGATTTCCCGTGCGGTTTTCTCGGTGACGGGGCCTTTTTGTTCATCGATTTCAGGATCTTGGACCCGGAGGACCGCAACTTTGTCCTCCCACGTCAGGCGGGAGGCCATCATATCCGGAATCCCTTGCTTCAAATAGGAAAGTTCCGGGGGCGCATTAACCTGGAAGGGGAGAATGGCCACCCGCAACGGAGATGCCGCAGGCGCGTTTCCCGGGAAACAGAGTATCGGAAAAAGAAAGAAGAGGATCCAGTGTATTTTTCGGTTCATGTAAAGAGGCTCCTTTTGAATCGGCTTTTGTAGAATCGGAATCGAAGTGCGGAGATGATATCATCCGTCAAGGTGCTTTGTTAATATCTCATTGAGCCGTTTGGGATCGGCCTTTCCCTTGGTTTCTTTCATGACCTGGCCCACGAAAAATCCCAACAGTTTGACTTTCCCGGATCGATATGCCGCGACTTCCCCGGTGAACCGTTCCAGAACGCGGCGGACCGCTTCCTCCAAAACAGCCGTATCGCTGACCTGGATCAGGCCGTGGGTTTCCACAATGGTCCGGGGCGGCGCTCCGGTTCGGGCCATTTCATCAAAGACCGTTTTGGCGATTTTCCGGCTGATCATCCCCTCGTCCATGAGGCTTAGGAGTTCCGCCAGAAAATGGTGGGGGATCGGAGTCTCTTCCACGGAGATCCCCCGGGCGCTGAAAAGACCCAAAAGGGGTCCCATGATCCAGTTGCTCACGGTTTTGGGCTGCGGGAAGGTCCGCACACAGTTTTCGAAATAATCGGCCAGTTCCCGGCTGGAGGTCAAAATCTGCGCATCATAAGCAGGCAGCCCGTAAGTGTTGATGAAACGGATCTTTTTTTCATCGGGGAGCTCCGGCAGGCGTTTTCGAATCCCTTCGATCCAGTCTTCGTCCAAATGAAGGGGAAGCAGGTCCGGGTCCGGAAAGTAGCGATAATCGTGGGCTTCTTCTTTCCCCCGCATGGAACGGGTCCGGTCATGATCGGGATCGTAAAGGCGGGTTTCCTGGCGGATATGGCCCCCTTCCCGGAGAATCTCCGACTGCCGTTCGGTCTCGATCTCCAGGGCGCGTTCCACGTGCTTGAAGGAATTGAGATTTTTCAATTCCGTGCGCGTCCCGAACGCCGCGGCCCCTTTGGCCCGGACGGAAACATTGGCGTCGCAGCGGAAGCTGCCTTCTTCCATGTTTCCGTCGCAGACGTCCAGGTAGCGGAGGATGGCCCGAAGCTGCCGGAGATACGCCCCGGCTTCTTTCGGGGAGCGGATGTCGGGTTCGCTCACGATTTCGATGAGGGGGACACCGGTCCGATTGAAATCCACCCGGGAAAGGCCCCGGTCCGGATCGTGGGTCAGCTTCCCGGCGTCTTCCTCCATGTGAATCCGTGTGATGCCGATCCGTTTCCGATGACCGTCCACGTCGATTTCCACGAATCCGTTTTGTGCCAGGGGTTCTTCATACTGGGAGATTTGATATCCCTTGGGAAGATCCGGATAGAAATAATTCTTCCGGGCGAATCGGCTGATCAAGGAAAGGGTGCAATGGGTGGCCAGCGCGGTTTTCACGGCATAGGCGACGACTTTTTTGTTGAGCACCGGCAGGACGCCGGGCATACCCAGGCACACCGGACACACATTCGTGTTCGGCGGGTTTCCGAAGGCCGTGGCGCATCCGCAAAAAATTTTGGTTTGGGTTTTCAGTTGGGCATGCACTTCAAGCCCGATGACCGCCTCGAAAGACATGGTGTTTTCCCGGGATTTGTATTCGTTTTGGATTTGGATGTATCTTTTGTTATGATGTATAGTCAAGACCTTTTGTCGGGCAAAGCCGATGGCCCCCGAAGGGATCAACCAAGAAAAGCAAAGGAAATCATGGACTTTTTTTTAAGCGTGATGGGGATGGTGATGGTGGTGGAGGGCCTGCCGTATTTTGCCTTTCCGGAAAAGATGAAATCCTGGGTGAAAAAAATCGAAACCCTCAACGACAAAAGCCTGCGGAAATTGGGATTGACACTGATGGTCTTGGGGGTGTTTTTCGTCTACCTGGGAACCAGGGGATAACCCATGTTTGATCTTTCGGATTACGCGTACACGCTTCCCGAGGAATGCATCGCGCTCCAACCGGCGCCCCAACGGGACCGCTCCCGCCTTTTGCTTTTGAACCGGCAAACGGGAAAGACGGCCCATTATTTTTTTTCGGATCTGCCCGACCTGTTGCGTTCCGATGATCTTGTCGTGGTCAACAATACCAAAGTCATTCCCGGGCGCCTTTTTGGAAAGAAAGCCACCGGCGGAAAGGTGGAAGTCCTCTTCCTCGACTTGCCCGCGGCCCTGGATAAATCCGGGGAAAAGGGTTTCATTGTCTGTAAATGCCTGGTTAAAAGCGCCAAGCGTCCCAAAAAAGGAACGCGGCTTTTTTTTCATGATCACCTGGAAGGCGAAGTGACGGGGGGACAAAATGGATGCTACACGGTGGCGTTTTCTTTTGAAGGCGACTTCATGGGACTCCTGTATCGCCTCGGGTGCGTCCCCTTGCCCCCCTATATCCGCCGGGAGTCTGGAATGCCGACCCCCGAAGATGCCAGGGCTTACCAGACCGTTTATGCCTCTTCCGAAGGGGCGGTGGCCGCCCCCACCGCCGGACTGCATTTCACTCCCGAACTTCTCACAAAACTCAAGGAAAGGGGGATCACCCTTGTTGAGATCACCCTGCACGTGGGATACGGCACTTTTTTACCCGTCCGGAAGACGGATATCCGGGAGCACCGCATGCATCCGGAAACCTATGCCGTCTCCAAAGGGGCCGCCGGAGCGATTCGAGCGGCCAGAACCAGGGGTTCCCGCATCGTGGCGGTGGGGACCACCTGTGTCCGGACCCTGGAATTTATCTCGGATGAAACGGGAAGAATTGAATCCGGGAGGGGCCGGTGCGGCCTTTTTATTTATCCGGGGTATCGGTTCAAGGTCATCGACGGTCTTGTCACCAATTTCCATCTGCCCCAATCCACGCTGTTGATGCTCGTGTCCGCCTTTGCCGGCCGGAAGCGGATTTTGAACGCGTACCGGGAAGCGATCCGAATGGGGTATCGGTTCTACAGCTACGGGGATGCCATGTTGATTCTGTGAAGACGGAAAAGGATCCAAGGATCCAAGGGTTCAAGGATTCGAGGGTTCAAGGATTCGAGGGTTCAAGGATTCGAGGGTTCAAGGATTCGAGGGGTCGAGGGGTCGAGGTGGGAAATGTTTGCCGTTCAATTTCAGTGTCATGATTCGAGGGCGCGCCGGGGGGTTTTAAAAACCGGACGGGGAGAGATTCAAACGCCCGTGTTTATGCCGGTGGGAACCCTGGGAACCGTGAAGGCCCTGACTCCCGAAGATTTAAAAGCCGCCGGGGCCTCTATCCTGTTGGGAAACACCTACCACCTCTATTTGCGCCCCGGGCTGGAGGTGATCGACCGGTTTTCCGGGCTCCACGCCTTCATGCACTGGGAGCGGCCGATCCTGACGGACAGCGGCGGGTTCCAGGTCTTTTCCCTGGCGAAGCTGGCCCGTATCACGGAAAAAGGGGTGACGTTCCAGTCCCACATCAACGGATCCGCCCATCACCTCACCCCTGAAAAAGCGCTGGAGATCCAGCATCGCCTCGGTTCGGACATCCTCATGTGCCTGGACAACTGTGTTGCCTATCCGGCGGAAATCGACACCGTCGCCAACGGCGTGGCGCTGACCACGCACTGGGCCCGGCGCTCCAAGGCGGCCTGGGAGAAAACCGGCAACGGCGCGCTTTTCGGGATCATTCAAGGCGGCGTATGGAAAGATTTGAGGAAAAGATCCGTGGAGGAACTGGCAGCCATCGAATTCCCCGGATATGCCGTGGGCGGTTTGAGTGTGGGAGAGCCCAAAGACGCCCTCATGGAAACCGCCGCCTTTACCCTGGAAAGGCTTCCCGAGGAGAAGCCCCGGTACGTGATGGGGGTAGGGACGCCGGAGGATCTGGTGGAACTGGTGGCGTTGGGGGCGGACATGTTCGACTGTGTCCTACCCACCCGGAACGCCCGGAACGGATCCCTTTTCACGTCTTTCGGCACGGTCAACATCTGCAACGCCGTCCACCGATTCGCCACCGGGCCCCCGGACCCGGAGTGCACCTGTTATACCTGCAAGAACTATAGTCGGGCCTATCTGCGGCATTTGTACCTGGCCAGGGAGCTTCTGGCCTACCGGCTCAATACGATCCACAATATCACGTATTATCTCAATTTGATGGCACAGATGCAAAGCGCCATTGCCCAGGGACGGTTTATGTCTTTTAAAAAAGCGTTTTACCATCGCCGGCAAATGTGATGCGCCCGCAAAAACCTTTTCACGGGTTTGACAATTGTGATATGGTCCCCTGGACGGCCGAAAGCCCTTTTGGACAGTTACAACCCAATGGAAGGAAGCATCTCATGAAAGAAAAAGTGGAAAAGGCCATTGAGAAAATCAGGCCCATGCTGGTGAGAGACGGCGGCAACGTCGAACTGGTGGAGATCGTCGACGGCGTGGTCAAGGTCCGTCTCCAGGGGGCGTGTGCCGGATGCCCCATGTCTCAGATGACCCTCAAAAACGGCATCGAGCGTTTGATCAAGGAAGACGTTCCCGAGGTCAAGTCCGTGGTGGCGGTGGACTGACCCGATTCGAATCCCGGCCCCGATCCCGGCTTTCGCCGGAAGACCGTTTCGGTGGGGGCGGAACATGGAGGTTTTCATGACGATTGCCAAGAAGATCGAGACGATGCAGGCCAAGCAATCCTGGATCCGGAAGATGTTCGAAGAAGGGGCGAGACTGAAAGCCGAACACGGCGCGCAAAATGTTTTCGATTTCAGCCTCGGAAACCCCAACATTCCGCCCCCGGAACGATTCAGGGAAGTTCTTCGGGATTTGATCGACTCCGAAAAACCGGGGGATCACGGTTACATGCCCAATGTGGGGTATCCGTTTGTACGCAACGCCGTCGCCGAATATCTTTCCCGGGAACAGGAAACGCCGGTCACCGAAGCGGAGATCATCATGACCTGCGGCGCCGCCGGTGCCCTCAACGCCGTCTTGAAGGCGATTCTGGACCCGGGAGACGAAGTCATCTGCCCGGCGCCCTATTTCGTGGAGTACAGTACCTATGCGGACAACCACGGCGGCGTGCTTCGGACCGTATCCACGCAAGACGATTTCACACTCGATTTGAACGCCGTTTCCGCTGCGGTGACGGACAAGACCAAGGCGGTTTTGATCAATTCCCCCAACAACCCCACCGGCCAGATTTATTCCGAGGAAAGCCTCCGGGCCTTAGGAAACCTGCTTTCGGAAAAGGGCCGGGCCTTGAATCGGACTCTTTTCCTGATCTCGGATGAACCCTACCGGAAGATCGTCTATGACGGGGTGCGGGTGCCGGGTATTTTTTCCTGCTACCAGGATACCGTCATCGTGACGTCGTATTCCAAGGATCTGTCCATCCCCGGGGAACGGATCGGGTTCATTGCGGTGAACCCCGCTGCCACCCATCGGCCGGCCCTTTTGGGGGGATTGGCCCTGGCCAACCGGATCCTCGGATTTGTCAATGCACCGGCGTTGATGCAGCGGGCGGTGGCCGCCCTCCAGGGTGTGACGGCGGATCTTGATGCATATGCCCGGAAACGAAAACTCCTGTGCGAAGGGCTGGCGGAGTGCGGATACGAATTCGCCGAACCCAAGGGCGCTTTTTATCTTTTCCCCAAATCCCCCATTCCCGACGACGTGGCCTTTGTCCGCGCCCTCCAGGAAGAATTGATCCTGGCCGTGCCGGGAAGCGGGTTCATGGGCCCGGGACACTTCCGATTGGCCTTTTGCGTGGATGACGACACCATCGTCAATGCCATGCCCGGCTTCAGGCGCGCCATAAAAAAAAATCAATAACACCGGAGAAACACCCATGAAGATTTTAAAGATCGATCATTTGGGGATTGCGGTAAAGAGCATCGATGCCGGAAAAGCCTTTTGGACGGATATTCTGGGGCTTCCCTTCGAAGGGACCGAAACGGTGGCGGAACAAAAAGTGACCACTGCCTTTTTCCCGGTGGGAGAAAGTGAAGTGGAACTTTTGGAAACCACGGCCCCTGACGGTCCCGTGGCCAAACACATCGAAAAGCGCGGGGAAGGGATCCAGCACGTGGCCTTTCGTGTGGAAAACATCGAGGAAGCGTTGGCGTTTTTAAAGGAGAACGGCGTGGCCCTCATCGACCCGGTCCCCCGGAAAGGGGCCGGCGGGGCGAAAATCGCCTTTTTACATCCCAAGGCGACAAACGGTGTCCTCGTGGAGCTTTGTGAACGGTGACGGCGTTGTGAACGGTTTTATTTCGGCGCCGCGAACCCTGTGCCAACGGAGTGCACGATGCGGACGCCGCGTTGCATGGGATTCACATTTCACGATTTCATGAAACAAAAAGACGGAGAAGGGAGCCTTGAGCCATGACGAGAAACGGGAAAAAAGGGTGGATACTATGCGGCGTCATGCTGTTTGTGTTGGGAGGATCTTTTCCGGCCGTCGCTCAGCAGATGGCCGCCGATTCGGACCCATGGTCCTTTTCCATCGCCCCGTATTTATGGATGGCGGGAATCGACGGGGACATCACGATTCAGGGCCAGCGGGCCTCCGTGGATGCCGCTTTTGATGACGTCTGGTCGGATCTCGATTTCGGCGGGCAGGTCCATGTGGAGGTGGGAAAGGGGCGATGGGGGGCGTTCATCGATCCCACCTATTCGGAATTGACCGTGGAGGAAAACACGGCGGCAGGGCGAATCGAGGCAGAAACCAGCATCTGGCTCCTCGAGTTCGGGGGGTATTATCGCGCCGTGGGGTTTTTTGAAAACCAACGTATCGCGCCTGAGTTTCATCTGGATGTTCTGGGTGGTGGTCGGTTCTGGGATGTCACCGGCAAGATCAGAAGCCCCTATTTGGGGCAACCCGAACAGACGGTGGATTGGCTCGATCCTTTTATCGGGTTGCGGATCTGGGTTCCCATGACCCCGAAGGCGGCCTTCAACGCCCGGGGGGATATCGGGGGTCTGGGTGCCGGGTCGGACTTCACCTTTAATTTCACGGCCAAATTCGGCTACGATTTTACACCCGTTTTCAGCGGATGGCTGGGATATCGGATCCTGAGCGTCGATTACGGGGACGGAAGCGGCTCCAGCCGCTTCGAGTTCGATACCACCTGGCACGGCCCCTTCGTCGGCTTCATGCTTCGGTTTTAGGCGGAGCCGAAACGCACAAAACGTTTCAGCCCCGCGGATCAAACGGCAACGTCACCTCGAAGAGGCTTTCCCGGAATTTTCCGGCGGGAAAGACCTGTAGCGGCGCGATCATACCCATGTCCCTTTGCCCACGCCCATTGGAGGCATATCCGGATCTTTGTTTTAAGCCTTCCTTTCTTAAAATCGCTTCCCTTGACGCTGCCTTATACGGCGGATCTTGCGGGAATCGTTACGGTTACGAAACATGGACACGTTGAAGACAATATATTTTCTCAGTTTGAACCCGATCCATTTCATTCCCTATGCGTACGGCCTGCTGCGCAGCTATGTGGAGCAAAATCCTGTCATTTCAAAGAATTATACATGGGAAGAGCCGATCTGTGACATGAATTCCACCGGGGTCGTCGCTGCACGAATCGAAAACCCGGCGGTGTTGTTTGCTTCCTGCTACGTGTGGAATCACAATCAGCATGCGGCAATCGCCGCCGCGGTCAAAAAACGCCATCCCGGTTGCCGGGTTGTCTTCGGGGGGCCGCATATCCCGGACAACAGCGCTGAGTATTTGGACGCGCACCCTTACATCGATGTACTGGTGCACGGCGAAGGGGAAATTCCGGCCGAGGCGCTTCTCCTCGCCTTTCTGAACAAATCTGTCCGGCTGGCGGGTATCCGGGGAATCAGCTACCGGCAAAACGGCCGGGTCTTCCGGTCGAAGACATCCGCTCGCCTTCCAGAACCGCTGCCGATCCCCAGCCCTTATCTCAACGGCCTTTTCGACCGTTACCTGGCGCACGCCGCCGCCAATGTCATCGCCTTGTGGGAAACCAATCGGGGATGTCCCTATTCCTGCTCGTTTTGCGACTGGGGTGTTCGCACGACCAATAAAATCCGTACGCACGATCTGAATAAGATCACCGTTGAAATTGCCTATATGGCCAAGAAAAAGATAGAGGATATATATATAACGGATTGCAATTTCGGTCTTTTCAAACGCGATGTCGAGATTGCCGGAAGGCTGATCGAGAGTCATCAGGAAACCGGTTTTCCAAAGCGCGTCCGCATCCAATTCGCCAAAAAATCCAATGAGCGGGTGTATGAAATCAGCCGGATGATGCACGAAAACGGTATGTTGTGGGGGACCACGTTATCCATGCAAAGCGTGGACCGGCGCGTACTCGAGACCATCCATCGGCAGTTTTTGGGGCTCGACGGTTACAGAGAATTAAAGGAAAAATATCGCCGGGCCGGCATTCCGACATACACCGAACTCATCTTGGGGTTACCCTTGGAAACACGGGAAAGTTTCGTTCGCGGCATCTGCACCCTTTTTGAAATCGGCATGCACGATGATATCCGGGTTTTTGAATTGGCCCTGCTTCCCAACGCCCCCATCAGCCAACCGGCGTCGAGAAGAAAATTCGGCCTCAAGACCCAGATGAAACCGTTACGGACACCCGTCCCCGGCATCCCAACGGAATATGTCGAACTGGTTGTGGAAACCGCCCACATGACAAACAGTGACTGGGCCTATTGCCTGCTCTTCGCGGAAACGATCCAGGCGTTGCACAACGGGGGATACACTCGGTTTTTATCGATTTACCTGCATGAATCCGGACTCATGACGTACGCGGCGTTTTACGAGGGCCTCTTGAAACACCTGTTGCAAAGGGACAGGGATGCCGCATCGGTTCCATTCCGCCGTATCCGGCAATTGATTCAAGATTTCCATGACGATCCGAAAATGCCGCAGATCAATCGAGTGAACAGTCAACCGGATCTGATGACCTTTTTACGCCGGTACAATCCCAAGCGAAAAGCATGGCAGATGTGGGCCTATCTGTGGATGGCGTTGTCCGAAGAAAAAACAGCATTCTATGACCGTATTTTGCTGTTTTTACAGGAATCGGGCGTCTTGGTCGATGACACCATCCGGGATTTAATCGAATACCAGCGGGAAATCATGCTGAGTTCCGACTATGATCCGATCACAAACAAACAGGTGACCCACCAATACAATTGGTTTGAATACTTTTTTCAGGGTGGTCCGCTGAAACGCGAAAAAACCACGATTCTGTACACCGATACGCATATGGGGCCTTCCCTGCAGTACGAAATCGAAAAAGGCAATCTCCAAAAATACGTCTCGGCCGCCATCGGCCTGTCATATCCTTACACCAAACATCACCATTTTTTTCACCAGCCGGGTAAAGCGATCATCACGGCCTTCTAAAGACCCCCCCCCTCTCGCGCGCGGCGGCGGGGAGATTCAAACGGGAAGATAAGCGCGCGTGGTTGCCGAACCGGTTGCGGTTTTATCTTGGATGCATTTTAACGATCTCCGATGCCATTTCCCGGGAAAAAGCGGCCAAAAGACGGTTCTGGGCGGCGATGTACGCCGAATACGCCGCATCGTCCACGGGCGCTTCAAGGAACGTCTTTTTCACCACCGGCGGACGGTCGTCGCTTCGGGGACCCCGCATGGACCAGGTCGCGGCGAAGACCGCCTTTTGCCCCAGGGTCCCTTCGAAACGATGGACTCTCACAAAGATCCGGATGTCCGGGTCCGAAATGCCGTCCCAAGGGAAGGAAACGACCCTTTCGGATTGTAGCAGAACGGAAAGGTTTTCCGCCAAAACAATCGAGATTTCTTCCTGTAACACCCCGGCCCAGCGATGATATTCGGAAAGCGTCAACCGGTTTTGACCGGCGGTGGTGACAATCTGGGGACGGTTGTAGATCTCGGGCAATTCGATGGGGCCGACGCCCACCAAAAGGTCCTTGGGAATACCGGCGTTCGTTTGTTGTAGGGGATTTCCGGCCATGGACGCCAGCGCGTAAAAGTGCACCGGTGTGGACGGTCCCCGGCATCCGAAACTTCCCAGAAGGATGATTCCGGCTGCCAGCCACACCGCATGCTTCCTTTGAGAGAATACAATCTTTGACAAGATCGTAAAAAGGCCGATTTTGTTCGCGCCGCAACCCTTTTCGGGAGATCCAAAGGGTTTCGCAAAAAGCCTTTTGACCGGACCATTCAATCCCTCGATCATTGCTCTTTTCCTTTCCCGTAAATCAGGGCCTCCGGATGGCGGCTGAGATAATCCGCCATCACGCGGACGGCCCGGGCCGCCCCCGCGATTTCCGAAAGGGCCCCCTTGAGTTCCTGGTACAATGAAGCCTCCGTGCTCACGAACCGATCCATATCGGAAAGGGTTCCCTGTGCCTCCTGAAGCAGGGCGGAAAGGGCCGGGATCGAAGAGTCGTTCAAATTTTGAACGAGTGTGTCAAGACGTTTGAAAGCCGTGGTCAGCTGTCCCATCCCGGCACTGAACTCCGGGACCGCGGTGCGATTCAGCCGGTCCGCCAGCGCCCGGATCTCTTCCAGCGTCTCTCTGAAGGCAACGACGCTTTCATGCAATGCGGCCGCATTGACCAGCCGATTCGCCCCCTGGAGGGTCCCTTTGAGCTCCCGGGAGATATCCTCGATGGGGACCCGTTCCAGTTTTACAAGGAGGCGGCGTAAACTGTCCAGGATCTCTTCCGTGGGCCCCGGGAGGGTGGGGAGCACAGGGTACCGCCCGGACCAGTCGATTGCCGCCGTGCCGGCCTCCGGAAAAAGGTCCAGTTCCACCAGGCGCTTTCCGGTGATCAGGCTCCCCGTTTTCAGGCGTGCCCGGAGGCCTTTTTCCACCAGGGCGCCCATGAAGGCGTTTTGTTTGGATGCGTCGAATTCGGTATGGGCCGGCCAGAAGCGCTCCGGTGTGGTTTCGATTAAAACCGGGATCCGGCAGATTCCCTTTTCCGGGTCGAGTTCAAGATTCACATCCAGGACTTTTCCCAGGCGGATCCCCCTAAACTCCACGGGGGCTCCCGGAGAAAGCCCGCGGACGGATCCGTCGAAATACAGCAGCCAATTGAATTTGTGGGCGTAGGTTTTTTCATAGATTTCTTCCCGGCTGGCACAGAGCGTAAACCGGTGGCCTGCCTCCACCGGTTTTCCGGGTTCCAGATTGGTGGGGGTCTCGAAGGCGATGCCGCCCAGCAGCAAGGCCATGATGGATTCCGTGTTTAACCGGACGCCGCTGGCCTCCAGAGCCACATCGAGCCCCCCGGCGTTCCAGAAACGGGTGTTGGTATCGACCAGCCGGTGATGGGGGGCGCTGATGAAAATATTGACGATGACGGCCTTTCCCGATTCTTCCAGGTGATAACCCACCACCTGCCCCACTTTGATCTGACGGTAGTAAACGGGGGAGCCCACATCCAGGGAACCCAGGCGGTCGGCGCGCAAGGTAAAATGGGCACCGGGAAGATCGGTGGTCACCACGGGCGGCACTTCGAGGCCGGTGAAATGCCGCTCCGCCTTTCCGGGGGGCCCCGGGTCCATTCCGATGTGGGCGCCTGAAAAGAGTGTCCCGAGTCCGGAGATCTCACCGGCGGAGAGGCGGGCCCGGACCACCCAGAACCGGGTTCCTTGGGTTAAAAGGGTTTCCGTTCCCTTGGTCAGCTGCGCCCGGACCATCACCTGGGATAAATCCGGACTCAATTCGATTTTTTCGACCCGTCCGACCGTGACATCTTTGTATTTGATATGGGTTTTCCCGGCTTCAAGGCCCTGGGCCGTCTGAAAGGAAATGGTGATGACAGGCCCTTTTCCGGACCATGTCCTGTACACCAGCCACCCCCCGATCACAAGCGCCACCAGAGGCACGATCCAGACGATGGAAATGGGGATTTTTCCTTCCTTCACCACCGCTTCAGGCAATGTATCGAATTCCGAGTGACCCGTGTGGTCGTTTTCCATGGGAAGACTCCTTTGCCGGAACGCTTCCCGTAAGCTCCGCCTTTTCAGGGAGGAGCAAGGGAAGCCATCGTAAAAAAGACTATTTCCTTACCGGGGAGCCCCGCCTTTCCGGGCAGGGGGCTCCACATCCCAGATCAGCCTGGGATCGAACTGCATCGATGCCGCCATGCTGGTGACGACCACGGCCGCGAAAAACGGGGCTGCGGGCCCCGCCTGGACCGAGGCAAGGGAACCCAGGTTCACCAACGCCACGAGGATCGTCACCACGAAGATATCCACCATGGACCATCGACCGATCACCTCCGTGATGCGATACAAAAAGGTTCGATCCCTTTTGTGCCCCGGGAACCGGCGTTGCACGGAAATCAATAAAAAGCCCAAAATCAGGATTTTGGCCAGGGGCACGATCACGCTGGCGATGAAGATGATCACGGCGATGGGCCACATGCCGGTTTTGATAAAATAAAGCACGCCGGAAAGGATGGTATCGGACTGGGTACTCCCGAATGAGGTCACCGTGGTGATGGGGAGCACGTTGGCGGGTATATAGAAAATGACGGCGGCGATCAAGAGTGCCCAGGTCCGCGGGATGCTCAAAGGTTTTCGCACATGCAGGACCGTCTTGCAGCGGGGGCATATGCGGCGTTGATGGGGGCCCGGGCGTTGTCCCCGGCAAAGGAGATGGCAACTGGGGCATCCCACGAGATCGAGGCCTTTCGCCGTGGCGATGAAACGCGTCATGAATGTCCCTTCCATTTTTTCCAGACCGTGTGGGGATCCAGGGAGGCGATGGCGGCCGCCATCAGGAATATAAGGGCCATAAAGGCGTAAAGGGCAAGACCGGGGATGATCTGGGCGGTTTGGGCAAGCTTTACCATGGAAACCAGGATGCCGAGCATGAAGACTTCCATCATACTCCAGGGTCTCAAGCGCTGAATGAGCCGGAAACTTTCCATGAGTTTGGGGGCGTTTCGATTCAACCGGATGGGAAGCAGCACGTAAAGCATTCCGGCAAGCTGGACAAAAGGCACAATTACCGTGGTCAGCAGGACCAAAAGGGCCAGGAGTTGAAGATCCTGGGCGTAGAGCTCCCGAATACCCGTGATCAACGTGGTCCGGCGGATTTGGGCTTCCATTTGAAAGGAAAGGAAGGGAAACGCGTTGGCCAGGAAAAACAAAATCAGCCCCGCACTGGAGAAGGCCAGGGTCCGATCCAGGCTGTTCTTTCGTTTTCGGAGCAGGAGAGCGCCGCACCGCTGGCAGCGCACCGATTGCCCGGTGGCGACCGCCGGTATACGAAGGACCAGGTCACATTCATGGCATGCAATCAGAAGGGTTGCGTTTTCCACGGTTAACACCTCGGTGTGATGGCGAATATACAAGAAAAAAGCATGCATTTCAATAAAACAAGGCAGTGATGCCCCCGGTGGACCCAAATGTTTGGACAGCCTGCATTTCAAAGCAAGAGAGTATTCAACCCTGTTGACATTGCATAGATAGGTTTATAATTATACAATAATATCCATATGCTTTAATCCTTTGGGAGCGAATTAGAAGATGGAGACAGAAGTTAAAAAAAGCATCCAATCATGTGGTGAGATGGAAAGGCGAATCAAAGAGTTAGAATGGGGAACGACTTTGCAGCGGCAGGCCGAGGCCTCTCTTCGTGCAAATGAAGAGCTTTATAGTGCGCTGTTAGGGGCCATACCGGATCCGGTGGTTGTCTACGATGCCCAGGGCCGGGCGACCTATGTCAACGAAGCCTTTGAACAGGTTTACAGGTGGTCTCGAGCAGAACTTTTAGGACGCCGGCTGGACTTTTTTGTTCCACAGGAGGAGAAGGAAGCCACTCAAAAGGCCTGGGAGCATACCTTCAAGGGAGGAACTGTTTTTTTTGAGACCAAGCGCCAGACAAAAGAGGGAAGATTGTTGAACATCCAACTCCGTACCGCCCTTTTATACGATAGCGAGGGTGAACACACCGCCAGCATTGTTATCCATCGCGATGTGACCGAGCTGAAGAAAGCGGAATCGGATCTTCGCGAAAGCGAAACACGCTATCGGGCCTTGATAGGTGCCATTCCGGATCCCGTTGTGGTCTATGATGCCGGCGGAAATGCCGTATATATCAACGACGCCTTTGAACGCACCTATGGATGGTCGAGGGAGGAATTGATTGGCTGGCACATCGATTTTGTGCCTCCCCATGAAAAAGAATCGACGAGAGAAGCTTGGGAGGAAACCTTTCAGGGGAAAAATATTTGTTTTGAAACGGAGCGTTTTACAAAAGATGGCAGGCTCCTCAACATCCAGCTCCGCACTGCCATATTGAATGACAAGGAGGGCAAGCTTAGCGCAAGCATCGTTATCCACCGAGATGTTACCGAGGCCCGCCGGGCCAAGGAGGCTTTGGAAGCCGCTCATCAGGAACTGGAAAAACGGGTTGAGCAACGCACCCTCGAATTATCCGAAGTCAACGAGAGGCTTCGACGGGAAATCAAAGAAAAGATTCAAGCCGAGGAGTCACTGAGTCAGAGTAAAAAACGACTCGACCTCGCAATGGAGGCCACTAGC
Organism: uncultured Desulfobacteraceae bacterium; assembly: GCA_964596535.1. Taxonomy (GTDB): domain Bacteria; phylum Desulfobacterota; class Desulfobacteria; order Desulfobacterales; family UBA2156. The sequence continues at coordinate 49,836 of CAZQUR010000003.1, forward strand.
GACGCATTATGGGATTGGGACTTGATGACCAACAGCACGTATTTCAATCGTTGCTTTTACACTATGCTCGGCTACGAGCCGTACGAGTTGCAACAGAGCTTCGATACATGGAGAAGTCTGATTCATCCGGATGATGTGGAGCACGCCGCGCATACGCTGAATCAGTATGTGAAAAAAAAATTGGTGCCTTCGAGGTGGAATACCGCCTAAAAACAAAGGATCAAAATTGGCGCTGGATTCTCGCCCGGGGAAAGGTGGTGGAAAGAGACGAGGACGGGACACCGGTGAGAATGGTGGGCACCCATGTGGACATCACGGACCGCAAGTTGAACGAAGAAGCCTTGCGGTTGAGCGAAGCGCATTTAAGGGAGGAAAATATCCGGCTTCGATCCACGTTTAGAGGATCAAACCAGTTTTGCGGGATTATCGGCAGAAGCCAGGCCATGCAAAATGTTTATGAAACCATTTTGAAAGCCGCCGCCACAAGCGCCAGCGTTATCATTTATGGGGAATCCGGAACCGGGAAAGAGATTGTGGCGCGAACCATTCATAATTTGAGCACCCGAGGAAACAATAATTTCGTGCCGGTCAATTGCGGTGCCATACCCGACACCCTATTCGAAAGCGAATTCTTCGGTTTTAAAAAAGGCGCCTTTACCGGTGCCAACGCCGATAAACCTGGATATTTGGATAATGCAGACGGCGGGTCGTTATTCATGGATGAAGTGGGAGAGCTGAGTTTCAACATTCAGGTCAAGTTGCTAAGGGCCATTGAAGGGGGCGGCTATACACCCCTTGGAAGTCGAGAAATCAGGAAGCCGGATATTCGTGTGATCACCGCCACGAATCGGGATCTGAAGGAACTCGTAAAAAAGGGTGAATTCCGAGAGGATTTTTACTATCGTATTCATGTCATCCCCATTTCCATTCCACCGCTCCGGGAAAGGAAAGAGGATATTCCCTTTTTAATTCATCACTTTCTCCATTTCCATACTCACGGAGAAAACATCCCTTCGATTCCGACACGGGTCATGAAGGGAATGCTTGATCATAATTGGGCCGGTAATGTCAGGGAGCTTGAAAATACCATCCAACGCTACATCACCTTGAAAAAAATAGATTTTTTGGATATTTCGCCGGAAGGCATGGACGATATCGCTATCCGTTCCGATCTGGCTGCATTCAGCGAGAATCGTCAGCTCCGGCTGCGGGAGGCAACCCAACAATTTGAAAAAAATCTGATTAGACAATTATTGCATCGTCATCATTGGCATCGGTCGAAAGTAGCCTCTATTTTAGGGGTTGACCGTAGGACTTTGTTCAGGAAAATAAAAGACTTTGAGCTGCAATAAACCGATAAGCCTTCGGTGGCACTTGAAACGCGTTTTTACAAAGCACTTGCACTTGGTTTGGGATATAAATAGCCCGATTTGAGCTTTATTGTCTCAAATTACGAAATCCATAAATTTTCAGATACTTATCATTATCCCTCCCTGATTTGGGATCTTCTTGCCCCATCATCCGGTCTCCCAAATGCCATTCTGACCATCTCTCGCTATAGTTGATGGAGTTGGCATGTAGATTGCCTATCTACCAAGATATTTTTCAAATCAACAAAAAGATATGATTTGGAAAGGAGGTGGGGTCGATTTAGCGTTCAAGAAGGCAGTAGGTTTATTTCGAAACGCCTTAGAACTGGGAGGAGGATATGAGCGGAACTACCTGGGTTTATATTATGCTGGGCATTTATATCATCTATTTTTTTTACTTAGGGATAAAAGGTTATATTACTGAAAAAACCTCTTTTTGTAATGGCCTTGCGGTATGAAAGCCGGATATAACCGAAAAATCTTCTTGAAAGGAGGCGTACATCATGACCAACCCTTATGACGAGGCCTTTAAAAGATCGATCTTGGACCCGGATGAATTCTGGGGGGAAGCGGGAGAAAATATCTGCTGGTACAAGAAATGGAACAAGGTGCTGGACAATTCCAACAAGCCCTTTTACCGGTGGTTCACGGGCGGGTCCCTGAATACATGCTACAATGCCCTAGACTTCCATATTGAAAACGGCCTGGGAAATCAAGCGGCCATGATCTATGACAGCCCGGTGACCGGCATCATTCGGGCCTACACTTACAATGAATTACGGGATGAGGTCGCCAAATTTGCAAGCGTGTTGAGTCAACTGGGAGTGAAAAAGGGAGATCGGGTGGTTCTTTATATGCCCATGATCCCCCAGGCGGTAATCAGCATGCTGGCCTGCGCCCGAATCGGAGCGGTTCATTCGGTAGTTTTCGGTGGATTTGCTGCGAAAGAATTGGCGATCCGCATCGACGACGCGCGGCCTAAAGTGATTGTATCGGCCTCCTGCGGCATTGAGGTCGCCCGGGTCATCAAATACAAACCGTTGCTGGATGAGGCGATACAAATCGCCAAGGCCAAACCGGAAAAGTGCGTCATTTTCCAGCGACCGATGGAAAAAGCTCCCATGGTTGCGGGTCGTGACCTGGACTGGGAGGATCTGATGGCCAAAGCCGAACCGGTGGACTGCGTGCCGGTGGAGGCAACGGATCCTCTTTACATCCTTTATACTTCCGGGACAACGGGGGTTCCCAAAGGCGTTGTCCGGGACAACGGGGGTCACGCAGTGGCATTGAAATGGACCATGAAAGCCATCTATAATGTAGATCGGGGCGATACCTATTGGGCTGCATCGGATGTGGGGTGGGTTGTGGGGCATTCCTACATTGTTTACGGTCCCCTGTTGAGAGGTTGCACCACAATATTTTTTGAGGGGAAGCCGGTGGGAACGCCGGATGCCGGCGTCTTCTGGCGGGTGATCTCCGATCATAAGGTGCGGACGCTGTTCACGGCGCCCACGGCGTTTCGCGCCATTAAGCGCGAAGATCCCAAGGCGGAACTGGTCAAAAAATACGACCTTTCCAAGTTCTACGCACTTTTTCTTGCCGGAGAACGGCTGGATCCGGACACTCTGAAATGGGCGGAGACCGCACTGAATGTACCGGTGATCGACCACTGGTGGCAGACCGAAACCGGATGGGCCATCGCCGCCAATTGTCTCGGCATTCATCACTTCCCGGTTAAACCCGGATCCCCCACCAAACCGGCGCCGGGATGGAACTTGGCGGTTTTGGATCCGGAGACGAAAAAACCGGTTAAGACAGACGAGATCGGGGCGCTGGTTGCCAAACTGCCCTTACCCCCGGGAACGCTTCCCACACTATGGAACAACGATGACGGTTTTTTAAAATCCTACATGCATGAATTTCCGGGTAACTATGCCACCGCCGATGCCGGTTTCATCGACGAAGACGGATATGTCTGGGTCATGACCCGCACAGACGATATCATTAATGTAGCCGGCCACCGGCTCTCCACCGGTGCAATGGAAGAAGTGTTGTCTGACCATCCCGACGTGGCTGAATGCGCTGTCCTGGGGATCGACGACAACCTCAAAGGGCAGATCCCGGTGGGATTCATCGTGCTTAAAGCCGGGGTCACCCGCAACCATGAGGAGATTATCAAGGAGATCGTTCAAATGGTGCGGGATCGGATCGGCCCGGTGGCATCCTTTAAAACCGCAACGGTGGTCAAAAGGCTCCCGAAGACACGTTCGGGAAAAATTCTTCGTGGCACAATCCAGAAAATTGCCGACAACAAGGAATGGAAATTGCCGGCCACAATCGACGATCCGGTGATTTTGGATGAAATCGGGGAAGCCCTGATTGGGATCGGACTGGGAAAAGGCCGAAAGTAACATCGGTAGATCAGTCTCTTTTTAATCATCGTGAAGGTTCCGATTTCAAGCGAGCCGACACAATGCGCAATGATTTTGTCGGCTCGCTTTTTCCATTTTTGCCGAGAAGGTCCATCGGGTTCGGCCGTATCGTCAATAATGCGTGGTTGCCCAAGAGGGAAGTAGCCATTGAGTACGATACGATCTACACAATCATATCGACCGGCGAGAAATTCTCGATTATAACGAGTGAAACCGTCTTGTATTTGCATGTTGGGACTAGATCTCCATATGAAATTAGGGTTGAAAAACCAGTGCAGTGTGGTATGAAAAATTCGATTCACTGAAGGGTTCAATTCTGTTTTCCCACGCTTTGGGTTCCATGAAGAACGCGCCCGATTGTTGACAATGAGGGAACTTTTCCGATTATAAACTGCTTGGAAAGGAATATTAGACAATGGGCTGGGTTTTAAAGTTTTTCGGTTCTTCCGTCGGCCGCAAGCTCCTCATGGCGGCAACCGGCCTTTGTTTTGTCTTGTTTTTAACGACGCACCTGGCCGGAAACCTGCTGCTCTACCGGGGCGGGGAGGCCTTCAACACCTATGCGGCACGGCTCCATTCCCTCGGTCCCCTGTTGACGATGTTTGAGCTGGCCCTTTTGGCGCTCGCCCTGATCCATGTGGTTTTCGGGTTGTGGCTTTTTTATGAAAACAATCGCGCCCGGCCGGTGAAATATGCCGTGAAAAAAAGCGGGGGCGGCCAGACCTGGGGGTCGGCCACCATGCCCTATACCGGGGTTTTGATCCTGGCCTTCGTGATCTATCACCTGATCCGCTTTCATTTCGTGGATAAAACCACCGTTCCCATTTATGAGATCGTGCAAGCCGCTTTTCAAAATTCTTTCGAGGTCGCCCTTTATGTGGCGGCCATGGCGGTGGTTGCCCTCCATGTGAGCCACGGATTCTGGAGCGCCTTTCAAACCCTGGGCGCTCATCACACCAGATATACACCGATCATCAAGGGGGTGGGGTTGATCTTTTCGATGGTGGTCGGTATCGGCTTCGGCTTCATCCCCGTCTATATGCGTCTTTTGTAACGCAGGCGTTAAGGAGATTCGATTCCATGGCATTAGAAGCGAAAATTCCCCGAGGGCCTCTGCCCGAAAAATGGGACCGGCATCGGTTTGAACTCAAGCTGGTGAATCCGGCCAATAAGCGCAAATTCGACATCATCGTGGTGGGAACGGGGCTTGCCGGGGGGAGCGCCTCCGCCGCCCTGGCGGAGTTGGGGTATAACGTCAAGACCTTTTGCATCCAGGACAGCCCCCGCCGGGCCCACAGCATCGCCGCCCAGGGGGGAATCAACGCGGCCAAGAACTACACCAACGAAGGGGACAGCATCCGGCGCCTCTTTTACGATACCGTCAAGGGGGGGGATTTTCGGGCCCGGGAAGCCAACGTATACCGACTGGCCCAGATCAGCAACGCCATCATCGACCATTGCGTGGCCCAAGGGGTCCCCTTTGCCCGGGAATACGGCGGGTTGCTGGCGAACCGGAGTTTCGGCGGGGCCCAGGTGGCCCGGACGTTTTATGCCCGGGGACAGACCGGCCAGCAGCTGTTGCTGGGGGCCTACAGCGCCATGATGCGCCAGGTGGCCGCCGGGCGGGTAAGGATGTTTCCGCGCCGGGAGATGCTCGATCTCGTGGTGGCCGACGGTCGTGCCCGGGGGATCGTGGTACGCAGCCTCCTCACGGGGGAGATGGAAACCCACCTCGGCCATGCGGTGGTTCTGGCCACCGGAGGATACGGGAACGTCTATTTTCTTTCCACCAATGCCATGTCCTCCAACGTGACGGCTGCGTATCGGTGCTACAAGCGGGGCGCCTTTTTCGCCAACCCGTGTTTCACCCAGATCCACCCCACCTGCATCCCGGTGCACGGCACCTATCAGTCCAAACTCACCCTCATGAGCGAAAGCCTGCGAAACGACGGCCGGGTCTGGGTTCCATTGCAGGCGGGGGACAAGCGCCGCCCCGGGGATATTCCGGAATCGGAGCGGGATTATTATCTGGAACGCCGGTATCCCAGTTTCGGGAACCTGGTCCCCCGGGATGTGGCTTCCCGGGCGGCCAAGGCCATGTGTGACGCCGGACAGGGCGTCGGCGAAACCGGGCTTGCGGTGTATCTCGACTTCAAGGACGCCATTGCCCGGGACGGCCGGGCGGTGATCGAAAAAAAATACGGAAACCTTTTCCAGATGTATGAAAAGATCACCGGTGAGGATCCCTATGAGACCCCCATGATGATCTATCCCGCGGTCCATTATACCATGGGCGGCCTTTGGGTCGATTACAACCTCATGAGCACGGTGGACGGCCTCTTTGTGCTGGGAGAGGCCAACTTTTCGGACCACGGCGCCAACCGGCTGGGGGCATCGGCCCTGATGCAGGGGCTGGCGGACGGCTATTTCATCATTCCTTACACCATCGGCGGATATCTCGCCGCCACTTCTCTTGAATCCCTTTCCGAGACCCATCCCTCGGTTCAGGAGGCCAAGGCGGCCTCGGCCCAACGGATCCACGCATTGCTTTCCGTCAACGGCCGCCGCACCGTGGATGACTTTCATCGGGAGCTGGGCCGGATCATGTGGGATTATTGCGGCATGAGCCGGAACAACGACGGCCTTGAAAAAGCCAGGGAGAGGATCCGGATCCTGCGAAACGAATTTTGGGAGAACGTCAAGGTCCCGGAAAGAAACGAAACGCTGAACCAAAGCCTGGAACGGGCCGGACGCGTGGCGGATTTTTTGGAGTTTGCGGAATTGATGGTCATCGATGCCCTGGCGCGGCAGGAATCCTGCGGGGGGCATTTCAACGAGGCGTACCAGACGCCGGACAACGAAGCGCTGAGAGATGACGCGCAATTCCGCCACGTGGCGGCATGGGAATATCAAGGCGATGACCGGGAACCCGCTTTCCACAAGGAGCCGTTGGTTTTTGAAAACGTGGCGCTGGCCCAGAGGAGCTACAAGTGAAAAAGAGCATCAGCCTGACACTCAAAATATGGCGGCAGGCCGGAAGCACCGAAAAAGGGCGCTTTGAAACCTATGCGGTGAAAGATATCTCCACGGACATGTCCTTCCTGGAGATGCTGGATGTGCTCAACGAGGAACTGACCCGGGAGGGAAAGCCCCCCATCGCCTTTGATCACGACTGCCGGGAAGGCATCTGCGGCATGTGCGGCGCGGTGGTCAACGGAAGGCCCCACGGTCCGGAGAAGGGGACCACCTTGTGTCAGTTGCACATGCGGCATTTTTCGGACAACGACGAACTGGTCATCGAACCGTGGCGCTCCCGGGCCTTTCCGGTGATCAAGGACCTGGTCGTGGATCGGCGCCCCTTGGACCGAATCATCATTGCCGGGGGGTATATTTCCGTCAACACGGGGTCGGCCCCCGAGGCCAACAGCCTCCCGGTGCCCCAGGAGGCGGCGGAAAAAGCCATGGATGCGGCGGCCTGCATCGGATGCGGGGCCTGTGTGGCGGCATGCCCCAACGGATCGGCCATGCTCTTCATGTCGGCAAAGGTTTCCCATCTGGCCCAGTTGCCCCAGGGCCGGCCCGAGGCGGCCCGGCGGGCCATCGGAATGGTGCAGGAAATGGATCGCCTCGGCTTCGGTAACTGCTCCAACATCACCGAATGCCAGGTCGAATGCCCCAAGGAGGTTTCCATTTCCAACATCGCTCGGCTCAATCGGGAGTTTATGAAGGCCTGGCTGGCCGCCGACGAAACATAGAAACCGGATTTCCAAGGAGACGAGAAGATGGCCGTAAAAATCATGATCAAAAGACGGGTGCCGGAAGATAAAGTACAGGAATTGATGCCCCTTCTTGATCAAATGCGATCCATGGCCTCGAAGCAGTCGGGCTATATCTACGGCGAGACCATGAAAAGCCTCGATGTCCCTGAGGAGTATCTGGTCATCAGCACCTGGCGATCCCGGGCGGATTGGGAAGGCTGGGCCAAGAGCCCCCAACGCCTTTCGCTTCAGGAAAAAATCGATCACATCATCGGATTCCAAACCGAGTACCATGCCTACGAGCATTGATGGCGCCGAAAGAAAGACGACCAGATACATCGGTCTAAAAAATTTTGTGTTTAGAAAGGAACTTCAGCATGTCCAAACACCCGGAATTTGAAAAGTGGAACGCACTGGCGGAAAAACAGATGAAAGGAAAACCTGTTGAGTCGCTGCACCGGCCCTCCCCGGAAGGCATTACCATCCGGACCCTTTATGCCGCCGAAGACATTGAAGGGATGCCCCACGTAAACACCCTGCCGGGTCTTCCGCCCTATGTGCGGGGTCCCATGGCCACCATGTACGCCGGCCGCCCCTGGACCATCCGGCAGTACGCCGGTTTCTCCACCGCCCGCGAATCCAACGCCTTTTACCGGCGAAACCTGGCCGCCGGCCAGAAAGGGCTTTCGGTGGCCTTTGATCTGCCCACCCACCGGGGGTATGACTCCGATAACCTCCGGGTCATCGGGGATGTGGGGAAGGCCGGAGTGGCCATCGACTCGGTGGAGGACATGAGGATCCTTTTCGATCAGATTCCCCTGGACGAGATGAGCGTCTCCATGACCATGAACGGGGCGGTCCTTCCCATCATGGCAGGATATATCGTGGCCGCCGAAGAACAGGGGGTTTCTCCGGGGAAACTCACCGGGACCATCCAAAATGATATTTTGAAAGAGTATCTGACCCGGAACACCTATATCTACCCTCCGGACCCGTCCATGCGGATCGTGTCGGACATCATCGCCTTTTGTTCCGAAAAGATGCCCAAATTCAACACGGTGAGTATCAGCGGGTACCACATGATGGAAGCCGGCGCCGATTCGGTCCTCCAATGCGCCTTCACCCTTGCCGACGGCCTGGAATACGTACGGGCGGCCCTGGCGGCCGGCCTGGACATCGATGCCTTTGCTCCGCGCCTTTCCTTTTTCTTCGGGGTGGGAATGCACTTTTTCATGGAGATCGCCATGCTCCGGGCGGCCCGGTTCCTCTGGCATGAGCTCATCAGCCGGTTTGAACCCAAGAACCCCCGGTCCACCATGCTCCGGACCCATGTCCAGACATCGGGATGGAGCCTCACCGAGCAGGACCCGTACAACAACATCATCCGCACAACCCTGGAGGCCCTGGCGGCTGTTCTGGGGGGGACCCAGTCCCTGCATACCAATTCTTTCGACGAAGCGGTGAGTCTCCCCACCGATTTTTCGGCCCGGATCGCCCGGAACACTCAGCTTGTCATTCAGGAGGAGTCCCATATCTGCCACGTGGCGGATCCTTTGGGCGGTTCCTACTATGTGGAGGCATTGACCGACGAAATCGTCCAGGCGGCGCGAAAGGTGATCGATGAAGTGGAGGCCCTCGGCGGGATGGCCAAGGCCATCGAAACGGGGATGCCCAAGCTGAGGATCGAAGAAGTGGCCGCCAAGCGGCAGGCACGCATCGATCAGGGCAAAGAGGTCATCGTGGGGGTGAACAAATACCGCGTGGAGGAAAAATCGAAGATGGACGTGCTGGAAGTGCCCACCACGGTGCGGGACGAACAAATCGAACGTATTCAAGAGATCCGGGCCTCCCGGGACAATGCCGCCGTGAAACAGGCCCTGGAGGCCATCACCCGTTGCGCCGAGGGGAAAGGGAACCTCCTGGAGGCGTGCATTCCCGCAATCCGGCTCCGGGCCACGGTGGGGGAGGTATCGGACGCCATGGAAAAGGTATTCGGCCGCTACAAGGCAACGACGCACTGTATTTCGGGTGTTTATGTCGCGGAGTACGGAGACGGCGAAAAGATCGAGGCGGTGCGGAAACGCACCGAAACCTTCGCCGAAAAAGAGGGGAGACGCCCCCGGATTCTGCTGACCAAGCTCGGCCAGGACGGCCACGACCGGGGAATCAAGGTGATCGCCACGGCGTTTGCGGACTTGGGTTTTGACGTGGATCTGGCCCCCATGTTCCAAACACCGGAAGAGGCGGCCAAAATGGCCGTGGAAAACGATGTCCATGTGGTGGGGGTCTCCTCGCTGACCGCCGCCCATAAGATCCTGGTCCCGAAGCTGGTGGAAGCCCTTGAAAAGGAAGGGGGCCGGGAGATCCTGGTGGTGGTGGGGGGCGTGATTCCGCCCGCCGACTATGATTTCCTATATAATACGTCCAACGTGGTGGCGGGCATTTTCGGACCCGGTACCCCCATCGTGGAATCCGCCCATGACGTCCTGGATGCACTGGAAAAAAGGCGGTAAAAACAACCGTTGAAAGACAGCACCGGTTTCTTTGAACACCCCTGCCACTCTTTTTTCGGATCCGGGCGAGGATTTTTTTATTGACAATTTACGGCTTTTTGATCATTTTCAATACTTTTCGAATATCGGGCCGTTGCAGGTACGGTCCCGGCGAGCTCGGGCATTTTTTTACCCGAACACGGCGGCAAAGGCCACCTGGCTGCCGGTTTGCGTCCGGCAACCCGGCTCGATGAGACGATTTAAAGAAAAGGCCCGGAAAGTACCAGGAAAGGAAATCGAGAAATGGGTATCGTGGAAGATAAAATCAGGGAATTAAAGGAAAAGCAGGCCAAAATCCTGGAGATGGGCGGAGAAAAGGCGGTGGCCCGTCACAAGGAAAAGGGGAAATTGACCGCCCGGGACCGCCTGGCGCGCCTTTTCGACCGGGGGACGTTCCGGGAAATCGACATGTTCGTGCGGCACCGGTGCACCAATTTCGGCATGGAAAAGGTCGATATCCCCTCGGACGGGGTCATCACCGGCCACGGGCTTGTGGCGGGGCGGCCCGTATTCGCCTTTTCCCAGGATTTCACCTCCCGGGCCGGCAGCCTCGGAGAGATGCACGCCAAAAAAATATGTAAAGTCATGGACCTGGCCCTGAAAGCGGGGACGCCCTTTGTGGGATTCAACGACTCGGGGGGGGCCCGGATCCAGGAGGGGGTGGACGCCCTTTCCGGATACGGCCAGATTTTTTACCGCAATTCCCTGGCTTCCGGCGTCATCCCACAGGTTTCGGCCGTCATGGGACCCACGGCGGGCGGCGCGGTCTATTCCCCGGCCATGACGGACTGGGTCTTCATGGTGAAAAACTCCAGCTACATGTTCATCACGGGTCCGGAGGTCATCAAGGCCGTGACCGGCGAGGAGATCACCTTCGAAGAACTGGGGGGTGCCATGACCCACAACGAAAAAAGCGGGGTGGCCCATTTTGCGTGCGAAAGCGATGAAGACGCCATCGCCCAAATCCAGAAGCTTTTATCCTATCTTCCCTCCAACAACATGGAAGACCCCCCGCGGATGGAAACAGGAGACAATCCGAAGCGCACGGCCCCGGAGTTGAACCGGATGATCCCGGACAGCCCCAATCAATCCTACGACATGAAGGCGGTGATCGCCGAAATTGTGGACAACGGCGAATTTTTCGAGCCGCACCAGTATTATGCCCGCAACATGGTCGTGGGGTTCGCCCGGCTCAACGGCCGGAGCATCGGGATTATCGCGAACCAACCCCAGATTCTGGCGGGATGCCTCGACATCGATGCGTCGGACAAGGCCACCCGGTTCATCCGGTTCTGCGACGCCTTCAACATCCCCATGCTCACCATCGCCGATGTCCCCGGCTACCTTCCGGGGAGCCAACAGGAATGGGGCGGCATCATCCGGCACGGGGCGAAGCTCTTGTGGTGTTATTCGGAGGCCACGGTTCCCAAGCTCCTCCTGGTGACCCGCAAAGACTACGGCGGATCCTACCTGGCCATGTGCTCCCGGGACTTGGGTGCGGACATGAGTTTTGCCTGGCCCACGGCGGAGATCGCCGTCATGGGCGCCAGCGGAGCGGCCAACATCATTCACCGCAAGGAGATCAAGGAGGCCGAAGATCCGGCGGCCAAACGAAAAGAAAAGATTGAAGCATACGAAAATCTTTTCTCCAATCCGTATCGCGCGGCCAACCGGGGATACATCGATGCCGTCATCGAACCCAGCGAGACGCGGCCGCGCCTCATCGACGCGCTGGAGATCATGTGCGCCAAGCGCGAACTGAGGCCGCCCAAAAAGCACGGCAACATTCCGGTGTAAAAGAAAAAAGGGAAGACGCTGGATCCACCAGAAAGAAAAGAACCGGGGAGTAGAACATGAAACACCCGAAAAAAATGGCGGCGATTGCAACCGCCGTGACCGCATATATCCAGACGGAAGAAGAAGCCCTGGTGTTACAATCCATGCCGGCGCCGGCAAAACCGCCGGAGGAACCTTTCAGCCCGTGGCGGTTCAGCGGGCGTCAGGACCAGATGCAGATGCGTCTCCAGATGCTGATGAAGGCTTACCACCGATAATACAATTAGGGTTCGAGGGTTCGAGGGTTCGAGGAGTCAAGTGACGATGCACTCGGTCCCTTGGACCCCCGACCCCTTGGGCCCTAAACGAATAAAGGGAGAAGGAAAGATGACCGATCATAATCAAGTGAAAATGACCGCCACGAATTATGAAAATGACCGCCCGGAGGCGGAAAACCCGCTGAAGGTGGAAGACCTGACCTTTCGGGACGGCCACCAGTCCCTCTTTGCCACCCGGGGGCGTACCGAGGACATGATCCCGGTGGCGGAGATGATGGACGAGGTGGGCTTCTGGGCCATGGAAATATGGGGCGGAGCGACGTTCGACACCATGCACCGGTTCCTGAATGAAGACCCGTGGGAGCGCATCCGGACCCTGAAACGCTACATCAAGAAAACCCCCTTTTCCATGCTCCTGCGGGGGCAGAACCTGGTGGGGTACCGGAACTATGCCGATGACGTGGCCAAGGCCTTCGTGGAGCGGGCCGCGAAAAACGGCATGGACATCTTCCGGACCTTCGACGCCCTCAATGACTACCGGAATTTCGAGACGGTGGTCCCGGTCATCAAGGCATCCGGGAAACATTTCCAGGGATGTATCTGCTATTCTTTGACGGAACCCCGGCTGGGGGGAGAGGTTTACAACCTCGACTATTACGTCAACAAGGCCAAGGACCTGGAATCCATGGGGGCGGACAGCATCTGCGTCAAAGACATGGCCGGCCTCATCGCGCCCTATGACGCCTACGCCATCGTCAAGGCATTGAAGGCGGCCGTCAAGGCCCCCGTGCACCTGCACAGTCATTTCACTTCCGGGATGTCGGCCATGAGCCAGCTGAAAGCCATCGAAGCCGGTGTCGACATTGTGGATACCTGCATGTCGCCGTACGCCTACCGAACGTCCCACCCGGCCATCGAACCGCTGGTCATGACCCTCCTGGGCACCAACCGGGATACGGGATTCGACATCAAGCACCTGGCGGCCATCAACGAAAGACTCGAAAAAGAGGTGATGCCCAAATACAAGCACCTCCTGGATGACTCCAAGATGAGCATCATCGACATCAACGTCCTGCTGCACCAGACTCCCGGAGGGATGCTGTCGAATCTGGTCAACCAGCTCAAACAGATGGATGCCCTGGACAAGATTGGTGACGTCTACCGGGAACTCCCGCGGGTGAGAAAAGAGCTGGGTCAGATTCCCCTTGTCACTCCCACCAGTCAGATCGTGGGGATCCAGACGGTGAACAACGTCCTGTTCGACGCCCCCGAAGAACGCTACAAGATGATCACGGACCAGGTGAAGGATCTCTGCTACGGGCTTTACGGCAAGACCGCCGTGCCCATCGATCCGGAAGTGCAGAAAAAGGCCCTCAAAGGATACCCCCGGGGGGAAGAACCCATCACCTGCCGGCCGGCGGAGGTCCTGGAACCGGAGCTGGAAAAAGCCAAGACCGAAATCGGCGATTTGGCCGTGGACATGGACGACCTGGTCCTGTACGCCCTGTATCCGGTGACCGGGAAACGGTTCTTGAAATGGAAATACGGCCAAGAAGAACCGCCCGCCGAAGTGCGGCCCATCACCCTGGAGCAGGTCAAGGCCCGGGAGACATTGATCAGAAAGGCCCTGGCGGGCGAACTGATGGAAAAATCGTCCAAGGAAGCGCCGCCAAAAAGCGAAAACGCCCGCACCTTCAATGTATTCATCGACGGTGAATATTTCGAAGTCGGCGTGGACGAGGTGGGCGAGTCTCCGGTGATCCGTTATATTCAGCAGATGCCGGCCCAGGTGCCCACGATGCCGGCCATGCCGCCTCCGGGACCGGCGGCGCCACCCCGGAGCACGCGTCCCCCGGCGTCTGTCCCGGCACCGGAGGCAAAACCATCGGCGCCCGAACCCCCCAAGGCGGTGGAACCGGCCAAAGCGGCGGCCGATGCGGAGGGGACACCCTTGAAAGCCCCCATGCCCGGGATGATCGTGAATTACAAAAAACAGGTGGGGGACAGCGTGACCGAAGGGGAGACGGTGGTGATCCTGGAGGCCATGAAGATGGAAAACGCCCTGCCGGCACCCGTTTCGGGCACGATCAAGTCCCTCAATTTCCAGTCCGGTGACTCGGTGGCCAAAAACGACGTTCTATGCGTCATCGGGTAATATGCATTTGACTGTCGAGGGGATCAAGGCCGAATTTTGGCAGAGAAAGATCCCGAGAGGAATGATCCATGAAGATCCACGAATACCAGGCCAAGGGACTCTTTAAAAAATACGAGGTTCCCGTTCCAGACGGCGGGGTGGCATTCGATATCGCATCGGCGGTGGAAACCGCGAGCCGGCTCTCCGGGTTTCCGGTGGTGGTCAAAGCCCAGATCCATGCCGGGGGGCGGGGAAAAGGGGGCGGCGTCCAACTGGCTCGGACCTTGGAGGAAGTGAATCGGATCGTTCAAAAAATGATCGGGATGACCCTGGTGACCCATCAGACCGGATCCCAGGGAAAGCGCGTGGGCAAAGTCCTGGTGGAAGAAGGCCTTGCCATCGCCGAAGAACTTTATCTGTCCCTCATCGCCGACCGGTCCACGGCGAAAATCGTGGTCATGGCCAGCCGGGCCGGGGGGATGGACATTGAGACCGTGGCTGCAAAAACACCGGAAAAGATCGTCAAGGTGTATATCAATCCCCTCGACGGGGTCCGCGCCTACCACTGCCGGCAGGCGGCTTACGCCTTGGGGCTTCCGAAAGAAGCCATGAAGCCCTTTTTGGCCATGCTCCCCCGATTGTATCGGCTTTTCGTGGACTACGATTGTTCCCTCGTGGAAATCAATCCCCTGGTCCTCACCGCCGACGGGCGGCTGGTGGCCTTGGACGCCAAGATCAACTTCGACGACAACGCCTTGTTCCGGCACCCGGATCTTTTGGAATACCGGGATTTGACCGAAGAGGACCCCCTGGAGATCGAGGCTTCCAAGTACAATCTCAATTACATCAACCTGGACGGCAACATCGGCAACATGGTCAACGGCGCGGGGTTGGCCATGGCCACCATGGATCTCATCAAGCGGGCCGGTGGGGAGCCGGCCAACTTTTTGGACGTGGGGGGCGGTGCTTCCGCGGAGATGGTGGAAAACGGATTTCGGATCATTTTAAGTGATGAAAAGGTCAAAGGCATCTTGATCAACATCTTCGGCGGGATTCTCCGGTGTGATGTCCTGGCGGAGGGGGTGGTGCAGGCGGCGAAGAAGACCGGGATCACGGTCCCGGTGGTGGTGCGGATGGAAGGCACGAATGTAGAGGAAGGCCGGCGCATTCTTGCGGAATCCGGCCTGAACCTGATCACGGCGGTGGATTTGAAGGACGCCGCCGCCAAGGTGGCCGGACTGGTGACCTGATCGGCCAAGGGGGAAGGCGTGAGCATTTTTGTCAATGAACAGACACGGGTGCTGGTCCAGGGGATCACCGGGAAAGAAGGCCAGTTTCACACCCGGCATTGTGTGTCCTATGGAACCCGGGTGATGGCCGGCGTGACGCCCGGAAAAGGCGGGCAGGAAATGGACGGCATCCCGGTCTTCAATACGGTGCAGGCGGCCGTGGATCGCACCGGCGCCGACTGCTCCCTGATTTTTGTCCCCCCGGCGTTTGCCGCCGAGGCCGTCATGGAAGCCGCGGATGCCGGAATCCGGACGGTGGTGACCATCACCGAGGGAATCCCGGTGTTGGATATGATGAAAGTCAAAAATTACCTTTCGGGAAAACCCGTGCAGCTCATCGGGCCCAACTGCCCGGGGATCATCACGCCGGGAGAGGCCAAGGTGGGGATCATGCCGGGTCCCATTCACAAGCCCGGGGGACCCGTCGGGGTGATTTCCCGTTCCGGGACCCTGACCTACGAGGTGGTCTACCAGTTGACGCTGCAGGGGATCGGGCAGACCACCTGCATCGGCATCGGGGGGGACCCCGTCAACGGCACCACCTTCATCGACTGCCTGGAAGCCTTTGAAACGGACCCGGAAACGAAAGGGGTGGTGATCGTCGGCGAAATCGGCGGCACCGCCGAAGAAGAGACGGCCCGGTTCATCGAAGCGCGTTTTTCCAAGCCGGTGGTGGGGTTCATCGCCGGTTTGACGGCGCCCCCCGGCCGGCGCATGGGACATGCGGGGGCCATCATCAGCGGCGGGAGCGGCACCGCCGAAGCCAAGATCGCCGCCATGCGGAAAAGCGGGATCCACGTTTGTGAAGATCTGGGAACGCTGGGGGAATTTTGCGCCGAGGTATTCGGCCGTGCATGAGATGGGGATCGCGATGGAGATCATTGAAATCGCATCTCAATCCATTCCGGAAGCCCTGAAGGGGGCAAAAGTCCACAGCGTCCGCCTGAAAATCGGAAAGCTCACCGCCGTCGTTGCCGAAAGCCTTCGATTCTGTTTTGACATCGTTTCCCGGGATACGCCGCTTAACGGCGCCGTGCTCCGCATTGAAGAAACGCCGGTGGTGGCCCGTTGCCGGGAATGCGCCGGGGAGTGGACCCTGGAGGGTCCTTCCTTTTCCTGCCCGGCATGCGGCAGCGGCAAGTTGACGCTCATTTCGGGCCGGGAACTTGACATCGAGGCCATTGAGATCGAAGATGAGGACGATGTCCACGCAAACGGGGGAAAATAGAAGATGGAAATCAAGGTGATCCGGAAAGTGTTGAGCGTCAACGAGAAGATGGCCGAAGAGAACCGGCGTCTTTTTTCCCAAAAAGGCGTATATGTGATCAACGTCATGAGTTCTCCGGGGTCCGGAAAGACGGTGCTGTTGGAAAGGACGCTCGCCGATATTTCCAAAACGATTCCGTGTGCCGTGATCGTGGGGGACATCTGCACCACCCATGATGCGGACCGCCTGGCTCGGTGCGGCGTTCCGGTGTCCCAGATCAATACGGACGCATTCGGCGGGGAGTGCCACTTGGCGGCCCATGTGGTGGAAAAGGCGGCCCAGGAGATGGACCTTGCCGGAATTCGGCTCCTTTTTGTGGAAAACGTCGGGAACCTGGTGTGTCCGGCCGAATTCGACATCGGAGAGGACAGCCGGGTGGTGGTGATGAGCGTCACGGAGGGAGAAGACAAACCGTTGAAATACCCCGTCATGTTTCGTACATGTCATGCGGCGGTCATCAACAAATCGGACCTGTTGCCGCACCTGGATTACGACCTGGATCAGGCCAGGGCCAACATCCTGAATATCCATCCGGAGATGCCGGTATTTACCCTTTCGGCCAAGACCGGCGAGGGGATGACGCCGTGGCTCGAGTGGCTCAGGGCGCGGGTAGAAGAAAAAGCATCGGGAACAACCGGATAAGGGGCTTTAAAAAGAACGTCGCAAGACTTCAACGGAGAAAAACCGCAATCGCGGGGAAAGGAGGAAAGGAGGGGGGCAAACCGCAGCTTAAGAACGAAAAAGGGGGAATATAATACATGACCGGACTGGGAACCCACATTCTACTGGACCTTTACGGTTGTGATCCCCGCCGTCTCGACGATTTGGATTTTTTGAAAAATACGGCGCTTGAAGGGGTTAGACGGTCGGGGGCAACCATTATCACAGACCACTTCAAGCAATTTACACCGCAAGGGGTCAGCGGTGTCGTGATCATCGCCGAAAGCCATTTAACCCTGCACACATGGCCCGAGTTCTCCTACATCGCCGTCGATTATTTTACCTGCGGCGACACCATCGACATCGATGCGGCCATCAACCATTTCCGTGCGCGACTGCATCCGGAGACCATCGAGATCTCCCGGAATGCGCGGGGAAAACGACTGGGAGCGCTTCCTTCGGAGGCCTTGATCGGAAAAGCCTTCCAACATATTCGGGGATGGCAAACGGAATCCGCCGGAAACGGGGGATCCCCGGAGAAAAGGCTGTTGGAGTACCGATACGCCGTGGACCAGGTTTTATTGAAAACCCGGAGTCGCTTTCAGGAGATTCGGGTCATCGAAAACCCGGTCTTCGGCCGGATGCTGTGGCTCGACCAGGCGGTGCAGGCGGCGGAAAAGGATGAATTCGTCTACCATGAAATGCTCGGCCATGTGCCTGCCGTGATTCACGGTTCTCCCGAAGACGTCCTGATTATCGGCGGCGGAGACGGGGGGCTTCTGCGGGAGGTCCTCAAACACGATTCTTTAAAACGGATCGAACTGGTGGATATCGACGCCGCGGTGGTGGATGTTTCAAAGCGTTATTTACCCTTTACCCAGGGGGCTTTTGAAGATCCGCGGGTTCATCTCTTTTTCGACGACGGCAAGCGTTTTGTCACGGATAAAACCCGTGCCTACGATCTTATCCTGGTGGACTCCACAGACCCCGTGGGACCCGGTGAACATCTCTACCAGCCGGTTTTTTATGAGGCTTGCAAAGCCGCCTTGAAAGAAGGGGGGCTCTTTACCGCCCAGGCCTTGTCGGTCTGGCTTCAGGAAAAGGAACAGGCGGCCATGTTTCAGAACATGGGAAAAGTCTTTGAGCGGGTCGTCCCCTATCTGGCGACGGTTCCCACGTATCCGGGGGCGTTATGGGCGTTTGCCATCGGTTCGGACCGCTCTTTCTCCCCGGAGGCCTTTGACCGGTCTTACGCCCGGGACCTCTCCGGGGCCTGCCGGTACTACAACCCCATGATTCATGAAAGCGCCTTTTGTTTGCCGAATTTCATGATCGAACGCCTTGAAAAACAGCTCCCTCTGCGACATTGACTGACAATGACCGGCCGGGATGGCCGGTTTCATCAGGACCCTGCAGGAAACCATGCAGGGTTTTTTTCGGGGACGGAAAGTCCGTTTTTTCAAAAGGATGCCGCGCTTTCGGCGTCTTTTTAGCCGGTTTTAGCCGGCCGATTTCAAAGGAACGTCCCAAGGGGACGCTTCCTTATCAAAGCGCCGGGGCATTTTAAACAGGAACCATGAGCGCATTCCCTTCAGGTTCTGCCTGACGGCAGTGCTTCACGAATTGGAGCAAATCGGAGACCCTGTTTTGCAGGGCTGCGGGTTGCGTTTTAATCACAAAAGGAGGTTTTATGCATATCCATTTCGACAAACCGGGTCCGGACAACACGGAAAAGGTGCTGCAATGTGCCTATGAACGCGGGAAAGCGCTGGGATTAAAGGAAGTGGTGGTGGCCTCCAGCAAAGGCGCCACGGCGGTCAAGGCGGCGGAGGTCTTTGAAGGGTTTCGCATCACCGCCGTGACGTATCATTGCGGGTTCAAGGCCCCCTTCGAAAGCGTGATGGATCAAAACGTCCGGGCGGATCTGGAAAAACGGGGGGTGCAGGTGGTCCAGGCCACCCATGCCCTGTCCGGGCTGGAACGGTCGTGGGCCAAAAAACACGGTGGCGCTTACCCGGTCCTCATTATGGCCGACACGCTGCGGTTATTCGGGCAAGGGACCAAAGTGGCCGTGGAAGTGGCCGTCATGGCAGCGGATGCGGGGATGCTCACCGGCGCCGACATCCTTTCCATCGGCGGCACGGGCCGGGGTGCGGATACCGCCTTGATTCTCAAGCCCGCCAACCAATCGGACTTGTTCGATATGCGGATCCGGGAGATCGTCTGCAAGCCCCGGGAGTTTTGAAGATCAAAGGCCGGACGCCTTGTTCCTGATCGCCGGGATTGCACCCAAAACCAAGGTGCTGGATCAGAATCCCCGACGCTGCCCCGTGTGCGGACTGGTGCGCGCGTACTACCGCCGCGTGGACCACTACCTCAGTATTTTTTTTATCCCCCTGTTACGGGTAAAGTCCGGCGAGCCGTTCCTCCTTTGCGACGTGTGCGAGAAGACCGTTTCAGAGATAAAAAGAGACTACCGGGCGGAAACCGATAGGGGGCGCCGCCGGTGTAAAAGGTGCGGAAAAGGGCTTGAAGAAGGCTTCAGTTACTGTCCGTTTTGCGGGGCATCGGCTCCATGAGGGCGGAAAATTTTGCCGCTGCGACATTTGACGCCTCCCCGCTGCCCCGCGAGGCGGGATTTCCGCTTTGCTCCAATACGCAGCGGGAACGCCCTCGCTGTTGCGGTTCATAAAAGGATGGATTCGTAAAAAGGCCGATTTTGTTCGCAGGGCAACCCTTTGCCTCTTTTTTTTTCGAAAATACTTGAATGGCACTCACAAAAGCTTTTTTACGAAGCAATCATTTATTGGAGTTTTATACTGGAAGTGGATTCACAAAGACGTTGTATTTGGCGCAAATCGACGTCCACCCCCAGACCCGGTCCCGGCAACAATCCCGCTTCGCCCCCCTTGCCGAATGAAACCGGATGCCGCGTGACATTTTCTTTCAATAAAAACGCATCATAAGAACCATCATAATATAACGCATCCCGGCAATGCAGCGAGAGGACACGTCCTGCGGCGGAGAGAATTCCCGACTCCCCAAGGTGACATCCGATTTGGAAACAAAAATTCTTTTCTCTGAGCAGATCCACCAGCTTGAAGGATCTGCGGAATCCACCGCATTTGGAAAGGCGGATGTTGACCATGTTGAACCCCTGGGCGGCAGCCGCATCCACATCCTGCAGTTGGCAAACGGATTCGTCCGCCATCAGGAAAATCCCCATGGCGGCGGCCCGTTCTGCGATTTCAAGAAAAGTCGGATCTTCCGGCGCCATGGGCTGTTCGATGACACGGATTTGAAAGGGCTTAAAAAGCGGCATGTGCGCCAATGCCAGTGCCTTGTCCCAGGCGCCGTTGGCATCGACTTTCAGGTCATAATCCGTTTTAAATACGGCCCTTAAGGTTTCAAGATTCTTTTGGTTTTGAAGGACGTCTTTTCCCATTTTCAGTTTCAAGCGGCGGATTTCCAGGTTCTGGATCCGGCGGCACAACGCCTCCACACCGTTTGAATTCCACAGCGGTATGGCCGCACCGTAATGGATCTTTTCCGTGAAGAAGTCTTTCGAAAAATAATCCGACACGTTTTTCCCTTCACCTTTGCCCAAAATATCCAGCAATGCGCATTCCAACGCACAAACGGCGGAATGATGCGTTTTTTCTTCCGGGAGAACGTCGATGAAATCCCAAACCTGCTCGATGTGTTGCAATACCTTGGGAAACGCCGAAAAACGGACAAACCGGGAAATATCTTCCAACACACTCCGGGTCGATTCGCCGGTGACGTACGCCCGGGGCGCGCCCTCACCGTATCCCCGGAGTTTGCCCCCCTTCGATATGATTTCACAAACCACGTTTTTGGCGTATCCGCCCTTGTTGAGTGCATGGGGAAAATTCCCCGCGAAGGGGAGCGCAATCTCGTAAATATTGATCGTTTCAATATCCATGGCAAAATAAAATGGATGTCCTTACGGAGAAGGTGCGCTTTGTGTCTCGGAGCGGGCGGGGAGCGTCAGCGTGAACGTCGTTCCTTTGTTGATGACGCTTTCCACCTCGATGTTGCCCCCGTGATCCTGGATATTTTGATGGGCGATAAAAAGGCCCAGGCCCGTGCCGTTGTGCATGGAGCTTTTATGCTTGGTGGTGAAATAGGGATCGAATATCATTTCCAGGTTGGATCTGGGAATGCCGATCCCTGTGTCCCGGATCTTGATCTGGACGGACTCGGGCTTTCCCCTGAAATGGCGGTGACGCGTCTCCACATCGATCTTTCCCTTTTCCGAAGTGAATTCAATGGCGTTGGAAAGCAGGTTCAAGACGACCTGCTTCATTTTTTCGGAATCCATCCAAATGTTTTCAATGGTGGGATCCAGATAGGTGTGGATTAAGATTCTTTTCCCTTTGCTCTGGGGCGTCACGAGGATCACCATCTTTTCGATGAGCGCGTTTAAGTCCCCCAGTTCGAAGTTGGACTCCTTGGTTTTGGTCAGGTCCAGCAACTCGGTGATGAGGTTGCTCACGCGATTGGTTTCTTCCTGGGCGATCTGATAAAATTCGGTCCGGAACTCCGGATCGTCGAACTTTTTCGGTAGCATCTGGATAAAGGTACCGATGGCGGTAAGGGGGTTCTTGATTTCGTGGGCGAGCCGGGCCGCCATATTCCCTAAAAAAGAAAGTTTTTCCGCCCGGCTCAACAAGGCCCGGGATTGATTCAGTTCCTTCATCCGCTGTTTCAAATCCTGGTACAGCCGGGCGTTTTGGATGGCGATGGCGATCTGGGGGGCAAAGACATCCAGTGTCTGCCGGGTTTCTTCGGGAACACCGTGGTCTTCCACCGCATCGGTGGCGATGATCCCGATCACTTTGGACCGGGTGATCAGCGGCACCACATAAACGGATGTCGGGTTCGCCCGTGCCAAAAGGACGTTTCCTTTCCGAAGACTGGAATGCTTGACTTCAGGGATATACTCCGACTGGCCGGTATTGGCTACTCTGGCCAAAATGTTGCTGAGTCGATCCAAAGGGACGCGATAATTTTTTATTTCTTCAGGGACTTCTCCGCCGTAACCCATCCCGTAGATATATTCGAGGCATCGCTCATTGTCATTGACCAGCATGATGGTGGCCCGCTGAATCCGGCAAACGGTGGCCAAAAGATTCATGATCACGGTGAGGAGTTGTTCCAAATCGAGAATGGAAAGAATGGCCTTTCCCGTCTCTTGGATGGCAGTGAGCTGTTTGATCTTCCGGTTCAGCTCGATGTTGAGACGGTTGACTTCTTCGTATTTCTGCTCGATGGTTTCCTTGTCTTTTTCGATTTCCTTGATGGTTTCCAAGAGAACGGACTTGGATCGGAAGAAATCCCCAACGAAGCTTAGGATCTTTTTCCGTTCCTCCCAATGCAGGAGGTACTCACAGTAGGGTGCTCCGTCGAAGTAGCAGGCGGTTTCTACCAGGTGGAGGGGGTTCTGGCCCCACAGGGTCGGCAGAAACGTATAAATTCCCTGATTATACATGCAGATCTCCTTGGATACCTGCATGTCCGGATTCCAGTGCAGGCGGACGACGGCTTCGTTCGCCTCTTTTTTAACCAGTTCCACAACCTTGTTGCGGTTCCATTTGGCATTGATCCGCTGGGCGTTTTTCAGTGCCATGTCAAATGAACCGAAAACCTTGACGATGATGCTTTTGAATCCCAACTGGGTCCGCTCAACGGCATGCCGGGCCAGGCGGAAAGGGGCCTTTTCATCCTTGAGAATATGCTTCGCGCGTTGGTGGAGCGTCGAAGCCACGGCACTGGAGATCCAATTGTTGGAATCGGTGAGAAAGGCTTCGGGGTCGGAAAGGGCGTCGATTTCCGGGTGGAGATTCTCGATGAGTTCCGGAATCCGATCCTTGGCATGCATCCGGATGTAGTTTAGAATCACACCCGAGTTGGTGCAGTTGACTTCTTTTTCCATCTCACCATACTCGACTCAGGAAAAACAGGAAAGGGGTTCGGCGGGATTGTTTTTTCACGTAAGCTTCAGCACGGAGGCGTTGAAAACCGGTACCGGCACCA
>CAZQUR010000004.1:0-64868 GCA_964596535.1 uncultured Desulfobacteraceae bacterium
AAGGAGATGATTATGAATACCGACACCCTCCTTGTGGAAGAAAAGGATCAGACCGCGGTATTGACGCTGAACCGGCCGGAGGTCATGAACGCCCTCAACTTTGACCTCCTTCATGCCCTGCGGCGTGCCGTCGAAGATCTCCGGATCCGGACGGATATCCGGGTCCTCATCGTCACCGGGGCCGGAAACAAGGCCTTTTGTTCCGGGGCCGACCTGAAGGAACGGGCCACCCTTTCCCCGGAGAAGGTCCGGGAGTATATTTATACCATCCGGGACCTGTTCACCGTCATCGAGTTTTTAAACAAGCCGGTGATCGCCGCCGTCAACGGGCTGGCCCTTGGGGGCGGCACCGAACTTGCCCTGGCATCGGATATCCGCATCGCCTCTGAAAACGCCACCCTTGGACTCACCGAAACCCGGCTGGCCATCATCCCCGGGGCCGGCGGCACCCAGCGCCTTCCCCGGCTGGTGGGAAAGGGCAAAGCCAAGGAGTTGATCTTCACCGGCCGGCGGGTGGGCGCTGAAGAAGCCCTGAACATTCACCTGGTGAACCAGGTCTGCAAGGCGGATGCCCTCATGGACGAATGCATGAAAATGGCGGCCATGATCTGCGAAACCGGTCCCATCGCCATTGAACAGGCCAAATACGCCATCAACTACGGGCTTGAATCGGATATCCACACCGGATTGGCCCTCGAATCCAACGCCTATTGGGTCACGATCCCCACCGAGGACCGCACCGAAGCCCTGGCCGCCTTTAAGGAAAAACGAAAACCCAATTTCAAAGGAAAATAGAAAGGAGAAAAGAGATCATGACCGAGTACGATCTGTGGAAGGTCTTTCCGAGGATGCCCCGGAAAGTGTCCCTCGGCGACATCACCGTCCGGGACGGGTTCCAGCACGAGGAGAAATTCATTTCCACCGCCGCCAAGATCTTTTACATTGAAGAGATGGTCTTCGCCGGTTGCCGGCACCTGGAGGTGACCAACCTGGCCAATCCCCGGATCATGCCCCAGTTCCGGGACGCCGAAGAGATCCTGACGTACCTTCGGGGGGATGTCTTCCGGAAAAAATGCGAAAAACGGGGAATCAACGTGGATGACGTCTGCTTCACCGCGGTCACCATCCGGGAGCCGGCGGTGGATCGGGCCATCCGGCTCAAAGAAAAAGGAATCGGCCCCGACCGCCTGTTGATGATGGTCTCCACGGAAGAAGAACACCATTTTGCCAATTCCAGCACCACGCTTCCCGAGTACTGGAAGGAAGCCGAACGCTCCATTCAAAAATGCCACGACGCGGGCATGAAGATGTGCGGGACCGTGAGTACCATCTGGGGGAGCCCCATCGGCGGCGCCACCAAACTGGAAGACGCCGTGGAATTCACCAAGCGGTGGCTGTCCATCGGCGCGGACGACATCGAGCACGCCGACCACGACGGGAGCGCCTCGGCACCCGAGGTCTACCGGTATTATTCCATGATCCTGGACGAAATTCCCGACACCCGGCTGCACATCGCCCATTTCCACGAAACCAAGCGCATGGCCTCGGCCTCCATTTTGGCAACGCTCCAGGCCGGGATCACCCACTTCGAGGCCACCTTCGGAGGGATGGGCGGCCAGCCGTCCAATTTCTTGGACGACTGCCCCGTGAAAGGCACCGGGGAGTACTATTATGACGATCCCCGTTACGTGGGGTTGGTGACCCTGGAAGATACCCTGGTGCAGATCGATGAAATGGGAATCGAACACGGCTTCGACGTGGACCGGGTGTTGTGGCTCGGGAAACAGATGGAAAAAACCATCGGCCGGCGACTGCGATCCGAAGCCGTCATCAACGGCCGGACCCAAAGACAAGGGCACATGGAATACGCCCGGCCCGGCCTCAAGGAGCGAAAGTCCACGTTCGATGAAAGACCGGGGCAAAAAATCCCGACGGAATGGCCTGAAAAGGCGGTATTGCCGGAACAACACCGGCCATAGCACCACCGCTTTTTCCCGGTGGCATGAAGATATTCCGGTGAACCGCAAACCGCACGGCAGGGTCTTCCCTTGACAGAGTAAACGTATAAGCTTATACGTTTACTCAAGGAGAAGAAGCATCCGTGAGCCGGGAAGATACGTCCATCGCCCTTTACTACCGTGTGGCCGAAACGGTGAAAGGCCGGATCGCCTCGAACCGGTACGCGCCCGGATCCATCCTGCCTTCGGAAAACGCCCTGGCCCGGGAATTCAATGTCAGCAACATCACCCTTCGCAGGGCCATGGCCCTGTTGGTGGAACAGGGGTGGGTCGTCCGGCGCCGGGGGATCGGCACCCTGGCCGCGGACCGCCGGGACGACCGGATTCCCCTGAAAATCACGGGGAATTTCAACGACTGGGTCGATTCGGCCGTGAACCGGCGCCTGGGACTGACGGTGGAAGTGCTGGGAATCTCCATGGTCCCCTGTCCCTTCGACGCCGCACGGCAGATGGGCGTGGAAAGCGGCTCCCCTATATGGGAGATGCGGCGCCTTCGAAAACAAAAAGGAAGCCCCGTTTCTTTATACGTCAATTATGCCCGCCCGGAACAGGTTGGCGGCGTGACCGAAAAAGATACGGTAAAAAAGCCGTTCATCGATGTATTCCAGGAAAAAACCGGTTTAAAAATCCATAGAATCGCCCGGCAGGTGGAAGCCGGGGTGGCCGACCTGGACACGGGCGCCCTTCTGGGCGTCGATTTCGGGGCTCCTCTTTTTTTCGTGACCCATACCTACTTTTCTCTGGAAAACGCTCCCCTTATGGTCACGAAAATGGTCTTCAGGGGGGACCGCTACATTTATTCCGGCGATATTTTTTTGGATCGCTCAAAACCCAAGACAGGATAAACCTCAATGTTGCATAAAAAACATGGCGAAGAGTGTTTAATATGATGAATTTTTTACAAAATAAAACGTTCTATGATATCGGTCCAGATATCACCGCGGGTGAAGTCAAGAATCGCGTTCATTTTCGACATGTTTTTACCCTTCGGGAAAGCCGGAGGACTCCAGATCCTGCGTTGCAAAGGGTTCGCAGTAGACGACTACGGCTTCACCCTTTGCGCCTTGGCTCTGAAGCCCTCCGACTTTTGCAACGTTGAGGTAAAGCGGATGGCGTGGATTCACATCCAGGGGATCGAAGGAAAGGTCTATCAACCCGAAACGGATCCGGCGGCGCCCCGTAAACACGATTGCACCGATTGTTTTTCCTGCCAGATGTGCGGCGACAGCCGGTGTGCAAAATGCCGTGTGAAGAAAAGCGGAACCCATCGCCCCTTTTGCGATAAATGGGATGAGCCTGCCACCTGAAATAATATCGTGCCCTCTTCTTTTGCTATTAATCGTGATCTAACCCGCCAAGACACCCGTATTCGGTAACCACCATCCTTAACGAACCAACTTTCATAACGGCTTAACTCCGACGTTGAGACGCCTGGAAGCAATAAAATAGTATTCTATAAAATTGGAAAATGTTCTCGATCGGGGATTTTACCTGCGGAAAGCATCCCCAATTTTCCCTTTCATAACATGTAAAAAACATGTAAGATATTGTCGTGTTGATTTATTGTTGCGAGTGGAGGTTCTGACATGATCGATTCAATCAATTCAAAGGGATGGCGAATCGTCTTCATTGATGACGAAGAAGACATCCGGCAGATCTCCCAGATGACCCTCGAAGACGCCGGATATGAAGTTCACACAGCGCCGGACGGCAAAACAGGACTGGAGCTGTGCGAAAAGATATCCCCCCAGATCGTAATCACCGATATCCGCATGCCCCGAATGGACGGCATCCAAGTGCTCGAAACGGTCAAAATTCGGTTTCCGGATATGGAAGTCATCGTGGCCACCGCTTTTGGGGAAATGAATCTCGCCATTCGCGCCCTGCAACTGGATGCCTCTGACTTCATCACCAAACCCATCAACGCAGAAGCGCTCCACCTGGCCTTGAAACGCGCCAAAGAACGGTACACCTCGAGAAAACAACTGGTCGATTACACAGTGCTTCTGGAGCGGGAAAAGGCGGAAACGAGCCAGGAACTGCTCAAGATCGCATCATTTCAAAAAAATCTCATCGAAAGCTCCATCGACGGTATTCTGGGCTGTGACGAAGAGGATCGGATTGTCACCTATAATCGAAGCATGGAACGATTCCTGGGATATCCAAAAGAAGAGGTGCTGCTGAAGTTTTCCTTAAGCCGTTTTTTCGCCTCCGGAGGTCCGGAGCAGGTCAAAGACGCCTTGAGAAGCGAACGCTATGGCGGCGAAGGACGCCTCTACTTGTATGAAACCGAAATTTTGGCCAAAGACGGACACAGCATTCCGGTGCAGGTCTCGGCAACCGAATTGACCGATCAGGAGGGAAAACCCGCCGGCTTTGTCTTTTTTTTCCGGGATCTCAGGGAAATTCGTAATCTGGAGCGGGAAATGGCCGACCAGGCGCGCATTCTGCACCAGGATAAGATGATGTCTTTGGGACGCCTTTCAGCCAGCGTCGTCCATGAAATCAACAATCCTCTGTCCGGAATCTTGAACTATCTCCGGCTGATGAACCGGATTTTAAAACAAGGGCCCTTATCGGAAGAGCGGCAGAATAAATTTCAACGCTATGTGGAACTGATTGAAAAGGAAACGGACCGGTGTTCCCAAATCGTTTCCGGTCTGCTGAGTTTTTCCCGCCGATCCTCTCCCTCTTTCGGAGACGTCCGAATGGAAGAAGTCCTTCGCCTCTGTATCCTTCTCAGCCAGCATAAACTCGAGTTGAGCAATATCCGGCTTGAAAGTGATATCGAGCTTGATCTGCCGCCCATAAATGGAGATTTCAATCAGCTACAGCAGTGTGTGATCAATCTCATTTTCAACGCTGTGGATGCCATGCCGGATGGAGGAATTTTAACGCTGAAGAGCTTCCTTAACAAGAGCACCCTCAAGGTGATTGTCACTGTTCAAGATACGGGACATGGAATTCCCCCGGAAAATCTTTCCCATATTTTTGAACCCTTTTTTACCACCAAAAAAGAAGGCTATGGAACCGGACTGGGCCTTTCCACCGTTTACGGGATAATCGAGAGGCACCGGGGAACCATCAATGTTGAAAGTCACGTCGGGAAAGGAACGACCTTTGTCATCGAATTCCCGGCTTCTGATTCGAAACCGGAAGATGGAAAAGAGCGCCTTGCCCGCGAAGGTTGAGCCTGACGCCAGCATCGCGTTCACGCGTCCAAATTCAGGAGACACGCATCATGGGTATGAAGCAACATAGTCCGGGGAACATGGTATCGTCCGAATACTGGTTGGAGATTATGGAGGAATTGAACCTTGGCGCTTTCACAGTTGGCGCCAACCGGGAGGTGATCTCCATGAATCATACCGCCCAGGCGCTGCTCGGGCTAAAAAACGCGGAAGTCTCGGGGAGAAATTGCCGGGAAGTATTTATGGGCGTCCCCTGCCTGGCGAAATGTCCATTTAAAGGCCCTAAAGAACCCGAGACCCGAGAACCCGTTATCCACTTGACAAACGATGAAGAAGCCACCCTCTGGGTAACACGTATGGCAGCCCCCGTTTTCAGCCCTGACGGCGAGGTGGTGGGATGCATGACCATCCTGCAGGATCACTCCCCCATTGCGGACCTCATCGACCGTATTCATCACGAGGAACAAAACACAAAAATTATTCTCGACAATCTGGATGTCGGCATATTCACAACAGACTGCGGAGGACATACCACCTTCTTTAATACCGCAGCCGAAAAAATCGTCGGTTATAGTCGCCGTGAAATATTAGGTGAACATTATAAAGCGATCTTTGACGGCTTAACTCCTCAGGAAGTCTGCCTGCTCAAAGATACGATTGCCGACGGCGTGTCTCGCAGCAATCGGCACGGCAAAATGGTCACCCGAGACGGCTCGGTTATTCCCGTGCGAATCAATTTCATGGCGTTGAAAAACGAGAAAGGAACGATTGTCGGGGGACTGGCCACCTTTCACGATCTTACGCTGGTCCATCAGCTCAAACAAGCCACGAGGGAACGCTATACATTCTATGATATGATCGGCAAAAGCCCGGCAATGGAAAAAATATTTGAAATGGTCAATGTGGTGGCAAAGACCGATGCCACGATTTTAATCGAGGGTTCAACAGGGACCGGGAAGGATCTGCTGGCCCGAGTGATCCATTCCGTCAGCCACAGGGCGAATAAACCCTTCGTCAAAGTGAACTGTGCGGCGATTCCGGACAATTTACTCGAATCGGAAATGTTCGGATACGTCAAGGGAGCCTTTACCGGGGCAGACAAAGATAAAATCGGTCGCTTTCAGGAAGCCGATAACGGAACCATATTCCTGGATGAAATCGGAGATCTTCCGCTTTCATTGCAGGCCAAACTGCTTCGCGTGTTGGAAGATAAAGAATTTTATCGATTGGGCAGCCGACATACAGTCAAAGTCAACGTGCGCATTATTTCCGCCTCCAACCGGAATTTGCCCCGGCTTGTTGAAAAAAGGCTTTTCAGGCAGGATCTTTTTTATCGATTGAATTTGTTTCACATCGAACTTCCGGAACTGAAGGATCGCAGGGTGGATCTGCCGCTGCTGATCGGCCACATCTTGAGGCGCCTGAGTTCCGCTAGGGGCATCCAGCTTCCGGAGGTGTCGGAAAAAGTGATGGGGGTCCTTCTGAATTATCATTATCCGGGCAACATCAGGGAACTTGAGAATATCCTGGAACATGCCCTAATCATATGCCAGGAAAATACGATCTGGCCGGAACACTTACCGGAATACCTCCGTTTTCCCTCTTCCATGCGGCAAAGCGTCTCCACGAAAAATCCGGCAGTGGAGGGGAAGCCCGAGAGCCACGAGCGCAATAAAATTCTTTCCATGCTCGAGCAATACCACGGGATGCGATCTGAAACAGCCCGGGCTCTGGGAATGGATCGAACCACTTTATGGCGGAAGATTAAAAAATACGGCATCGAAGGATAGGCCATTCCTCCCATAATAAACCACAGGATGTTGCATTGATGTTGCGAAACATCGTTTCAATTTATTTTAACTAACTATTTTAATTATAATTTACTCTATCTACACACCTCAACCGTTGCATGGTTTTGCAACGCTCAAAATCGCCTGAAATAGATTTACTGACCCTCCTTTTCCATTCAACCACCTGTTATCACGGTACATTTTTTCATTTTTTCTTTATGGCACACTCTGTGCGTTTAAGTGTGCCAAAACAATCCTGATCCTCTCCGAAGTGGGCTGAACCAAACTTGACCAAGCAGAGGTCACTTTGAGTCCCAAGCTTGCGGAAAAAACGATCATTATCGTTTCTGATGAACTGAATATGCGCATTTTTCTTTGCAATATTTTGGGCAGCTGCGGTTATGCGCCTGTTGATGCCGGGAGCCGTAAGGAGGGAATGCAAAAAATCAAAACCGAGAAACCGGCGCTCATCATCCTCGATGTCATGATGCCCAAAGAGAGCGGCGTCCAGATGTATCGTGAACTCATGGATGACGAAGAGCTGAAATCCATTCCGGTGATTCTCTTGTCGACCATCGATAAAAAAACGTTCTCTTATTACCATAAATTCCGAAGTGCATCCCTGGACAATGATTTTTTCAAACCGGGCGCCTATCTGGAAAAACCGTTTGAGGCCAACACCCTCATTTCGCTTGTAAACGGCATGGTCTCATCGGGGGAAGGCCGCATCGCAGATCCTGTAAGCGAGTCCACTCGAAAAAAGACAGGGTTGTTTTGAAACGGCATAGGATTTGAATACACTGAACACAAACCGGAAAGAACGGTCTGATGCGATGAATGAAAACATTGATTCCAAATTGTATCAAGAGGTGGCACAATTCGGAGCGATGGATATGGAGATCTGCATGCAGTGCGGCACCTGCAGCGCATCCTGTCCATTGTCGAGCGGAACGAATCCGTTTCCCCGAAAGATATATCGATATCTCCAACTTGGAATGAGGGACAAGCTCCTCAAGTCGTCCGAACCCTGGCTGTGCTACTACTGCGGAGAGTGCAACAAGGACTGTCCCAGAGGCGCCGAACCGGCTGAAACCATGATGGCGACGCGACGCTGGTTGACCGCCCAGTACGACTGGACAGGACTTGCCAAGAAACTCTATCTCTCCGAAGCATGGGAAATCACCGCGCTGGGTTCTGTTGCGCTTTTCATCATTTTACTTTTCGTTTTCTTCCATGGGCCCATCATTACTGATCGCGTTGCAGTCAATACCTTCGCGCCCGTCTTGTGGATTGAAATCGGCGATCTGGTCATGGCCGCAATTTTGTCGACGTTTCTGCTGTCAAACGCCTTCAGAATGTATCGTTTTATCATGGATGGCACCCAGGTGCCGTTCCGGCTCTATCTCACGCAAGCCAAAGCCTTTGTCCTGCACTTTTTAACGCAGAAGCGATGGCGGGAATGCGGAGAAGATCGGAGTCGATGGATCAAGCACCTTCTCCTGGTGACCGGTTATTTGACCATGATGTCCCTGATCATCATTTTCATCCGCTGGTTTCAGGTGGATGACGACAGCTGGCATTTTACAAGTCTTTTCGGCTACTATGCCACCGCGGTCCTTTTAATTATTACCGTAGAGATGTTCGTCAGCCGCCGTAAAAAACAAGAGACGATTCATCGGTACTCCCACCTGTCCGACTGGCTTTTTCTGATCCTGCTGTTTTTCACCACATTGACCGGTATCCTGATGCATCTGGTCCGCATCGCCGGATGGCCCATGGGAACCTATGTCATGTATGTGATCCACCTCGCTGTGGCAGTCCCCATGCTGGTCATCGAAGTCCCCTTCGGAAAATGGTCTCACCTCTTCTACAGGCCGTTGGCGGTGTTTCTGGCAACCGTCAAGGAGAAGGCGGATAAAGAGTCAAACATCCACGTCGAAGATGTAAAAGCCGAGATCGGCGATACCTTCCTGACCTGTCTGCAATGCGGCACCTGCACGAGCGTCTGCCCTGTGAACATGATTTCATCCAATAGTCCGCGCCGGATTCTGCGTCAGCTCACAATGGAAACCGGTACAGAGCAGTCCGTCGACCAAGCCGTCTGGAGCTGTGTCACCTGCAACGCCTGCGGGGCAAGTTGTCCCCGAGGCATACCGATGATCAACGTCATAAAAGCGGTCAGGGAACTCAACGTCGCCGGCGGAATAGTCCCTGAGATTTTCGAGGCGCCGCTGAACAGCCTGAAAGAAAACGGCAATCCCTGGAACGGACTGCGCGAAAGACGGATGGAATGGGCGGAAGATATCCATATCCCCCCCTTCCGGCCCGAGCATGCGTACTGCCTTTTCACGTGCTGTACCACGGCATATGATCCCGCGAATCGCAATGTCGGCAAAGCCCTTCCCCGTCTCCTTGAGTACGCAGGTGTTTCTTTCGGCACTCTCGGAATCGAAGAAAATTGCTGCGGAGACCAGGCCCACAAGATGGGAGCGCAGGCAATCTTCTCTGATCTGGCCCGGAAAAATACCGAACTTTTCTTGCGTGCCGACGTCCGAAAGATACTGACCGTTTCACCCCATTGCCTGAACGCCTTTAAAAACCATTACACCGATTTGAGAGGTTTCGTCGGCACCGAGCACTATTCCGAACTCCTGGACCGGCTCATCGAGGAAGGCCGGTTAAGACCTCTCCTGGAGGTGGCGTCCACCGTCACCTATCATGATCCGTGCTATTTGGGCCGCCATAACGGCATCTACGAGGCGCCGCGCCGCGTTTTAAAAAGCATTCCGGGCCTGAACCTGATTGAAATGACAAACAATAGAGAATGCAGCCTGTGCTGCGGAGGCGGCGGCGGCGGGGCGTGGACGGATTGTCCGCCTCGTCATGGCCCCGGTGCAATGAGGATCAAAGAGGCTCTGGAAACCGGCACCGAGATGATTGCCACCGCATGCCCCTTTTGCATCCGAATGCTCGATAACGGCATACGGGAACTCGGCGTTGAAAAAGAAATCGCTGTCTGCGACGTGGCCGACTTGCTGTTACGGTCGGTTGTGGTGAAGGATGAAACTACTGTGATGAGACACATTGATTTGGGCGCAAGCCGGGAGGTCTGTCATGTCTGAGCGCATCGGATTTTATATATGCCACTGCGGCATCAATATCGCTTACCGGGTCAGGGTTCAGGAAGTGGCCGAGTATGTGGCGAAATTTCCGAATGTGGCAATCTCAAGGGATTACCTTTTCATGTGTTCCGATCCCGGCCAGGAACTCATTGAAAAAGATATCCGGGAGCATCATCTCACCCGCGTTATCGTGGCCTCCTGTTCTCCGCGGATGCATGAAAAAACCTTTCGGGCGGCCTGCCAGAGGGCGGGGCTCAACCCTTACCGGACATTTCATATGGTGTGTGTGCGCGAACATGTCTCGTGGGTCACCGAAAATGAAGACGAAGCCACCGAAAAGGCCAAAAACCTGGCCAGAGCCGGTCTCTTGCGCGTGGTGCACCAATGCGAATTGACCCCTGCAACATTTTCGGTATGCACCAATACCCTAATTGTGGGCGGAGGGATCGCCGGCATGCAGGCAGCCCTGGATGTGGCCAAGGCCGGATTCAACGCCTATCTGGTTGAGCGACAACCTACAATCGGAGGGCACATGCTCCAATACGACAAGACCTTCCCCACCCTTGACTGCGCGGCGTGTATCGGCACACCCAAAATGGTTTCCGTGGGTCAGGAGTCCCAGATCCGGTTGCTGACGCATAGCGAAGTGGAAAACGTTAGCGGGTTCATCGGCAACTTCAGGGTCAGCGTTCGGCGAAAAGCCCGTTACGTCGAAACGAATTGCACCGGATGCGGCGAGTGTGAAAAGGTCTGCCCCATCGATTTTCCCAACCTCTGGGATGTAAACACCAAAACCAGAAAGGCCATTTACCGGCCCTTCCCCCAGGCCGTACCGATTACCTACTGCATCGATAAATACGACCGCGCTCCCTGTGTTCAGACCTGCCCGGCCGGAACCAACGCGCAAGGCTACGTCGCGCTGATAAAGACGGGTAAATACCGGGAAGCGTTGAGCCTGATCATGGAACGCCTGCCCTTGCCCGGCACCCTGGGTCGCGTGTGCCCGGCACCGTGTGAAGACGTCTGTCGCAGATCCGAAGTGGATGAGGCCGTCGCCATCCGCGATCTGAAGCGATTTGCGGCCGACCAGGTGGATCTTCTGGAACTGCCGCTGCCGGATATCCAGGATCGGCCGGAAAAAGTGGCCGTGATCGGATCCGGTCCGGCCGGCCTAACGGTGGCGCATTACTTGCGGCTGAAAGGCTATCAGATCACCATTTTTGAAGCGTTGCCGGTGCTGGGAGGCATGCTCCGTGTGGGCATCCCCGACTATCGGCTTCCTCCTGAAATCCTGGATCGCGAAATTCAAAACACACTCCGAATGGGAATCCAGGCCCAAACGAATCAGAAGTTCGGGGTCGATTTCAGTCTCGATGACCTGAGAAAGCAGGGTTTCAAAGCCATCTTCTTCGGAATCGGCGCCCACCACAGTCTGAAGCTGGGTATTAACGGGGAGGAAGAATTCCAGGGCGTGATGGATGCGGTCGATTTTCTCCGGGAAGTCAATCTGGGCAGTCCTAGGCCTCCCGGCAAACGGGCGGCAATCATCGGCGGAGGCAATGTGGCCGTCGATGCCGCCCGAGCCGCTTTGAGGACCGGCTGTGGAAAGGTGGATATCGTTTATCGTCGCAGCAGAGAGGAGATGCCCGCCTATCCGGAAGAAATCGAAGGCGCGATCGCCGAGGGCGTGAAAATCCACTTTCTGACAGCCCCGATCGCGATCCGGGGGGAAAGCGGCAGGGTCGCAGGAGTGGAATGCATCCGAACCGAGTTGGGTCCCCCTGATGACAGCGGGCGACGACGCCCTGTGCCAGTGGAGGGTTCCGAGTTTGTAATCGAGGCCGATGCGATCATTCCCGCCATCGGGCAGCAACCCGACTTTGACTGGCCTGCCGAAAGACAGATTCTGGAACTCACGAAGCGCAAGACCATATCGGTGAATCCGCACACCCTGCAGACCAATTTTCCTGATGTATTCGGAGGCGGCGATGCGGTGAGCGGTCCGGCAACGGTGATCGAAGCGGTGGCCGCAGGCCGAAAGGCGGCAGAGGCAATCCATTCCTATATCATGGGAGAGGATATGGAAACTTACGCACAAAAAGTCGCCACCCGGGAACCGATCGGCCAAAACTGGCGAGAATTATTTAAAACCACCCTAAAGAAAGAGAGAGCCCGGCTGCCGCATCTGAATGCATCCGAAAGTGCCGCCTCCTTTGCGGAGGTGATGTCGGGTTTTGGTGAGATCCAGGCTCGCGAGGAAGCGGCCCGTTGCGTCAATTGCGGCGGATGCTGTGAGTGCAAGCTCTGCGAAAGCGCATGCGAAGCCAAAGCAATCAATCACTCCATGAAAGATGAGATAGAAGAAATAGAGGTGGGTTCCATCATCGTCGCTACGGGCTTCGATCCCCTTGATCCAACACCGATCCGGCAATACGGATACGGTCAGTACGCCAATGTTTTTACCAATCTGGAATTCGAACGCCTGTCGAACGCCACGGGACCCACCAAAGGAAAACTGCTGAAACGGGATCCGAAGGATCGTTTTAGCTTCACCGAGTCTCCGAAGAGCGTGGCAATCCTCCATTGCATCGGAAGCCGCGATTTAAATTACCACGAATACTGTTCGCGCACCTGTTGCATGTATGCGCTTAAATATGCCCACCTCATAAAGGACAAGTGCGGTCATGATACCGAAGTCTATAATTTTTACATCGATATGCGATGCTTCGGCAAAGGCTATGAGGAATTCTACAAGCGCGTTCAGAGTGAAGGCGTACGGATGGTTCGCGGTAAAGCCTCCCGGGTGGAAGAGAAGGACGGTATGCTGATCGTCACCGCAGAGGATACGCTGTCCGACCGGATGCTGAAAATTCCTGTGGAGATGGTGATTCTTTGTACTGCAATGGAAGCGCGTCCCGATGCAAACGAAGTGGCGCGCATCTTCGGAATCAGTATTGGAAGTGACGGATTCTTCCAGGAGGAGCATCCCAAACTCGAACCGGTTTCCACTCCCACCAGCGGCGTTTTTCTCGCCGGGGCCTGCCAGGGGCCTAAAGATATCCCCGACACGGTTGCCCAGGCAAAAGGGGCCGCCGCCGAGGCCCTCGCCCTTTCCGCCTCCGGAAAGGTATCGGTTTCTCCGATGGTTTCCTCCGTTGATCCTGATATCTGTATCGGCTGTCAGATTTGCATCGACCTGTGCGCATACTCGGCAATCGAGTTCAATCCCTTGAAAGGAATCAGCGAAGTAAACGAGGCCGTTTGTAAAGGCTGCGGAAGTTGCGCCGGCTACTGCCCGAGCGGCGCCGCGCAGATTCGTCACTTTACAAGCAAACAGATTTTTGCGGAAATCGACGGGATCTTGGTCGCCTGACCGGCGAAGGCGAGAGATCTTCTTGAATCCTGAAGTAAAACGAATTCCCTGGAGCATGTAACAGAAAGGAGTTGAAAGATGAGTGAGTTTGAACCGACAATTGTGGCTTTTTTTTGCAACTGGTGCACTTACACAGCCGCGGACTTAGCCGGCACTTCTCGTCTGAACTATCCCCACAACATTAGAATCATCCGGGTCATGTGCACCGGCATGGTCGATACCCAATATGTCATTAAAGCGTTTTTGGAAGGAGCGGACGGCGTGCTGGTGAGTGGATGCAATCCCGGGGATTGTCATTACATCAACGGCAATTATAAGGCCCGGAGACGGATCAAGCTTCTCAAAGAGATTCTACCCCAATTCGGTTTTGATCAAGAACGGCTTCGATTAACCTGGATCGGAGCCAGCGATGGGGTTCACCTGGCTGAGGTCATTCGAACCTTTGTATCACAAATCAAAGCCCTGGGACCGAGCCAGACAAAACTTAAAATGGCGATTTAGAAAATATAGATATCGGATTTGCCAAAATGGTTTTCACGCACATAATCCCCATGCCGAATTTAACACCATTTCTCCGGAGGCAGTTATGACCACCATGGCCAAAATCGACCTGAAGGAACAGAATCCTTTGGAAGCCTTGCAGCAGTTTTTTGCAGGCATTCTCAAACTGAAAGATGTCACGTCTATCCTGGTCCCCCAGCGGCTTCCAGCCCGAAACATGATTATGCCGACCCTGGTAACCGATGCCGCTCTCCTGGAAGGCGTTGATCCCCTTGCCCCGGCTTTCCCGATGAATGCCGCAAGAATCGCCTCCCGATTGACCCGGAAACCGATGGGTTCGAAAGTGGCGGCGGTGTTGCGCCCCTGCGAGATCCGGGCGTTCATCGAGCTGGTCAAACTGAATCAGGCTAAAAGGGAGGAGATTTTTCTCATCAGCACGGATTGCCTGGGTGCATTTCCGAACAAAGAATACTTCATGTTTGCAGACCGGAATGGAGGAGAAGGAACCCTTGACTTTTATAAAACCATGCTGGGGGGAAACACCGGTGAAATGGAAGGGTATCCGCTGGCTCCGGCCTGCAAGGCATGCGAACATCCGATTTCCGAAAACGCGGATATTCAAATCGGTTTTTACGGCATCAAGCCCGGCGAATCAATTCTGATCAAGTCTCAATCCGAAGCAGGAGATCGTATTTTACAGCAGATGAATCTCTCCACAACCACGGAACCAGCCGGCCGCCGGACCGCCATCGACACCCTCATCTCCCAGCGCATCCGTTACCGAGACGAAATGTTCGTCAAGACTCATGAGGCCATTGATAGCCTGGACAAGATGGAAACGTATTTCTCCAATTGCGTCAATTGCTACAACTGCCGGGTGGCTTGCCCGGTCTGTTATTGCAGGGAATGCGTCTTTGTCACAGACGTGTTCAACCATGAACCTTCCCAGTATCTTCATTGGGCCGCCCGAAAAGGGATGATCAAAATGCCAACGGATACTCTCTTTTATCATCTCACTCGGCTGGCCCATATGAGTACGGCGTGCGTGGGCTGCGGCCAATGTTCCAACGCCTGCCCCAATGACATCCCTGTCATGGAGATCTTCCGCACGGTGGCCCAACACACCCAGCAGGCCTTTGACTATGAAGCCGGGAAGCACCTCGAGGAAAAACCGCCTTTATCCGTTTTTCATGAAGATGAGTTTCAAGAAGTTGTGGGTATTTCATAAAGCCAAAACACAAGGGAGATGCAACGATGCCGCAAGAAGCCATTCAATTAACCCGGGAAAGACAAAGTCCCTTCATGGACAAAGTGGAAGCGCTCCTTCCGGAAGGAGGAAATCTCAATCTATGTCTGACCTGCGGGGCTTGCGTCTCAGGATGTCCGGCAAGCGGCCTGGAAGAAATGGACCCCCGGAAATTTTTGCGCATGGCTGCGTTGGGTTTGGATGACGAAATCCTGAAAACGGATTGGGTCTGGATGTGTTCCATGTGCCAGCGCTGCATCTATGTCTGTCCGATGAAGATCGACATCCCCCAGTTAGTCTATCAGGCCCGGGCGTCCTGGCCCAGAGAAACCCGCCCCAAAGGAATTCTGGGCTCCTGCGATATGGCGTTGAAAAACGATAGCTGCAGCGCCATGGGCGCATCGCCGGAGGACTTTGACTTTGTTGTCAACGACTTGCTGGAGGAATACCGGGAGGCCCAGCCCGAATTCGCCGAAATGGCGGCGCCCATCGATAAGGAAGGAGCCGAATTTTTCCTGAATCAGAATTCCCGGGAACCGGTAACCGAACCCGACGAATTGATCCCTCTTTGGAAAATTCTCCATGTCGTCGGGGCGGATTGGACCTATGGTTCCAAAGGATGGGGCGGTGAAAACTATTGCATGTTCCTGGCAGACGACTCGTCTTGGGAGCACATTGTCCGAACAGCGGCAAATCAGGCGGACGCTTTGAGGTGTAAAGTCTTTCTCAATACGGAGTGAGGGCACGTCACCTTCTCGGTCCTGGCAGGACTGAAAAAATTCAAGGTTCCGCATAATTTTATCGTCAAGAATATCTATGAATACTACGCCAAATGGATCCGCGAGGGAAAGCTGAAGGTCAACTCGGATTGGAACAAGGATCTGAAGATAAAATTTACGGTGCAGGATCCCTGCCAAATCGTCCGTAAAAGCTATGGAGATCCCATCGCCGAAGACCTTCGACTCGTGGTGAAATCCATCGTGGGAGAAGAAAATTTTATCGAAATGGAACCGAATCGATCCAACAATTACTGCTGCGGCGGCGGCGGCGGATTCCTTCAATCGGGATATAAGGACGCCCGTCTCGAGTACGGGCGCATTAAGGACCGCCAAATCCAGGAAACCGGTGCGACATATTGCATTGCGGCGTGTCACAATTGTCACGCCCAGATTCACGAACTCAGCGAGCACTATGGAGGAGGGTATCACGTAGTTCACCTGTGGACGCTCATTTGTCTTTCCCTGGGGATTTTGGGACCCAATGAACGGGAGTATCTTGGAGAAGACCTCAAGGAAGTCCTGGTCTTCCACCCGGAATCCGCTCATTAGAAAGGGACAGCCGCACACCAGCATGCTCTGTGAGACAGAATATCGGAATAAGCCATACGTATTGAGTGAAAGGACGCACCATGAACAGAAAAATCGGCACGGCATTAGTGGTCGGGGCCGGAATTGGCGGTATGCGGACCGCCATGGATCTGGCGGAATTCGGATATGGAGTGACCCTGATCGACCGGGCTCCCCACCTGGGAGGCATTCTGAGCCAGCTCGATTATCAGTTTCCCACCGATCGTTGCGGCATGTGCAAAATGCTCCCGCTCATCGATCGGGACGTTTCGTCCCAATATTGCCTGCGGAAGGGTTTTACCCATGAAAATATCCACGTCTTTCTTTCCACCGAACTCATTTCCGTGGAAGGGGAGCCGGGGCGTTTCGGTGTCACTCTCAAACGAAAACAGAACTGGGTGGACCCCGCCCTCTGCGTTGGTTGCGGTCTTTGCACAGAAGTGTGCCCGGTGGAAGTTCCGGACACTTTCAACGCCGGACTGTCCAAAAGAAAAGCCATCTACCTTCCTGTTCCCCATGAGATACCGAACCCGTATATCATCGACATTGCCGCATGCAACCGGTGCGGAGAATGTGTGAAGGCCTGCCCGACCCATGCCATACGATTATCGGAACAGGAACGTAAAAAATTCCGTATCCTGGTGGTAGATGATGAGCTGATCGTCCGGGATTCGCTCAAGGAACTCCTTGAAAATGAAGGTTTTTTCGTCAACATGGCGGCCTCCGGAGCAGAAGCGCTGGATCGTTTGTCCGAAGCGCCATATCATCTGATGCTCACCGATATCAAGATGCCGGAGATGGACGGTGTTGAGCTTTTACAAAAAGTGCGGGAAACTTTTCCGGATACGACCGTGATCATGATGACGGCGTATGCAACCGTTGAAACCGCTGTGGAAGCGATGAAAATCGGAGCCGTCGACTATCTCATCAAACCATTTGAACCCGAAACCCTCATTCCCATGATTCTTAAAAAATACGAAGATTTTGAAACCGCCGGCGCCAGCCGGATAGAGGTGGGTGCGATCGTTCTCAGCGGCGGCACGGCCTACTTCGATCCCCGGAGCGGGAAAAACACCCTAGGTTACGGGATTTATCCGAATGTG
Organism: uncultured Desulfobacteraceae bacterium; assembly: GCA_964596535.1. Classification (GTDB taxonomy): domain Bacteria; phylum Desulfobacterota; class Desulfobacteria; order Desulfobacterales; family UBA2156. The sequence goes on from CAZQUR010000004.1 coordinate 17,691, forward strand.
ATGACGAACATCGAATTCGAGAGAATTCTCAGCGGCTGCGGACCCACCCAGGGCCGGCTCATCCGATTCGACGGCAAGCCGATCCGAAAAGCTGCATGGCTCCAGTGCATCGGCTCCCGGGACATCCAAATCGACGCCGACTTCTGCTCCAATGTCTGCTGCATGTTCGCCATCAAGGAAGCCCTGGTCGCCCAGAGACGGGCCGATGGGGATTTCGAAGCATCCATACTTTACATGGACATGCGGACTTTCGGCAAATCTTTTCAGCGGTACCGGGACACTGCAGAGCAGGAGCACGGCGTTCGTTTTATCCGGGGACGCGTGCATTCCGTCACCCAGGATCGCGGAACCGGAGACCTCTTGATCCGTTATGCGGATCCAGGCGGTCAAATGGTTGAAGTCGCCCAGGATGCGGTGATCCTTTCCGTCGGCCAGAGGCCGGCCACCGGATCGCAGGCGCTGGCGGACCTGCTTGGAATCCAGCTTAATCCATGGGGCTTCCATGAAAATCCTCCCTTCTCCGTCACTCGAACCTCCCGGGAAGGAATCTTTGTGGGGGGTTCGTTTTCCGGTCTTAAGGACATTTCGGATTCGGTGATCCACGCCTCTGCCGCAGCTCTCTCCGCTTCCCGAATTCTGCATGCCTCAGGAGGCAGCTTGACACCTCAACCGTCGCCAAGCGTCGAACTCCGGGATGTAACCCGGGAATCCCCATCCCTTCTCATGACCCTTTGCACCTGCAACGGCGCCATCCTTGACGAAACCGTCAAAGCGGCCCTAAAGACGCATTTTACATCCGATCCGGATGTGGCTCAAGTGGAGTATGCGGAACAAATCTGCACCACTGAAGGATGGACGGGATTGTCTAAGCTCGCAAAAACTCGCCGGCCGAACCGGATTCTCATCGGAGCCTGTCTTTTCAACGGATACACCGGAAAACTGAGGGAACTGAGCATGGAAACAGGGCTCTCTTCCGCCTTAATGGAAATGGTCGATATCGGGTCTCCGGTATTTTGCGTCAAAGATGCTCCGAAAGAAAAGTATGAGGCGACCCTGGAACGGATCCTCAAAATCGGCATCACCAGACTCAAAAATGTCGATCCCGCCCCCAAGGCGCCCACCCGTATCCAGCAGAGGGCGCTGGTGGTAGGCGGCGGCATCGCGGGCATGAGCGCAGCCCTTGCCGTCGCCGATCATGGTTATCCCGTGGATATTGTGGAACAGGACACCCAGCTCGGTGGAAATCTTTCCTGGATCAAGAAAACCATCGAAGGCCACGATACCCAGTCGCTGCTGGAAGAAACGCTTTCCCGTGTGGAAAAGCATCCGAATATCCGCGTGCATACCGAATCCCATGTCTTGGAGGCCTTCGGACAGGCGGGACATTTTATGACGAATATTCAAAACGGCGCAAAGGAAATCAAAACCATCACGCACGGCGTTGCGATCTTGGCCACGGGTGGCATTGAAGCCCGGACCCAATCTTATGGCTACGGTACATCCGAAACCATCGTGACGCAGAAGGAGTTGGAACTCAATCTTCACGAAAACCGGATAGACGCTGCGAAGTTAAAATCAGTGGTGATGATTCAATGCGTCGACTCGAGGGAAGAACCCCGCAACTATTGCAGCCGCATCTGCTGTGTGTCGGCGCTGAAAAATGCGCTTTATTTGAAGGAAAAGAACCCGACTTGTAAAATCACCATTCTCTATCGGGATCTGATGACCTATGGATTCTCTGAAACATATTATACCCGGGCTCGACGCGCCGATATCCTCTTTATGCAGTATGATCTGGAAAACAAACCCGCCGTCGTCCAGATGGATGACGACCTCCTGGTCAAAGCGCATGAACCGATTCTCGATCGCCAAATTCAAATAGGGGCGGATCTGGTCGTTCTGGCGACCGGCATTGTGCCGACACTCCCGGTGACTCTCGCTCAGGTTTTCGGAGCCTCAATCGATCCGGATGGCTTTTTCCTGGAAGCGGAATCGAAATGGCGGCCGGTGGATTCCCTCAAAGACGGGGTCTTTGCCTGCGGTATCGCTCATTCGCCCCGTTCCATCACCGAATCCATCGCAACGGCGGAGGCGGCCGCCCAGCGCTCCCTTCGGATCCTGAATCAGGAAAGCATCCCGACGAGCAGGGTGACCGCCATCGTCCGTCACAGCCTCTGTAGCCTCTGCGAGCGATGTATCGAAGCCTGCCCATACGGCGCCAGGACATTCAATTTGGATCAAACCCAGGTGCAGGTCAATTCCCTGATGTGCCAGGGTTGCGGGACGTGTGTTTCGACTTGTCCGAACGGCGCTTCGGTGTTGGAGGGATTCCGAAAACAACAGATGTTCGATGTCATCGATGCGGCGCTCATATGAAAGAAGGCCCGGCATGATCCGGATCGCAAGCCCTTCGATTCTTGGGGAGACGGCCTTTCCATCCTCAACGGACCCGTCAGAAGATCCTCAGGAATGGGAAGATCGCGGATTCGATTCGGAACCTCTACGGCGTTTCTTTCCGTACTTTCGGCAATGACGCTGCCCCCCGTGATATGCGGCGTCTGATCTTTTCTTCGGGGTCATTCCCCTGAAAACAAAAACCGGGGATGTGAAAATGTTGACATGGCTGAAAAACATCCGTCACAGACTCGCGGCAAAACTGATCGTCATGATGGGAATAATTCTTGTCGGCAGCTTCAGCGTCTGGGCTCATTATAATCTCAACTTTCAGAAAACCAAATTGATGGCTTACACCATAGAAAGCACGGACCGCCTTACCAATACCATCAAACTCGGCGCCCATTATTCCATGATGTCCAACAGCCGTGAAGATATCAATCAGATTATCAAAAACATTTCAACGCAACCCGAATTCGAGCAAATCCGCATCTACAACAAGGTCGGGCAAATTAAATTTTCCAACAATTCCTCAGAGATCAACCAAACCACCAACATCCGGAATGAGGCCTGCATCATTTGCCATCAGACGGATCCGCCGAGAACTCAGGTCGGTCTTTCCGAAAGAATACGGGTGCTCGATTCAGACAAGGGCTATCGCATCCTCGGAATCATCAGCCCCATCTATAACGAGCCCGCTTGTGCTAGTACCGATTGTCACTTTCATCCGGAGGAAAAAAAGATTTTGGGCGCTCTGGATGTCGTGATTTCCCTGGAAGCACTCGATCAAGAAATTGTCCGGGCTGAAAAGAACTTCGTCGTCTTTTCGGTAGTCGTCTTCACCGTGACGTCCACCATAATTTTTCTCTTTGTTCTAAAGTTCGTCAACCAACCCATTAAAAAGATGATCAACGGCGCCAGGCGAGTCGCAAAAGGGGAATATTCCAGAGCCATTGAGATCGAACAAATCGATGAAATGAGTGAACTTGCCAACGCCTTTAATCATATGTGCAAAGAAATCCTCAAGCACGAAACCGAACTGAAAGCAAAGCAACGGGAATATCAAAATCTTTTCGAGTCGGTTCCATGTTTGATCACGGTGCAGGATCGGAATTTTACGCTCCTGAATTACAACCGTCAATTTTCCGACATGTTCAACCCCACTCCCGGGGACTATTGTTTTCGTGCGTACAAGGGGCGCAACCAAAAATGCGATCCCTGCCCGGTGGAGGAGACATTCACCGATGGACAATCGCACCACACCGAAGAAAGCGGCCCGGGAAAGGACGGAACCGTTCGATCCTGGATCGTCAGGACCTCCCCGATCGTTAACGAGAATGGCGAAATCGTCGCGGCCATGGAGATTTCCCTGGATATTACCGAGAGAAAAAAGCTCGAGTTCGATCTCTTAAAATCCGAAGAAAAGTACCACGCCATCTTCAACAACATCCCGAACCCGGTTTTTGTATTGGACGCGGACAATTACGAAATCCTCGATAGCAATAAAAGCGTGAATACCGTTTATGGCTATGAAACGCATGAACTGCAGAATCTCCCCTTCTTAATTCTCTTTCCGGAAAAAGAAAGGATACATTATTCCTTCAAGCTGGCGGCGTCCCACATCCTCGATCGTGTCAAACAGATCCATAAAAATGGAAAGGTCCTGTATGTCAACATTCGCATCTCCCCCTCCGAGATTTTAGAGAAAAAGGTGCTGCTGGTGACGACCAGCGATATCACCAAGCGTCTTGAAACCGAGCAGCAACTCATACAGGCAGGAAAAATGGCCACTCTCGGAGAAATGGCAACCGGCATCGCCCATGAACTCAACCAGCCCTTATCGGTCATCAAGACCGTGAGCAGTTTTTTCATCGACAAGCTCCGGAGGAAAGAACCCATCGAGGAAAAAACCCTTTCTACCATGCTGACCAAGGTGGACAGCAATGTGGACCGAGCCACCCGGATCATCAATCACATGCGACAGTTCGCAAGAAAATCCGAAGTGGAGTTGGAAAGGATTCGGATCAACGATGTCATCCAAAACGCGTTGGAAATTTTCAGCCAGCAGTTGAAGGTCAAAGGCATCGAAATCGTACAACGGCTCGATCCCCAATTGCCTTCCATCCTGGCAGATCCCGGAAGGCTTGAACAAGTGATCATCAATTTATTGGTCAATGCGCGGGACGCCATTGAAGAAAAATGGAACAGCACAGGTCGCCGGCAGGAAAAAGAGAGTATCGAACTGATCACGCGGTACGAAAAAGAGCAAGCGGTCCTGGAAATCATAGACAGCGGGATGGGAATCCCTGAGGCCTTTTTGGAAAAGATCTTCGAACCCTTTTTTACCACCAAGGAAGTGGGAAAAGGCACGGGTCTCGGCCTGTCCATCAGTTACGGGATCGTCGCGGAGTGCGGCGGCAAAATCGAGGCAAAAAACGTGAACGGCAACGGCGCCTGCTTTATCCTGCGGTTTCCTGTTACAAAGGTCGAAAAATCGGATCCGCGTTTCAAGTATCTTCCACGTGTCGGCGGATAAAGGGCTTTATCGGTGGCTCAAACAGAAAAAAGCCAAACCATTTTACTCGTCGACGATGAAGAGGATATCCGGGACGTCCTGAACCTGGCCCTTTCCAGTTCCGGATACGATGTCCTAACCGCGAAGAACGGCGTCGAGGCCCTCCAGATTTTTACACAAACGCATCCACCCATCGTGTTGACGGATATCAAGATGCCCGGGATCATCGACGGTATCGAGCTGCTTCGGCGCATCAAAAATGAGAATCCGGATACCGAGGTCGTCATGATCACGGGTCATGGTGATATGGATCTGGCCATCCAAAGCTTGAAAAACGAGGCCACCGATTTCATCACCAAGCCCATTAACGTGGAAGCCCTCAAGGCGTCTTTGCAGCGGGTGGAAGAAAAAATCCTCATGAAGAGAAAGCTTCTGGAATACACCCAAAAGTTGGAAGCTTTGGTCCTGGAAAAGACGGAACTTCGGGATCGACTATCCTCCTTGGGCCTGATGATCGGCTCCATCTCCCACGCGATGAAAGGTCTGTTGACGAACCTGGATGCCGGTCTTTACCTTCTTGATTCTGGGATTTCCAAAAACCGTACGGAGCGGTTGAAGGAGGGGGTGGAAACGGTCCGGCAGACCGCCGGGCGCATTAAAAAACTGGTTCTGGATATCCTTTTTTATGCCAAAGAAAGGGAACTCAAAATCCGGTCCACGGCTATCGAACCCTTTGCGAATGAAGTGGCGGACATCATCGAAAACAAGATCAAGGAAAAACCAATTGAACTGGTCCGCAGTTTTAAGGCCGCCCCAAAGTCGTGGATGATCGACCCCGATTTTCTCCGCACGGCCCTGATCAACGTCCTCGAAAATGCCGTAGATGCCTGTTGTGAGGACCCGGAAAAACCTTCCCATGAAATCCGATTTACCGTTGAGGAAAAAGACGGAGAACTCCTCTTCAATATTCTCGACGACGGGCCGGGTATGGACAGCGGCACCCTGGAAAAGGCGTTCAATTTATTTTTCTCCACAAAAGGCCCCAAAGGGACGGGCTTCGGTCTTTTCATTACGGATAACATCATCAAACAGCACGGGGGTCGGATTCAGGCCCATTCTTCAAAAGGGAAAGGCACCCAGCTCTGCATCCGGATTCCTTTTCCGGAATCGAATCCCTGAACCAAAATTCGTCAACCCTTGGAAGAATGCAGCTTTTTATGTTCGCAGGCGGCATTCATCTTGATGAGCAGTTCTTCAAACGTCACCGGTTTGATGAGATAGTCAAAGGCCCCGTATTTCATTCCTTCGATGCTCGCCTCGAGAGACGCATGACCGGTGAGCATGATCACCTGGACATCGAAACGGATCTTTTTGATCTCTTTAAGGGCCTCGATCCCGTCCATGCCGCCGGGCAGCTTGACGTCCAGAACGACGATGTCACAGGCGTTTTGCTTCAAGAACGCCAAACCTTCTTCTGCGCTGGTCACACCCGTTGCCTTCAGCTTGCGGCGGCACAATCGGTTGACGATCGTTTCAAGAAAGTCCACTTCGTCATCGACGATCAGTACGCGAAAAAAATTTATCGGATGTTCTCCCTTCCGGCGATTAGCGCTTTTCGGGCATGGTTACCGGCAGTCGTACCGTGAAGGTGGTTCCTTTCCCTTCCCGGCTTTCAACACGGATCTGCCCCCCCATCTTCTCAAGAATAGTATGGCTGATGGAAAGACCCAGGCCGGTGCCCTTTCCTCCCGGTTTGGTCGTATAAAAAGGGTCGAAAATATTGCTCAACTGGGATTTTGGAATCCCCGGCCCGTCGTCCCGGACATCGACTTCAATGAATTCTCCGACCCGCCGGGTGATCAGTTCAATATTCCCGTCCTTTCCAATGGCATCAATGGCGTTGTCGATGAGATTCAAGAAGACTTGCTGGAGCTGGGATGGATCACCGGCGATGACCGGCAAGTCGGATTCCAGATTGCGGTGAACTTCGATGTTATTGATCCGGGCGTGGTTTTGCAACAGTTCCATGGTCTGGGTGAGAACCGCGTTGATGTTGACCTCGCCCAAATGGGGTTCCATCCGTCGTGCAAACCCGAGCACGTTGTGAACGATCTTTCGTACCCGCTCCACGTGTTCTTCGATTTTTTCGATGGATTTTTGATATTCTCTCAGATTTTCGCTCTTCTGAAATTCTTCTTCGGAGAGCAGGTCCCGCATCCAACTCGCCTTTTCACCGATAACGGCAATCGGATTGTTGACTTCATGGGCGATCCCCGCCGCCATTTTTCCCAGCGCCGCCAGCTTATCCGTTTGCAACAGGTGAGCACTGAGTTCATCCATCTTGATGTGGGCATCTTCAATTTTTCTGACCGTGAAAGTGGTAATGACATAGGTGACAAGTACGATCAAAACCAGGCCGGCCGAAATGATGAGAATCCCGAGGTTTCGCGTCACCAGCAGGGAATCCATTTCTTCATCGATTTCCTGGGTGATGATCAGGAGCCAATCCGTATTCTTGACCCTGCTTCCGGCCATGAGCAATTTTCTTCCCTGGGGGTCGATATGCTCGATGACGGACGTCTGCCCGCCGAAACGGTTCGTGTCGATGCCGGACTCCCAGAGTACTTCCCCGTAAAAGCGCGGCCGTGTCTGATAGATTCCGGCCCGGTTCACGATAAAGGCGTCCCAGGTCTTCCCCACTTTGGCACCGCGGACAAGGTTCCTCAGCGCATCCGGATCGATGGTGGCCCTGAGAATCCAGGAGTCTGCATTCTCTGAATGGCGTACTGCGATGACGAAATGCGGCAACCTGCGGAACCCCATGAACAAATCGCTGATATAAACGCCCTTGGCCATCACCTCATCGAACCAGGCTTGTTCACTGTATATCCGGCCCTTCAAATCGTACGGTCCGACATAGGCCTGGTGAAGCCCGTCGGTATCGATCACTCCCAGGTCAAGGAACGCACCGACCCGGCGGTTCATCCGCTTCAGCAGTTCGGCTAAAAATGTTTCCTGGAGGACGGCCTTGTACGACTGGGTATCCACAAGGGTAGCGAGCATGGCAACCCGCTTCTTCAGAAAAAGATCCACCATCTCCGCCTGTGCTTCCGCCCGGTAACGAATCTGCTCCTCCACTTTCTGCCGATACATCTTGGCAAACTGGACATAGAGCGTCCCTCCTAAAATGAGCAAAGGAATGAAAGCCACCAGCACCGTCAGGAGGATCAATCGGAATCGAAGCCTTTTGAAAATCTTTTGTTTCATGCGGTCCCTCTTCCGATTAAAACGTGTATCCGTTCCATGAAGTTACCGTTCTTTTTTTCCCGATCCGGTCATCCGGAACGGTATCCGCATCCAGGGGGAGGTACCCGGTGGACGATTCAGGGCCCACCTCCCGGACTTCAATCGTGCCTTTCACCCGACGATCCTTCCCGAGAATCAGCAATTGATGCCCCGATTGAACCCCTTGAGCGGATCCCAAACTGAAAATCACCTTCTAAGGCGTTTTTCGTTTCGCCAGTGTGTAAATGGGGCCGATACCTTCGGACCGAAGCACCGCGTCTTCCCCGGCCGTCTGCCGCATCACGCAGTAAAGGCAGATCAACGAAACCGAAAAAAGCATCAGCCGGATCCTCAAGGGTTCAAGTCCGAAGTATCGTCAAGAAGTATCAGAGACCGGTTCAGAGGCGGTATCGGGATCCTCCAGCCAGCAAAGGTCCAGCTTCAGATCGTCCGGCTCGGCGCAGGTGGACAAAATCGTATGAATATCCGTTTTCAGTTTTGACCGGTAGTGCTCCACATGGTTCGCATTGGCCATGATCATGTCGAGCTGCCGGGTATGCAGCGTCAGGTATCCCAATGCCTCCAATCGCTTGAGAATGAAGGGCATGTCCTCGTTTTTCATCCTGGCGCTGAGGTGATCCTCCTTGATGGCAACACGGAATCCGAGATCCTCCAGTATTTCGGCGATGAAATGCACCCGCATAATCCGTCGGTCAAAATCGGCCGCGCCTCCTTTGAATTGAAAGCTGATGTAGTTTTCCGACGCACGCTCGCCGACCAGGGTCTCCAGAGTCGAAAAATGGAATCCCAGGCGCGAGGTGAGACTGCAGAAGTTTTTTGAAATCATGAAATAGTTCCGTTCTGCGTATTTGGACCGCACCCCGGTGGCCAGAGAGGGATCGACGGTGGCCCGAAACATGACGGACATCATGCCTTTCCCATCGGGGGCGGGCGGTCCCTCCCAGGGAATGGCGGTAAATCCCCGCCACAGGGCCCGCATGGGGATCGAGACGATGTTTTCCAGCTTGACATATTTGCCTTTGATCTCCCGGTCGAACCCGTCATCCAGGTTCAAGATCCACCAATGCATGGGGACATTGTAATAAAGCTGTTTGCTGGAACGTTCGCTGAAATCGTGATCCCTGCCGAAGCGGAATATCTCCTGAACCGATTTTTCATGGATGAAGCGGGTGATATCATGAAATGTTTTGCAGTGTTCCGGATGAAATTCCGGTGCGTCGGGATCCAGAAGGTTCAACGGTACGATGTGGGCACTGACGGCCTTGAGGAGATTGTGGACCGGGCTGTTTTCCATCAGGTTTTTCCGGGATTGCTTGTGACCCAACAATTTTTCGATTTTTCCGCGATACAGCACCCGGCCGGTGGCGTCCACCGTGGCGAATTCCCCCCGGCGCAACAGCGTTGAGGCCTCCGGGATCCCGAAGAGCGCCGGAACCTGGAACTCCCGGGCCACATTGGCAAGATGGCCGGCAAAGCCCCCCTTCTCCGAGACCACAGCGGCAGCCCGGCTCAGAAGAGGCGCCCACCGGGGAAGCGCCTGTTTCACCATCAAGATCGCACCCTCGGGGAAAGCCAGAAGGTCGCCTTCTTTTTCCACGGTGAATACTTCTCCGGAGGCGGCTCCCGGACTCGCCGTCACTCCCCCCCGAACAACTACCGCGGCATCCGGAACGGCGGGCATGGATGGGGCAGGGGATATTTCCATTTCGTCAGCCACCTTCAGGGGGCGACACTGAAGTACATAGATAATGCCGGCGGCATCCACCCCCCATTCCACATCCTGGGGCGTCCCGTAGTACCTTTCCAACCGAATGGCGGTTTGAGCCAGGGTCTTGACGGTTTCATGGGATATTGCCGGAAGATCCCGGGTGTCCCCTGTAAGGTCCGTCCGGCACACGCCTTCTTCCGGATAACAGACAAACTTGCGTTCTTTTCTTTTAATTTCTTCGGCCACCACTTGTAAGGAGGTGCCGCGGGCCACGCGGTACTCGTCGCAGGCATCACTCCCGTCCACCACCGATTTGGGCAATCCCCAGGCCGCATTGATAATGACGGTATCGTCGCGAACGTTCACCGGACTGCGCGAATAGGTGACCCCTCCGGCCACGGCGTCCACCATCACCAGGCACCCCACGCACATGGGGATGTCTTCGTCCCGGTAGCCCCGATTCAGCCGGTAGGTGACAGCCGGAAGGCTGTATTTGCTTGCAATCACGTCCCTGTAGGCATCAAAAAAACCCTCTTTGCTGATGTTGAGTTCCGAACGGTATTGGCCCGCGAAGGAGCTTTCGGCCAGATCCTCCCCTACGGCGCTGCTGCGCAGTGCAACGGTGATTGTTTTCCCCGCCCTTTCTTCCAGAAGCATCCAGGCCTCTTTCACCGCATTTTCTACATCCCCGGGGATTGGTGAACGAAGGATCAATTGTTGGATTTCGATACTCAAATTATACAGTCTTTCAAAATCTTCCGCATCCGCATCTGTGGATTGGATTCGGCGATCGATCTCTGCCTGAAGGTCGTTTTCCTCGATGAATCGTTGATATGCCGCCGCGGTGAGGGTAAAGCCGTCCGGAACGTTCATCTTCAGGCGTTTCCCGATCTCTCCCAGGTTGGCCATTTTGCTGCCCACCACATCGACCATATCCTTGTCGATGTCTTCCATGAAAATCAGCAGCCGCTTGTCCGGCAGGGCTTTCTTTTCGGATAGAAGCGCTTCGATCTTTTTTTCGATTTCGTCAAAGCGTTGGAATAAAAGGGTGTACTTCTCCGGCGCCAGCCGGTTGATTTTGCGTACCATGCGGTAGACGTTCACCCCCACCGAGGTGCAGCGGGACCGGATGAAGGCCATGCCGAAGGGCTCCCGGCCGGAAAGAGCCCTTTCCATGTCCGCCATCATCTCAAGGGCGCGATTATTGGCGCTCAACAGCAGTTTAAAATTGTGATACCGCTCTTTGAAATCAAGGCGCAGTTTCTCGACGTCCTCGGGCGTAAGGGACCGGGACCTTCTTTTCAATTTATGACGGATTGTTTTCAGCAAACGCATCATTTAATGCAAAGGGCCGAACGCGCTCCCGGTGCATTCGGCCCTTTGTCCATTTCCATGCATTTTTTCCGGGTACGAAATCCGGCCCGCGCCCGATACAAGTAATGAAATAATGAATTCGGCGGAGCAAACGTACTCTTTTCCCCCGGATTTTTGCCGGTGAGCACCCGTCACCGGCATTGCCTCGGATGCCGCCATTCAGGGATCTCCCTTGCGGCAATGGCGCCGGATCAGTGTTCCAGTTTCATTCCCCACCCTTCGAACATGAACATGATGGCAAATCCATACCAAAGGGTGTATACCACGTAAAAAACGAGAGAAAAGATAACAATCCAGATTTTCTCTCCGATCTGCTTTGGCTCAACTTTGTAGTAATTATAGGCCGTTTCCACGGCTTTGGTCTTTATCAGGTCCACCACCTTGGCCGCCTTGAATTTCTCCTGAGCGGTCAGTGCCTTGTCTGCGGCGGAAAGGACGTTCCACCAGTGGTACAGAACCGCCCTTTCGTCCGTCCCGTATTTGGCTGCAATGGACTGACCGTCGTTGGCGTACATCTTGTCCGCATCCGAAAGGCAGTTTTCTAGGATCTCGGCCAGGTCCCCCTTCACCGTAACCGTTGTACCGGAGACCTGTGCCGTTGCACCCGCCTCGGTGAAAAGGGATACCGCCTGTTGGGCCATTTCTTCGTTTTTCAGCGAAAGAGCCGCCTCCAGGACGGTCCCTTTCATTTTTGCCGATTCTTCTTTTGCATACGGGACATAGTACGCCGATCCTTTGGAAATGGTATTGTACAGATCATCCAAATACACCATCCCGTTTTTACCGTCGAATATGGGAGAAAAGAAAATGATCAGGACAATGAAAAAAGCCGCCAAAAGACCGAGGCCCAGGGTGAATTCCCCTTTTTTTGCGATCATGTGTGCACCTCCCCTTTCAGCTTGCGGATGTTGGTGAGAAACGTACCGATGACCCAGACCGAGAATCCGCCGATAACGATGAAAAAGGCCCAGATGCCGATGGTGTTCAGGATGTCTCCGGCCCTCTTGGATAGCGGTATCACATCCATGGCCGCCAGTTTCGACGGCAGCGCAAAGAGCCGGTTCACCGCCCCGGCCATGACCGCCATGGCGTAAAAGCCCCGGATGGTGATGCCGGGGACCACCTTGGTGGCCATGGCGCCGATCTGAATCCCCAGAAGCGACCCGAGTAACATCCCCATGGCAAGGGTATAAAAGATGAACCCGTAAATGGCGTACTGGCTGATGGCGGCGTACCCCGCCGTAAATACGATCTGGAAGATGTCGGTGCCCACGGTGGTCATGGATGACACGCCCAGGACGTACACGAAGATGGGGAAGGTTAAAAACCCTCCGCCGACGCCCATGATTCCGGCGGCCAATCCCACCAGGGCGCCGCTGGCCACTAGAAACAGCCACGAGATGTTGCGGCCGCCGGGTACCAGTTCCTGGTCGAATTTCACCATGGGCGGGAGTTTCACGGCCTGCAGCTTCCTGGGAAGGTTCCCCATCTCCGCCCCTTCTTCCTTTTTCCCGTGCGCCGTTGTCCCCTTGGGCGCCGTCTTCTTCAACGCGGCTTGCGACTTTAAAAAGTCGGTCAGGGCATAGATTCCAAGAAAAGTGAGCATCAGGGAATAAATCACGGTGATGAAGGCGTCGGAAAGGATGGGATTGATTTCATACAAGGTCCGGTTAAGAATCCCTCCCAGAGTCGCACCGATGATGGCGCCGATTAAAAAGACCGCGGCCAGCGCCACCGAAACGTTTCCCAGTTTCCGGTGAATCACGCTCCCCATAATGGCCTTGGCAAAGATGTGAAACAGATCCGTCCCTACGGCCAGAATCCCTTTGATTCCCGCACTCATTAACGCCGGCGCGATGATGAATCCGCCTCCGGCACCGATGCACCCGGTGATCAGCCCCGCCCCCATGCCGATGGCGATGGAAACAAGAAAGATCCCGGTGCTGTAAAAAGCGGGGCTGTAAGCTTTTTTCCCGCCCAAAAGATCGGGGAGCGCACCCACGATTTCATCGGCAAAGACGATTCCTCCCAAAAGAACCGGCGTCGTCAGCAGAGCCAGGGCAAGAAGGCGTTTCCGGCTGTTCAGGATGGTGGTGGATATGTTCAGCTCCCAGCGGGCATGCGCCTGGGCCCCCATCATGAAGAATTGGCCTAAACGTCTTAAGCAGTTCATGAATTATTGCTCCTTTTGATGATGTCTTTCTTCAACAGAATCGAGAACCGTCAATCAGCGTTCACCAGCATCCGACTTTTCCATCACCTCCTTCAGACTTTGAATTTTCTTTTCCTGTATCTTTTTCTTTTCATTGGCATCCTGAAGCTTATAAAGGAGTTCATCGATATTGATGGGCTTCATGAGATAGTCGAAAGCGCCCAGTTCCAGTCCCTCCCGGGCCACGGCGAGGGAGGCATGGCCGGTGAGGAGGACCACTTCCACCAGGGGAAAATTGTTCTTGATAGCGCGCAGGGTTTCAATTCCGTCCATACCGGGCATACGGACGTCCAGCACCACAACATCGGCATTGTTTTGAGACAAATGCTCCAACGCTTTTGCACCACTGGAAACACCGGAGGCCTCCACGTCCCGGCGGCGCATCCGCTTGACCAGGGTTTCCATGAAATCGATTTCGTCATCGACGATCAAAACGCTGAACGTGCCCATCCGCCCGATCTCCCTTCCGGCATGCCCCGCCTTCGGTTTCGGGGCCGTTGCCGCCGATCATAAAATAAAAAACAAAAAGATTATTTAATACCTGCCTTTCGAAAGGGATTCAAGAACAATTTATTTCATATGAAATCACAAGAAAATTAGAGCACATGATTCGGACTCAAAGCGATTTGCTCGAAAAGGCCTTTTTACCGGAAGGCGAAGATAAAAAGAGGCATCATGGACGGCAAATCAGGGGCAGTCGCCCTCTTCAAGGAATGGTGAGCCGAGTCGGCCTCAGCGGGTTTGGATACGTCTCACCGCCCCGCTTTTCATGACCTGGCCCGGAAGGGGATGACCCACGATGGACTCCAGGCGCCGGGCCGCCGTGATGAGGGCTTCCAGGTCGATGCCGGTTTCAATCCCCATCCCTTCCAGCATGAAGACCGCGTCTTCGGTGGGGATGTTGCCGGCGGCCCGGGGAACGTAGGGGCACCCCCCGAGGCCGCCCAGGGCCGTGTCAAAGACGGTGACACCCGACAGGAGCGCGGCGAGGAGATTGGCCATGGCGGTCCCCCGGTTGTTGTGAAAGTGCAGGATCAACTCGGTTTTAAAAACCCGTTCCTGGAATTGCTTCACCCGTTTTTCCACATGGACGGGAGTTGCCATACCCACCGTATCGGCGAGGATCACGGCATCGGCGCCTTTTTTGACCAACGCGTCGGTGATCTTAAACACATCTTTTTCCGGGACGTCTCCCTGAAACGGGCATCCAAAAGACACGGCCACGGCGCCGGTGACCGGTACATGATATTGCCGTGCCGCCCGGAAGATGACATCGAGGTTTTTCAACGCGGCATCGATGCCGCACTTCATGTTGGCGCGGCTGTGGGCGTCCGTGGCGGAAACCACCGTGATCAGCCGCCGGGCCCCCGCCGAAAGGGCCCGCCGGGCCCCCTTTTCATTGAAGACCATGGCCGAAAGGAGGGTGTTTTTTCCGGACACCCGGGTCAGCACCTGGTCGGCATCCTGAAATTGGGGCAAGGCCTTGACGCTGGCAAAGGAGGTGGCCTCCACTTCCTGGACACCGGCGCCCATGAGGGCTTCGATGATTTCAACCTTTTCCGCCAAGGGGATACGGCGTTTCAGGGACTGGAAGCCGTCCCTGGGGCCGACTTCCCGGATCTTGACGGAACCCGGTAATTTCACGGCGCCGCGGCTCCGCTTCCATCCCGGCCCGTCTTCTTGGTGTTTGGAAGAAAATCGGATGCGCCGGGGGTCATTCCTTTTCCTTGGCCTTGGCGATATGCCCCATGAGGCCGCCGTCTTGAATGATGCGCTGCATAAAGGGCGGAATCGGTTTGGAGGAGAAAACTGCGCCCGTGGTCAGGTTCGTGATTCTGCCCGATGACAGATCCGCTTCCACCGTGTCTCCTTCGGATACGCCCGCGACGGCGTCGCTGCTTTCCAGGATGGGCAGGCCCATGTTGAAGGCGTTGCGGTAGAAAATCCGGGCAAAACTTGCGGCGATGACGCAGGGGATGCCCCGGGCCTTGATGGCGATGGGGGCGTGTTCCCGGGAGGAACCGCATCCGAAATTGGTTCCCGCCACGATGATGTCTCCGGGCCCGGCGTCAAAGACGAATCGGGAGTCTTCATCTTCCATGCAATGGGCCGCCAGTGCCTCCGGATCCGACTCATTGAGATACCGTGCGGGGATGATGGCGTCCGTGTCCACGTTGGCGCCGAACTTCCATGCTCTGCCCTGAAACCGCATCGACTATCCTCCTAATATTGAACGCCAAGATCGTCCGGACCGGCGAGCCGCCCGAGTACCGCGGAGGCCGCGGCCACGGCCGGGTTGGAAAGATAGACTTCGCTTTTCCTGTGCCCCATGCGTCCCACGAAATTTCGGTTGGTGGTGGCCACCGCCCGTTCCCCCTCGGCCAAAATCCCCATGTATCCACCCAGGCAGGGGCCGCAGGTGGGGGGACTGATGACCGCCCCGGCATCGAGAAAAACATCGAAAAGACCCTCTGCCAGGGCCTGTTTATAAATAGCGGGGGTGGCCGGGATGATGATAAGGCGCACACCCGGGGCCGCCTTTTGTCCCTTTAAGACTTTCGCCGCCGTCATTAAATCGGAAAGCCTGCCGTTGGTGCAGGAACCGATCACCGCCTGATCGATGGGGACCTCTCCCACCGCGCGGATCCCCCGAACATTTTCGGGAAGGTGCGGGAAGGCCACCTGGGGCTCGATGCCCGACACGTCGATCTCCACGATGTCTTTGTACGATGCGTCCGGATCGCTTTCATAAAAACGGTAGGACCGCTTGGCCCGTTGATGCACATACGCTTCAACAACGCCGTCGGGAATGAAAATGCCGTTTTTCGCCCCCGCCTCGATGGCCATGTTGGCCATGGTGAACCGTTCGTCCATGGACAGGGTGTCGACGGTTTCCCCGGTGAATTCCATGGCCTGATAGAGGGCGCCGTCCACGCCGATCCTGCCGATGGTATACAGGATCAGATCCTTGCCGTCCACCCAGGGCCGGCGGCTTCCGGAATAGACGAATTTCACCGTTTCCGGAACCCTGAACCACAGCCGGCCGGTGGCCATGACAGCGGCAAGGTCCGTGCTCCCGACGCCTGTGGCGAACGCGCCCAAGGCACCATAGGTGCAGGTGTGGCTGTCCGCGCCGATGACGAGATCCCCCGGCAGGACGATCCCCTGTTCCGGAAGCAACGCGTGTTCGATGCCGGCATTCCCGCCCTCGAAATAATGCGTCAAATCCTGTTCCCGGGCGAACCCGCGCATGAACGCACACTGCTGGGCGGACTTGATGTCCTTGTTGGGGGCGAAATGATCCGCCACCAGGACCACCCGGTTTTTATCAAAAACATTCTCCCGCCCGGTTTTGCGGAACTGTTCGATGGCAATGGGCGCGGTAATGTCGTTTCCCAGGGCCGTATCCACCCGGGCGTCGATGAGATCCCCGGGACGGACCGCCTCTTTTCCGGCATGGGCGGCCAATATTTTTTCAGTGATGGTCATCCCCATCGCAGGTGATTCCTTTCCCCGATCCGATTGACGTATAAATGTATATTGACATACTTTTAATTGTTGTCAAGGGCCTCTTGAACGCACAAAAAGCCGGAACCCCGCTATCTTTTCCCCGTCCATGGCGGGTGTCCATTGACAAGGGACGCCGGTTTTTATATCCCTTTATACACCTTTTCACCCGAAACAAAAGGAGACGCTTCATGGCCGATGCTCCCCTGGTATTCGAGGCCCTGGACCGGGAGGACAGAGCCCGGTTCATTCTGGACATCTTTCACCGGATCCTCATCCATTACGCCCTGTGGTTCACGGAAATCCGGCACCAGATGGGGCCGGACAAGGCCTTGGAGATGCTGGGGGCGGCCTGGGATCGGGGCTATCCGATCCAGATGCGCCGTCTTTCCAAACTCCTTCATTTCAACCTTGAAAACAACCTCCCCGAAGCCCTTCTGAACATGCCCTTGGAGGCGCAAAAGGCCCTCCTGGAAGGGGTCGCCGCCAACTGGCTGGCCAATGACGGGGTATGGTTCCAGGCCGTGGAGTTTTCCAGCGGCATGGTGGATGCCAAGCGGTGCAACGACGCCTGCTGGGGGCATTTCTCCCCCTTCGAAGCCTGGTCCATCAAGCGCTTTGCATCCATTCCGGAAAATGCGGGGCTGGAAGGACTCAAAACCGCATTGACCTATCGCATCTACGCCTTGATCAACCGGTATTCCGTCATCGATGAGGGTCCCGATGCCTTTCTTTTCCAAATGAACGACTGCCGGGTGCAATCCGCCCGAAAGCGCAAAGGGCTGGACGATTACCCCTGCAAGTCCGGCGGCATGGTGGAATATACCTATTTCGCCAAGGCCATGGATCCGCGCATTCACGTGGAGTGCATCGGGTGTCCCCCGGATCCCCACCCCGATGAATGGTTCTGCTGCTGGCGCTTTTCGATCCCCGACGCGGCTTCTTGAAACCGGGGATGCAAGAGATTCCATGAAAGCCCTGATTCTACGACAAGTCACCGATATGGCCCAAAATACCGCACCCCTGGATCTTGTGGAACGCCTGGTTCCGGTGCCGGGCGAAAACGAAATCCGGATCAACGTCACCGTGTGCGGCGTCTGCCACACGGAACTGGACGAGATCGAGGGCCGGACACCGCCGAGTGTTTTTCCCATGATTCCGGGGCACCAGGTGGTGGGCAGGGTGGCGGAAAGGGGTCCCGGGGCACATCGGTTCCGCATCGGGGACCGGGTGGGGGTGGCCTGGATTTTTTCCGCCTGCGGCGCCTGCGGCCACTGCATCAACGGGGAGGAAAACCTGTGCCCGGATTTTCAAGCCACGGGAAGGGACGCGCCCGGCGGCTATGCCGAGTCCATGACCGCCAAAGAAGACTTTGTATTTCAAATCCCTCCTGTTTTCTCGGACGCCGAGGCCGCGCCCATGTTGTGCGCCGGGGCCATCGGCATGCGGTCCCTGCGCCTTTCCGGGATCCGAAACGGTCAACGGCTGGGATTGACCGGTTTCGGAGCGTCCGCCCACCTCGTGATTCAAACGGTGCGGCACGGGTATCCCGGCACACGGATCTACGTCTTCGCCCGAAGCGCGGCCGAGCGGGAATTCGCGCTGACACTCGGGGCGGTCTGGGCGGGGGATACCACCGAAACACCGCCGGAAAAGCTGGACGCCGTCATCGACACCACGCCGGCCTGGAAACCGGTGGTGGAAGCGCTGAAACACCTCAAGCCGGGCGGCCGGCTGATCATCAATGCCATCCGCAAGGAAGACGCCGATAAAAAAGAACTCCTCCGCCTCGATTATCCCGAACACCTGTGGCTGGAAAAAGAGATCAAGAGTGTGGCCAATGTGGCCCGAAAAGACGTGAGCGATTTCCTGCGTGCAGCCGCGGAAATCCCCATCAAGCCGCACATCCGGGAGTTCCCCCTGGAAAAGGCCAATGAGGCGCTGATGGAACTGAAAAAAAGAAAAGCCCGGGGGGCCAAAGTCCTGCGGATCCGTCACCCGGACCAAGAGTAGCAGACCCTTTCAAACTCTTTCGGTGCGTGATCCGCTAGGTAACGGGCCTGCACCCTTTTTTCACCAGAAGCGCCGTCACCGCTTCCATGGCTTCTTCCACGGAAAGGTGCTCCATGTTGAGGACCAGGTCGTAATTCAGCGGGTCGGCCACATCCGCGTTAAGGGAAGTGCGCGTCCCAAAATCCGCCCCCACGACGCCGCCGGTCCTTACACCAACCCCTGGTCCATCATGGCCTCCACCACTTTCACGAAACCGGCGATGTTCGCCCCCCGGACATAATTTCCGGGCGTGCCGTAGGCCGCGGCGGCGTCCAGGCACGTGCGGTGGATACTGCGCATGATCATCTGCAGGCGCTGGTCCACCTCCTCGCGGGTCCAGGAAATCCGCATGCTGTTCTGGGTCATTTCCAGCCCGGAAACCGAAACCCCGCCGGCATTGGCCGCTTTCCCCGGGCCGTACAGGATATGGCTGTCCAGGAAAAGATCCACGCCCTGGGGGACGGTGGGCATGTTGGCCCCTTCGCACACCACCTCCACGCCGTTTTGCACCAGGTTCCGGGCGTCTTTTTCGTTGATTTCATTCTGCGTGGCGCTGGGGAATGCGCAGTGGGCCTTGTGGTTCCAAAGGGGATTATCGTCGAGGGCGGGGTCCACGGGGGTGTAAACGGCCTTGGGATACGCATCGGCATATTCCTTGATCCGGCCGCGCTTGACGTTTTTCAGGCGTTTCACAAAGGAAAGCTTTTCCCGGTCGATCCCCTCTTCATCGAAAATATACCCGGAAGAATCGGAGAGGGTGACGGGGAGGGCATCGAAATCCAGCAGTTTTTCGACCGTGAACTGGGCCACGTTCCCGGATCCGGAGACCAAACAGATTTTGCCCTCCAGGGTTTTGTTTTGCGTTGCCAGCATTTCCGAGGCGAAATAGACGCTCCCGTAACCGGTGGCCTCGGGCCGGATGAGGCTCCCGCCCCAGTTGAGATTCTTCCCGGTCAAAACCCCCGTGAATTCATTGGTCAATTTTTTGTACATCCCGAACAGATACCCGATTTCCCGTGCCCCCACGCCGATGTCCCCGGCCGGAACATCCGTGTTGGGCCCGATGTGCCGGAAAAGCTCGCACATGAAGCTCTGGCAGAAACGCATCACCTCGGTGTCGGATTTCCCCTTGGGATCGAAGTCGGAGCCCCCTTTCCCGCCGCCCATGGGAAGGGTGGTCAGGGCGTTCTTGAAGACCTGTTCGAAGGCAAGGAATTTGAGGATCCCCAGGTTCACGGAAGGATGAAACCGGAGCCCCCCTTTGTAAGGTCCGATGGCGTTGTTCATCTCCACCCGGAATCCGCGATTCACATAAACCTCTCCCCGATCATCCATCCAGGGGACCCGGAACAGGATCACGCGGTCCGGCTCCACCAGCCGCTCCAGGATCTTGGCCTTCCGGTATTCAGGGAATCGATCCAACACCGGCATGATGGATTCCACCACCTCCCCCACCGCCTGATGGAATTCCCGTTCATTGGGATCCTTGTCTTTCACCACCTTCAAAACGTCTTCTTTCATCATCCCTCCTTTTTCATCCTCTCCACATCCCGAATGACGGAGTCCCTTTCCCCTGATTGCAGTTCATTCTTGACACTTGTCTTGACTTTTGACAAAGTATTCCAAAGGTTATTAATGTACCCGTTACGACAAATGAAAACAAGCGTAAAGGAGTTTCTCCGAATGGAAAAAGCGCTGAGACGGATCCCCCGGGCCGTCGGGGTCATGATTCTCTTTTTCATGACAACCGGAACGGCTTTCGGGGCGGAAAGCCCGTTATATCTGAAAAACAACATTCACGCCCAGCAGGGAAGGCGCGACATCAAGGCCAGTTATGCCAACTGGACCGATCCGGGGGCCGGACATATCATCATTCCCGTCAACACTCCGGTGATCTTTGAAAGAGGCGGGCATATCCGGCGGTCCGTTTTCACCATCGTGTTACCGGAATCGGGGAAAAAGATTCTCTTCGAATTCGACAAAAAACGCATGGCCATGGAACCGGAAGCATACTGGAAGTTGATCGCTTCCCCGGACAAGGTGGACCTGACCCTCTTTTCCAAGATTGATCAAAGGGGAATTCAGGAGGGAAAGGCGTATCCCGGGATGACGAAAGACGGCGTCCGGATCGCATTGGGATATCCCGCCGCCCACCAGACGCCCTCGCTCACGGAAAACCGATGGGTCTACTGGACCAATCGCTTCCGAAGCGTTGCGGTGACATTCGGCCCCGACAACAAAGTGACCGCCGTTCGGTAAGGATTCTTTCATTCAATCACCTTTCCCTTGCCCATTCGATCAAAGGCATCGGTCATGCAATCGTGCGCTTCCCGTAAAATCGCCTTGATCACCGGAGGAAGCCGGGGTATCGGTGCCGCCGTTTCCTGCGCGCTCGCCCGGGACGGATTCGACATCTGGCTGAATTACCGCAACAACCACGATGCCGCCGCTGGGGTCGCCCATGCGGTGGAAACGATTGGAAGCGCCTGCCGCCTTGTTCCCTTCGACGTGACCGATCCGGAAAAGATCGAAGCACTGCTGGGAACGCTCCTGGAGACCCAAACCCCCTATGCTCTGGTCAACAATGCCGGCTTCAGCCGGGACGCCCTCATGGTCTGGATGACCCGATCGGAATGGAAAACCGTACTGTCCGTTTCCCTAAACGGCTTTTTCCACGTCACCAAGCCGGTGCTCCACGCCATGCTCCGGAAACGGGAAGGACGGATCATCAACATCGTTTCCACCTCAGGCGAAAGCGGCATGCCCGGACAGGTCAATTACAGCGCCGCCAAAGCCGGGCTCATCGGCGCCACCAAGGCCCTGGCCAAGGAAGTGGGCAAGCGGAATGTACTGGTCAATGCGGTGTCTCCCGGATTCATTCAGACGGAAATGACCGAAAAACTTCCGGGGGACAAGATTCTCCCCACGATTCCCTTGGGACGGTTCGGGACCCCCCAAGAAGTCGCCGCCGTGGTTTCTTTTCTGTGTTCGGAAAAGGCCGCTTATATCACAGGCCAGGTGATCGGCGTGAACGGGGGCATCTATATATAACCCATCGGGCTTGCACGGCCCGGTAGTAAGGGACCCATGCATCGCGTCGCCATCACCGGTATCGGGATCGTTTCCTGCCTGGGCAATGACATCCGCTCCGTTTCCACGGCGCTCCGGGAAGGAAAATCAGGGGTTGTCGTGGATCCCCGGCGTATACAACTGGGATTTCGAAGTCCCCTCACCGGAACCATTGCGAATTTTGAGTTAACGTCTCCCCTTCACCGGAAATATCGAAAAACCATGCCCGATTTTTCCGTGTGGGCGTACGGAGGCGTGCTGGAAGCCCTCCGGATGGCGGGTCTTTATCCCGGGGCAATCCAAAACGAAGAAACCGGCCTGATATTCGGCTGCGATTCCAGTTGCGGGGCGGCTGTCCAGCAGGTGGACCTGCTGAAAAAACATCGGGAAACCAAATCCATCGGAAGCGGTTGGATCTTTCGTTCCATGACCTCCAATGTCACCATGAACCTGAACACCATCCTGAAAACCCGGGGCGCGTGCTGGACCGTCAGCGCCGCCTGTTCCAGCGGCGGGCATGCCGTGGGACAGGCCGCCGATCTCATCGCTTCGGGAAGACAGGAGCGGGTCATTTGCGGGGGTGCCCAGGAAATCAATTGGGAAACGGTGTGCAGCTTTGACGGATTGGGGGCCTTTTCCACGCGGATCCAGGATCCGGAAACCGCATCCCGGCCATTTGACCGGGACCGGGACGGATTGGTTCCCGGCGGTGGCGCCGCCGCCCTGGTGCTGGAACGGATGGACAGGGCCCAAGGCCGGAATGCGCCGATTCTGGGGGAAATCCTTTCCTATGCTTTTTCTTCAGACGGCGCGTTTCTCTACGTGCCCAGCCGGGACGGCCTGAAACGGGCCATGCAACAGGCCTTGAAACGCGCCCGCATGACGCCTTCGGATATCGGCTACATCTGCGCCCACGCCACGTCCACCCAGGAAGGGGACGCCGCCGAAGCGGAAAACATTTATGCGGTCTTTTCGGATCGCTGCCCGCCCGTTTCGTCCACCAAGTCCATGACCGGCCATGAACTGTGGATGTCGGGCGCCTCCCAGGTCGTATACTCCACGCTGATGGCCCGAGACAATTTCATCGCGGCGAACATGAATTTCACGGCCCCGGACGAACACACGAAGAAATTGAACATCGTCACGGAAACGCAACACAAAGGGCCCGAAACCGTCATGTGCAACTCCGCCGGGTTCGGGGGGACCAATTCCTGCCTGATTTTGGGGTTTGCGCGATGAAATTCGACTATGCCGTCATCGGCGCCGGCGCATCGGGCATGAGCGCCGCCGTCATACTGGCCAAGCATGGATACTCGGTGGCCCTCATCGAAGCGGCCCACACCGTCGGGCCCCTGTTGCGGGGTTTTGAACGGAAAGGGATCTATTACGATACGGGATTCCACTACACCGGCGGCCTCCACAAAGGCGGGGTGCTGGATATTTTCTTTCGGTATCTCGGGATCATGGAACATATCGAACCGGTACCCTTTGATCCGGAGGGCTTCGATCTGATCCGCTTTTTTGCACCCGATAGGGATTTCCTTTTTCCATACGGCTATGACCGCATCCGCGATCGGCTTTTGAAGGCCTTTCCCAAAGAACGCGCCGCCGTTGACGCCTATCTCGGCGCGGTCAGGGAAAGCTTTCAATCCAGGCCCTATCTCAATTTGGAAAAGGAATTTTCTCCTCTCCAGGAATTGCACAGCGTCCACGGCCCGAGCCTGAACGACGTCCTGGACCGCTTGAGCCCCGATGCGGCTCTCAAACACATCCTTTCGGCCCACTGTTATCTGCACGGTGCCGCGCCCGGCGATGTTACGTTTACCCAGCACGCGGCGGTGGTCGGATCCTACTACGAATCCGTTCACGGGCTCCGGGGGGGCGGCGCCAGCCTCGTTCACGCATATGAAAAGACCCTTTTCGACCACGGCGTCACCGTATTCTGCGGGAGGCGCGTTTCCGGAATCGATCTTTCCTTTCAGGGAAAGCCCGAGAGTGTCCGCCTGGCAAACGGAGAACACATCTCCTGCAGGGCCTGTATCGTTTCCATCCACCCCCGACGAATGCTTGAGCTGTTACCCTCCGAACGTTTCAGACCCTCTTATGTCCGCCGCCTGGAAGGCCTGGACGAAACCTCTTCGGCTTTTATTCTTTATGGAAAAAGCCGGTCTTTACATCAGCGGCTGAACGGAAAAAACATTTTCTCTTTTTTTTCGTCCGCAGAAAACGGCTTCCGGGAAAAAGGGCCTTTGCATCGGCGCCCCCTCTTCATTTCATCGGCCGTACCGAAAAACAGCGCGTCCACCGAACCGGGATTTATCGCCATCTGCCCCGCCACGCTGGGTCAGGCCGGGGCATGGTTGCATTCCTGCCCGGGGAAACGCCCCGGAGGATACCGCATCTTTAAAGCCCGTGTGATGGAGATGCTCAAAGATCGGGTTCGGGAAAGCTGCCCGGATATATCGGAGGACATTGAAATCGTGGAAGGCGCAACCCCACTGACACTGCGGGATTTTTCCCACAGCCCCGCCGGGAGCCTTTACGGCGCGAAACATCGGGTGGGCCAATACAATCCCGTGTCCCTCACCCGCATCGACGGGCTTTATCTTGCGGGGCAAGCCGTGGTGGCACCGGGCGTTCTCGGGGCCGTCATATCGGCTTTTCTGGCCTGCGGGAACATCCTGGGGCATGACCGCCTCCGGAAGGAATTGAACGCATGCCGGTAAATCGCGTCGTTGTCACCGGAATGGGCGCCGTTTCACCGTTGGGCCGGGGCGCGGATGCACTTTTTCGGGGTTTGTCCCAAGGAAGAAGCGGGATCCGGTTTCAACCCGAGACCGCCGCCGTCCAGGGACTCCGGAGCCATGTGGCGGGTCGTGTCATGGATGTGGATCCCAAGGAGGTGCCGCGGAAATATCGCCGATCCATGTCGGCCGGATCCCTTTTTGCCGCCGTAGGGGCCCGGGAAGCCCTCATCCAGGGAAACCTCCCGGAGAACCTGCGGACCCGCGAAGATTTCGGGATCGCCATCGGCTCCACAGTGGGGAGTGTCGGAACCCTGGAAGAATTTTTCAGGGAATATTTCTCCGATTTCTGCCTGGAACGGATGCGCTCCACCCTGTTTTTCAAGATCATGAACCATTCTCCGGCCTCCAACGTGACGCAGATCCTGGGCATCCGGGGGCGCACCCTGGCGCCGGCGGCCGCTTGTTCCACCGGATGCCAAACGGTGGGAATCGGTTTCGAAACAATCGCTTCGGGAAAACAACGCTTCATGCTCTGCGGCGGAACCGATGAATTTCACCCCCTTTTCACCGCCACCTTTGATATCATGAACGCGGCGTCCACCCGTTACAACGAACATCCCCACCGAACCCCCCGTCCCTTTGATCGGGACCGGGACGGCGTGGTGTGCGCCGAAGGCTGCGGGATTCTCCTTTTGGAATCTCTGGAGTCGGCACTGGAGCGGGGCGCACCGATTTTAGCGGAAATTGCAGGGTTCGCCACCCTCTCGGACCCATCCCACATCGCCCACCCGGATGCCGCCTCCATTGTCTCTTGCATGCGGGCCTGTCTCGAAAATGCGGGCTTGAAACCGAAAGCGATTGATTATATTAACGCCCATGCCACGGCCACCACGGAAGGGGATGCCGCCGAGTGCGCGGCCATCCGCAAACTCTTTGGCGGCGCCACGGCCGTGAGCAGCCTCAAGGGGCACCTGGGTCACACCATGGCGGCCAGCGGGACCCTGGAACTGATGGCGTGCATCTTCATGATGCAGCAAAATCGGATGGTCCCCACGTTGAACCTCGATCACGTGGATCCGGCCTGCGGAGGAATCCGGCATGTCCGCCGCGTTGAAGAAAAATCCTTGCAGTGGATTTTAAAAAACAATTTTGCCCTTGGGGGCGTCAACTCTTCGGTGCTGCTGCGGAGATTCAACCGTGACGGATAAGGAAATCATCGAAAAAATAAACACGGCGTTGGCCGGGGAATTCGAGCTGGACGAGGCGTCCATGGTGCCTGAGGCGCATCTTTTCGACGACCTGGAACTCGACAGCCTGGACCTGGTGGACATGGTGATTGTCCTGGAGCAAACCTTTGGATTTAAAATCCGGGAAGAAGAAGAAATCCGCAGCATCCGGACCCTGGGAGATATTCACGCCTTTGTCATCCGCAAGCGACACCAGAGACTTCAAAGTTCCTAAATGGCTTTCCGCAAAAACCCTGAAAAAAAGGATCATCCGCCGAAAACGGTCCCCGGATCCATGTGGGCCTGTTTTCTGATGACCCTGACGGTCTATCCTCTGCTCAGCTTGTGGACACTGGGCGGCATGGCTGTATTCCCCGCGGCCTTTTTGCTCTTCAAGTTCGGCACCCGGTGGTCCACCGAACGGATCGTTCGTTTTTTCATCTGGATCTACGGAAGGGGATGGATCGCCCTGGTTTTTCCCTTTGTCCGGTTCTCGCGGAAGGGCCTTGAAAAAGCCGCATCGATGCAGCCGGTAATCCTGGTGGTGAACCATTTAAGCTTTTTCGACACCTACTGCATGGCGCTTCTGCCTTTTTACAATCTGGCCCTTGCCATCCGGAGTTGGCCCTTTCGCATGTATTGGTACGCGCCGTTCATGCGCATGGCCAATTATTTGGACGTGGAAACATCGGGATGGGATGACGCCTCTTTGCAGGCCAAAAAGATCCTCGAGCGGGGCGGAAACGTTTTGTTTTTTCCGGAAGGCCACCGGAGCCGGAACGGGGCGTTGGGTCGATTCTACTCGGGCGCCTTTCTCCTGGCCGTGGAAACGGGACGCCCCGTCATTCCCCTGGTGATTTCCGGGACGGATGTCCTTCTGCCCCCGGGTCGCCGGAGGCTGCATCCCGCCCGAATCCGGCTGGAAGCCCTTCCTCCGGTGGAGCCGAGGCGTTTTTCAGGACCCACCGCCCACATCCAACTGAAAAAAGTCGTGCGGGAAGCCATTGGACGGCGCCTCGAGGAGATACGAATGGAGAGATGAAAACATCCCTACGCCTTCCCGTGTCCACAGAAATCCTGATTCCGCATGCACCCCCCATGCGCTGGGTGGAACATCTTTTGCGGTTCGACGGGGAAAAAGGAGAGGCGGCGTCCCACCGTCTTTCCGAAAACCCCCTTTTTTCCGATACCGCGGTCCTCCCCCTTTTTGTCATGGCCGAACTGATCGCCCAGGCCTACGCCGCCATGAAGGGATACCAGGATCTTTCGGCGGGACTCCCCGTCCGAAAAGGCTTCCTGGTGGGAATCCGCAGGATCCGGATATTCGAATTCGTTTACGGGACCCGGACCTTTCTGATTCGGGTCCGGCCCACCGGAGCCCTGGGGGGGTTTTATATGGCGGAAGGGGAGGTGACGCTGGATGGCAGGTGTGTGGCCGCGGGGAGCGTCAAGGTATGGATCCCCGGCGAAGCACAGGAAGCGCCGTTTCAATGAAACGCATTCCCGCCGTGTTTTTTATCCTTTGCTGCCTGTTTTCAACGGGAGTCGCAACCGTTTCGCCATCCGATGGGCCCGAAGAAGAAGCGCTGGAACAAATCCGGCAGTCCATGGAAGACATCCATTCCCTGGCCGGGGATTTCATCGAGGAAAAACGCTTGGTGATGCTCAAGGCCCCTGTCCTCCTTAAGGGGCGTTTTTACTACGTCAAGCCGGATCGGCTCCGATGGGAATATTTTTCCCCGGAAGCCCAGGGGTTTGCCCTTTCCAAGGACCGGGGCATTCGATGGCAAAAGAATCCGAACCAAAGGATCCCCTTCGATCTGAATGCCGCACCGGCCCTTCAAGGGTTTGTGGATCAGATCTTTTCCTGGATCCAGGGGGATGTGGAAAAAATTCAGAACCGCTATCGTGTTTCCGTATCCTCGGAAGATGCCGTATCCGTCCTGCTGACGCCGCGCATACCGGCGGAAAAAGCGGTCCTGGATCGGATCCTCATCCGGTTCTCCCAAGATTTACGGTATGTCCGGAGCGTCCATATCCATGAAAAAAACGGAGACACCTCCCGGATCCGTTTCACACAAGTCCGGATCAACCCCCCCGTGGATTCCAAACTTTTTCCATGAAACCTTTTTTTACCATTTTTTCAAGAAGTTATATTTTCTTTTCGCCGCGGCGAAAAATCCTTTACGCCGGGACGCTTTTTATCGTTTTCCTCTTTATCATGTTGTCCCACAAGATCCAGGTGACCGAAAATATCGCTTCTTTGCTTCCGGATAACCGATCCGAAGCAACCCGGCTCCTTTCCCTTTTGGAGCACATGCCTTTTTCCCGAAAGATCGCCATCACCCTCAGCGCCGGTCCCGGGACGGAAACGGAACGTCTTTTGGATGCCGGCCGGGAATTGTCCCGGAGCCTGGGACCCCCCTATTTCACCCGCGTGGTCTCGGGCCCCGGGGGCCTGGCGGACGGCGCTTTTTTCACCTGGGTCCTTGAATCGCTACCCAATCTTATCACGGAATCGGATCTCCAGCGGATCGATGCGGCCCTCACCCCGTCATCCATCCGTTTGCGCCTCGAAGCCCTTTTCCAAAGACTCCTCTTTCCCACGGGAATCGCGGAAAAGGCGCTTCTCAGAGAGGATCCCCTGAATCTGGCCGCTTTCGGGCTGGAAAAATTTCAATCCATGAATCCCTTTCCCGGCACCCGGATCGTCCGAAACCAATTCCTGAGTGCGGACGGGCAGAGCACCCTCATCCTGGCCGACACGCCTGTCGAGGCCACCGATTATCAAGAAGGAAAGCGTCTGTGCCAGACCCTGGAAGAACGAATCGCCCGGCATGTCCCCCCGGATATCCGGGCCCGTTATATCAGCGCACATCGGTATACCGTCGCCAACGCCGACGTCATCCAAAAGGACGTGTGGCGGGTCATCGGACTTTCCACGGTATGCCTCCTTGTCATTTTCCTCGTTTTTTTGCGCCATTGGCGGGCCGGATTCGTATTTCTGGTCCCGGTATCCTCCCTGGGAGCGGCGGCATGCGCCGTATACCTGGTTTTCCCGGAGGTCTCCGCCGTCACCCTCGGCTTCGGTGCCGTCCTCCTGGGAATCTCCGTGGATTTCGCGATCCATGTCTATTTCGCTTTGTCCTCGGAAAATCAGAGCCCCGGCGCCGTTCTCGACGAAATCGCCAGGCCCCTTCTTTTTTCCGCATTGACGACGCTTTCGGCCTTTGCGGTCCTGTGGTTTTCGATCCTCCCGGGGCAACGCCAGACGGCCGTCTTTTCCATGGCAGGTCTTGTCTGGGCCGTGGCCGTTTCCCTGTGGGTGCTCCCGCATCTCCTCCCGTCTTCCGGACAAAAATCAAAGGCCGGCCCGTGGTGGTACGCACCTCGCCGCGCCAAAGCTCGGTGGGGGGTTTTCCTTTGGGCCGCTGCCATGGTTTCGGGCGTTTTTGCAATCCGAGACCTTCAGTTTGACGGGGATCTGGGTGCGCTCAACCGCGTTCCGGATTCCGTTTTGACAGCCGAAGAAAAAACGCAAAGGACCTGGGGGGACTTTCGCCGCACGGCCATGATTCTTTGCCGGGCACCCACCCTGGAAACGGCGCTGGCGCAAAATCATCGCCTCTTTTCTTTGCTGGAAACGGAAACGGTGCCCCAACACCCGGTGAGCATCGCCCCCGTATTCCCTCCTGTGCAGCGGCAAGAGATGCATCGAAAAGCCTGGGAAGCCTACTGGCGCCATGGAAGGGGCGCCCGGCACCTGGCAACCTTGAACAGGGAGGCGGCCCGGATCGGGTTTTCGCCCGGGGCATTTCAACCCTTCTTGGATCGGCTGCGCCGGAAAGCCCCCCCCATTACCCTGGAAAGCTTTTCGAAAAACGGGTTGGCGCCGATGCTGGAGCCCTTTTTAAGCCGGACCGAAACCGGCTTTTCCGTGGCCACCCTGGTCCCGGACACGCCGGCGGCCGCAACCGCCTTTAAGAACTTAAAAGACAAGTTGCCGGGAGTGCGCTTTGTCTCCCAGAGCCGGTTTCGAGAAACCGTCAGCGAGGCCGTAACATCCGATTTCATGAACTTTCTGATCCGGGCCGCCGGAGTGTGCCTCTTCCTGACGGCCCTGTTGTTCCGGCGGATCACCCTGTTGATCCCGGCCGTGATCCCTGCGGTCTCGGGGGTGGTGGTCATGTTGGGAGGCATGGCGGCGCTGGGCCTGCCGTTCAACCTTTCCAACATTGCGGCATCCATCCTGGTCATCGGGCTGAGCATCGACTACGGGATTTTCATGGTCTGCCGGCTCGCCGGGGAATACCGGCACCAAACACAACGGGCGGTCTTTGTCTCCGGCCTGACCACCCTCTCCGGATTCGCCGCCCTGGCCGCGGCAGATCATCCGGCCCTGTCCTCCATCGGCATCACCGTGATTCTGGGCATCGGGGCCGCCCTCCCCGCGGCGCTCTGGGTGGTTCCTTCCTTTTATCGAATGGGTATCGGGGGAACGGATCATGCATCCGCTTGAAGAAGCCATCGCCGCCTGCCGGGAGATCCTTCGTGTGGAACCCGGCGTATTTGTATCGGCGCGGTTTTGTTTTGACAGCCGGTTCATCGGATTTTCCGGACATTTTCCGGGATACCCCCTCCTGCCGGCCTCTGTCCAAATCGCCGGTGCCGCCCGCCTCATCCGGGACACGATGGGCCTGGAAGGAATCGATGGGATTCTCGAAAAAGCGAAATTTCTCATGGAAATCCATCCCGGCAAGACGATCCGCATGGACTGCACCCGGATTCCGGAAACCGGGGAGGAACGATGGAAGGTGGATATTCGCGTCCAGGAGGCGCCGGCGGCTGCGTTTCAATTGATTTTTCAGGCGCCCCCGGAGGACTTCCGGAAGAAAAAGGGTGCGGCAAATCCCGAACCCACGGAGAGCCAGGATGAACAAACCCTATTTTCCGAAGGCGGATGAAACCGTGGCGCCCTTGCGCCACTCGGTGCCCCGCCGGGTTCGGTTCGAGGAGGTGGATGCACTGGGCATCGTGTGGCACGGCCGGTATGCCAGTTATTTCGAAGACGCCCGTGCCGCCCTGGGGAAAAAATTCGGCATCGGATACCTGGATTTTTATGCCCGTAAAATCATGACCCCCATCAAGGTGTTCCACGTGGACTATCACTTTCCCTTGACCTTTGACGAACCCTTTACCATCGAGGCGGTGCTGCACTGGACCGAGGCCGCCCGCCTCAACTTCGAATACATGATCCGAAACCATGAAGAAAAGATCACCACGACGGGATACACGGTACAGTTGATGCTGGACCCCGACGCGGAAATTCTCATGCTCCCGCCGTTGTTTTACAGGGAATTTTTGGATCGATGGAAACAGAGAAAAAAATAAGCCCGGCCGTTTGGGTGACCCAGGTTTCGGCCGTGACCGCCCTGGGAAGCACCCTGGATGCCACCTGGCAGGGACTTATCAAAGGGGAGACCGCCATCCGGGAGGTGAAACGCTTCCCCACGACGCCGTATGCCTCCCGCATTGCAGCCTGTATCGACGGGCTGAATCCCGGTGAATCCGGATCCCGGATAGAATCCCTCATCGACAATACCCTGGACGCACTCACCGGCATTCCAAAAGACGCGTTGTTGATTCTCGCCACCACCAAAGGACCCCTTGACCTTCTGGAAGAAAAAGGCTTTCGATCCGCCACCGGAACCGAACCGTTTCTGATACCGGATCTCGTGGAATCGGTTTCCCGCAAATTGGGGATTTCCACCCCGGGCGTCAACATCAGCGCCGCCTGCGCTTCATCCACCCTGGCGCTCATTCTCGGAGGGATGCGGATCGCATCGGAAAAGGCGGATGCGGTCCTGGTGGTTTGTGCCGACCTGGTTACGGAATTCGTCTTTTCCGGATTTTCGGCCCTTCAGATCCTTTCCGCGCACCCGTGTGCCCCCTTTGACCGGAAACGAAAGGGCCTTTCCCTGGGAGAAGGGGCCGCCGCCGTGCTGCTGATGTCGCCCCGCCGGGCCCGATCCCAGGGAATTTCTCCCCTGGCCGTGCTCCGCGGCGGGGGCATCTCCGGAGATGCCGCACACATCGTCTCCCCGGACAGGAGCGGAAGCGGCCTTGCACGGGCCGTAAAGCAGGCCCTGTCCGCGGCAGGAATCGGCCCGGAGGGAATCGCCGCCATTAACGCCCACGGTACAGGAACCGTACAAAACGACCGGATGGAACTGGCCGCGTTTCATTCGGTTTTCAAAGACCGTCCGATTCTAATTCACTCTGTCAAGGGGGCCCTGGGACACACCCTGGGGGCAGCGGGGGGCATTGAGCTGGCCGTGTCCGTAAAGGCGTTTCAGGAACAAAAGATTCCCTCCACGGTGGGATGCACGGATCCCGAACCCTCGGGAAAAGGACGGATTTTTTCGATCCCGGCGCCGCTTCCCAAAGGATGCATTTTGTCCACCAATTCGGGCTTCGGAGGCGTCAACGCCGCCGTCATTATCGAAAGCGGAGAGACCCCATGAACTTTGTTGTCACCGGCCTGGGGTGGATGACCGCCGTCGCCTGGGGGACGGGGAAAACCGCAGCGGCCTTTCAGCCCGTGTCCGGGTCTTTTTCGGATGCCTCGGCGCGGTTTCGCCCCGCCCCCCCTTATCCGCGGTTCAACCGCATGGACGCCGTCTCCAAGGCCGCCTTCACCACCGTTGTTCTGGCCGCAAAAGACGCCGGTATGGACTCTTCCGAAAGGAAAAAATCCGTGGGGATCATCGCCGCCACCCGCTTCGGCTGTCTGGAAACGGACAGCGCCTACTTTCAGGGACTTTCGTCCCGGGAAGGCGCCGGCGCCCGTCCCCACCGGTTTGCCTATACGCTCCCCTCCGCATGCATCGGGGACGCCGCCATCCATCTCGGGTTCACGGGACCGGGGTTCGTGGTCCAGGAAAAAAACGCCCTTTCCCTCAACAGCCTGCGGTTTTCTTTGGATATCCTCCACCGGAAAGAAGCCGTATCCATGGTGGTGGGGGCCTACGACACCGGAGTTTTGGCTCCCCCTGCATTCGAGGAAAAGACGCCGGCCTATGCGGTTTTTTGGGTGATTGAAAGCGCGGCTGTCCGGAAAAAAGGCTACGGAAAAATCGAGGTCCAGGAAAACGACCACGTCTATTTCCGGGAAAAACGCGTGTATGATCTGTCCGGGATTCTCGACCGGATCCGTGTGGCGCCAAAAGGGAGCGGCACCTCCCCGCTTCCGCCACTTTCCTTTACCCAGGAGCCGATGAAATGAAGATGCAACTGGTCTATCCCTACTGGCCCAAGCTCAACCGGCAGACCGAATTTCACCTGCCGCCCCATGGTCCCGTGGTCTTTGCCGCCCAGGTGCCGGAGTGGGTGACCCTCGAGTTTGTCGATGAAAACGTGGACCCCATGATCTTTGACGAAACGGTCGATCTGGCGGCCCTTTCCGTGATGCTCACATGTCAATTGCCCAGGGCCTTTGAAATCGCCGACCAATACCGGCGAATGCAGATCCCTGTCATTATGGGAGGCATCGCCGTGAGTTTGCACGCCGGTGAAGCCGCCGGCCATGCCGACGCTGTCTTTCTTGGAGAAGCGGAAGGCCGATTCGAAAACGTTTTGGAGGATTTTCGAAACGGTCGGCTTAAAAGGCGTTACGATTATCTGCATGATCCCCCCGATATCCGCCGGGTAGGCCCCGCGCGACGGGAAATTTTGAACCGGGATCGTTATGTGTACCGGGGGGTGCGGATGCTGGACTTGGTGCACGCCTCCAGAGGATGCCGGTTCCACTGCTTTCCCTGCTGCGTGGGATTTTTGGGCGGCCGGAGGTTCCGTCCCCGGCCCATCGACACGGTCATCGCGGAAATGGCATCCATTCCCAACAACCGGCTGTTTCTCGTCGACAACTCCCTTGCCCAGGACCGGGAGTGGCTCATGGAACTTTTTTCGGCCATGGTGCCGTTGAAAAAAAAGTGGGTCTCCCACCCCATCCTGGACGACGATTCGGTCCTCGAGCTGGCCGCCCGGGCCGGCTGCTGGTATGTTTATCAGGCCGTCTTTGATACTTCCGAAGTGATCCGAAATCGGATCCAGCGCCTCAAAGACCACGGCATCGGCGTGGAAGGGACTATCCTTTTGGGCACGGACGACCAGAACGAAGACGCCATTTACCGGCTCGTCGATTTTCTCTTGGAAATCGATCTCGACATGGCGGAATTCACGATCCTCACGCCCTTTCCGCATACGCCCATTCGGGCCAAGTTTCAAAAACAAGGACGGATTCTCAGCGACGACTGGATCGAATACACATGTGACCGGGTGGTTTTTCAACCCAAAAACATGTCGGTGGAAACCCTTGAACGGATGTACCACTATGCCTGGGACACCTTTTATGAAAAGGCCCCTTGCCAGTGGAAGATGGGAGAACTCTTTCAAAAAGTCATCCGCAAAGAAATGGCCGACGGCACCTATCGCCGATTCGAGGAAAAGGTGCCCCGAACGCCCCGTTTTTTAAGAAATCAGGAATCGTAAATTCCCTTTTGTAACAGACGTGATCCTTCATGGTGAAAGCAAACGCGAAGAAAATCCTGCTGGTGCATCCCTTGGGGTATGCCGCCCACTCGGCGGGAAAAGACATTTCCCGGATCGCCAACATCATGCCGCCCTTGGGACTGGCAAGCCTGGCAGCCTATTTGGCGCAAAAGGGGGTGCAAAGCCGCCTCGTCGACTGCTTTGCCCGACCCGGTGCCGGCCGACGGATCCGGGATTTTCTGATCAGCGAAAAACCGGCGGGGATCGGGATCTCCTGTACCACGTCCGGGTTTCTGGACGGCATACGCATCGCCCGGATGGCCAAGGCGACCCTTCCCGGCATAAAAACCGTCTTCGGGGGCCCCCATGTCTCCGCCCTCAAAGAAAAAACCCTGGCGGAGTGTCCCGAGGTCGATTTCATCGTGACGGGGGAAGGGGAGGAGAGCCTTGCCGAGATCATCGAGAACGGATATGAAGGATCCCGGGAGATACGGGGGATCGCCTTTCGGGAAACCCCGGAAGCAATCCGGTGGACCGGCCCCCGGACCGGCCTGGACCTGGATACGCTCCCCTTTCCGGCCTATGAAAAGCTCGACGGGTTTCCCGAGGGTTATCGACTTCCCATCTTCAATTATCCCCGATCCCCCCATACGAGCTGCATCTCCAGCCGGGGGTGTCCTTACGGGTGCAGCTACTGCGACCGTTCCGTCTTCGGATCCGGTTTCCGGTTCAACAGCGCCGAATATCTTTATGCCCACTTGAGGTATCTGAAAGACCGGTTCGGCATCCGGCATGTGAATTTTTACGATGACCTGTTCACCTTCCACCGCCGGCGGGTGAAAAAATTCACCCGGATGATGATCGACCGCCCGTTGAACATGACCTTCAACTGCGCCGTGCGCGCCGAACACATCGATTCCGATCTGTTGAGACAGATGCGGGCCGCAGGGTGCTGGATGATCAGCCTGGGAATTGAAACCGGGGATCCCGCCTTGTTATCCCGGCACCGCCGCCATGCGGACTCGGCGTGCATCGCCGAGGCCGTGCACCGGATCAAGGCCGCCGGCATCCGGGCCAAGGGGCTTCTGATGATGGGGCTTCCCGGGGAGACGGAAGAAAGCATCCAGATGAGCATGGATTTTGTCTTTTCGCTCCCCCTCGATGATTTCAACCTCACCAAGTTCACCCCCTTTCCCGGCGCTCCCTTGTATGACCGGATCCGCGAACAGGGACGTTTTGAAGAAGACTGGGAAAAGATGGATTGCATGCATTTTGTCTTCATCCCCAAGGGAATGACCCGGGAGGTCCTGGAAAAACGATTTCAGACTTTTTATAAAAGACATTTCCTGCGCCCCCGCACCCTCACGGGATACGCGGGCATGCTGTGGCACTCTCCGGAAAGCTGGGCGCGCTTTATCCGGCACCTGCCCGATTTCATCCGGTTTGCAAAGACAAACGAACGCCTGGGAGGATCCTGATATTTTTCCGGAAAAGACGAAAATCCTGGCCGTGATTCCGGTCTACAACCACGCCCGCACCGTAGCCGGTGTGGCCCGGAAAACACGCGCGGTCATCCCCCGGGTGCTGGTGGTGGACGACGGCAGCACCGACGCGGGGGCCGCGGTCCTTTCCGAGGTCGATGTCCCCGTCCTCCGACACCCCGAAAACCGCGGAAAGGGCGCCGCGATTTTGACGGCGGCACGCCGGGCACGGGACATGGGCATGACCCACATGATCACCCTGGACGCCGACGGACAGCACGATCCCGCCGATATCCCTGCCTTCCTTGACGCCATTCAAAAGGATCCCGAATCCATATTCGTGGGGAACCGGCGGATCTTCCCCGCCGGAACCCCTTTCTTGTCCCGGTTCGGAAAGCATTTCTCCAATTTCTGGTTCCGCGTGCAGACCGGCCGGAAGGTCAAAGATACCCAGTGCGGCTTCCGGGCATATCCGCTCTTTCTCTTCGAGGCGTTATCGCTCACCCAGAGCCGATACGCCTTCGAAGTGGAAATCCTTGTCAAGGCGGCTTGGGCGGGCATCCCCCTGAAGGATCTTGATATATCCGTGTTCTACCCGTCCAAAAGTCAGCGGGTCTCCCATTTCCGGCCCATCATGGACAATCTGCGCATCTCTATTTTGAACACCCGGTTGACTTTCCGCTCCTTTATACCGTGGCCCCATCGACAAATCCTCAAGCCGGAAGACCCGCGGTTGCGAATCACCCCCCTGCACCCCATCCGGTCTTTAAGAATCCTTTTGAAACAGAATTTAACCCCTGGAAAAGCCGCCCTCTCCAGCGCCATGGGCGTCTTTTTGGGAACCCTTCCGGCCATCGGCTTTCATACCCTGTCGATCCTTGCCGCCTCCGGGTATTTCCGGTTGAACCGCCTGGCGGCCTTGGCCGCCGGCCAGCTTTGCATGCCCCCTTTTGTCCCGGCCCTTTGCATTGAAGCGGGGTATTACCTGCGCCACGGCCGGTTCCTAACCGAAATCTCCACGGAAACCCTGGGATACCAGGGATGGGAACGCCTCCTCGAATGGGGCATCGGATCCCTGGTGGTGGCGCCGATTTTATCCACCGTCGTCGGCGGGGTGACGTATTTCGCCGCCCTGGGGATCACGGGCCGCTTTCATGAAAAATGATGCCCGCACCCGTTCCGCCCGTCGATTGAAACGCTGGACATCCCGGAGCATTGGTTCACGGTTTCAGCATCGGATCTTTTACGCCCTGATTCGGGCGGGGGGCATCCATCTGGCCTACCCCCTCCTTTACGCCGTCGTCTTTTATTATATGACGTGCAGGCCGTCGATCCGGCAAAAGACGGCCTTTTACCTGGAAAAACGCTTTCCGCAAAAAAGCGCGGCAGAACGCTTTGCGGACAGCTGTCGGATCAGCATAACTCTGGGAAAGGTCCTCATCGAACGGGCCAAAGCCGGTATCCGGGGGCCGGAGACCCTTACGCTTTCTTTTCCCGCCAAAGCGCGCCTCTTCCGCCTCCTGGAAGAAAACCGGGGACTCATCCTGATGAACGCCCACGTGGGGGGGTGGCAGGTGATTCTGCCGGCGTTGCCCTCTCTGGGACGCCCCGTGAAAATGCTCATCGAACGGGATGCACAGGATGTGGATCTGCATTATTACGAACACGCCCGTCGCCCCCGGCCGTTCACCGCCATCGACCCCAGAGGATTCCTGGGGGGGAGTCTCGAAATGATAGGCGCCCTGGAACGGGGGGAAATCCTGTGCGTGATGGGGGACCGGGTATTCGGCAGCGATAAAAACGTCGTCCATGTCCCCTTTTTAGGCAAAAGGGCGGTTTTCCCCTTCAGTGCCTTTAAAATCGCGTCCGTTTCGGGTGCCCCCGTCGCGGTCTTTTTTTCCCACAGGATCGGGCGGGACCGCTACGGCATCGAGATCCCGGACGTGATCCGGGTCCCCGCCGGCCTCGGGCGATCCCCCCATGCCTTTGAGCCGTATGTTCATCGTTTCGTGGCCGCCCTGGGCGCCTATACCCGGGAGCATCCCTATCAATTTTTCAACTTCTATGATATGTGGGCGAAATCTTAGAACCTTGCATCCGATACCCATGGATATCAAAACCAAACTCAAAACCATCATCGTTGAAGAATTGAATTTCGAGGACTTGACACCCGCCGAGATTCCCAACGACATCCCCCTTTTCGGTGACGGTCTGGGGCTCGATTCCCTCGATGCCGTGGAACTTGTGGTGCAGATCCAAAAGTACTTCGGCGTGCAAATCAAAAACATGGAGGAAGGCCGCACAGCCTTTCAGTCCGTCAACGCCCTTGCGGCATTCATCGCGGAGCGACTCCCGGAATGAATGCCCCGGTGCCTGTGGCCGTTACCGGTATGGGGTGTATCTGCGCCGCGGGAAAAGATTTTCCCGCCTGCGTGCAAACCCTTTTCTCCAAAGATCCGGATCCGAAACCACCGTCCCGCTTCACCGCCCGGCACCCGGAAACCCATCCGGTTTTCGAGATCGAGGCATCGACCCTCACCGATCTTCACTCCAAGGAAGATCTTTCCGTCACCGCCGCCCTCGCCGTCGCCGCCGCCCGGCAGGCTCTGGAAGACGCCGGATGGGATCCGGAAGCCTTGAGCCGGGTGCGCACAGGGGTGTGCATGGGCACCACCGTGGGATGCACCCTGAACGACGAGGCGTTTTACCGCACCTATCGCTCCGGGACGCTGCCGGACCTGTTTCCCGTCCGGCGCTTCCTTTCGAGCAACCCGGCGGAAGCCGTCGCAAGAACCTTCGATCTTTCCGGACCCTGCCTCACCCTTTCCAATGCCTGCTGCTCCGGCGCGGATGCCATCGGCATCGCCATGTCATGGATCCGCCGGGGGATTTGCGACGTGGCGATTGCCGGAGGCGCCGACGAATTGTCCCGAGTGACCTACAACGGGTTCATCGCGCTGATGATTACCGATACCCGTCCCTGCCGGCCGTTTGACCGGGATCGAAACGGATTGAACCTGGGGGAAGGCGCCGCCGTGATGATCCTGGAACCGGAAGCCTCCCGGCGGGTTCGGAAACGGGCGCCCCGGGCCTTTGTCCTGGGGTATGGATCGGCCGCCGACGGGTACCATCTGACGGCGCCGGACCCCGACGGCGCCGGACTCCGGCGCGCCGCGGGCCATGCCTTGTCCGCGGATGGAAAGACCCTTTCCCGTATCGCTTTCGTGGCGGCCCACGGGACCGGAACAAAAGACAATGACGCCGTCGAAGCCCGCGTCCTCGACGCCCTGCTCCCGGGAATCCCCTTCTTTTCCACCAAGGGG
This sequence comes from uncultured Desulfobacteraceae bacterium, assembly GCA_964596535.1. Lineage (GTDB taxonomy): Bacteria > Desulfobacterota > Desulfobacteria > Desulfobacterales > UBA2156. The sequence goes on from CAZQUR010000004.1 coordinate 57,155, forward strand.
CACACCGGTCACACGCTGGGGGCCGCCGGGGCGATCCAGGCCGTACTGGCGGCCGCCTGCCTCAATAGAAGAACGATTCCCGGAAGCGCCGGTTTTTCCACCCCCGATCCCCAACTCCCGGCACACCCCACGCGTTATCCCCGGACGATCCGCGGCGATCTGGCCCTTTCCGAGTCCCTCGGATTCGGGGGCGCCAACGCGGTGTTGCTCCTGGAACGCGGAGAGGATTCCTCTTGAAAGCCATCATCCGGGGAATCGGTGTTGTGGGGGGATTCGGCACCGGGATTTCGACCCTGGAAAAGATCCTTGTGGATCATGGACCCTACATCGAATCCTTTGCCGTTCCGGACTGTCAGCCTTTGGGCGGAGAACCTTACGTCCCCGTCAATACCCGGAATTTGAAAGAACGGTTGCCCGCGCGATCCCTCAGGCGAATGGATCATCTTTCCCGGATGGCCCTTCTTGCCGCCGCCCTGGCCCTGGAAGACGCGGCGGATCCCGGGGAAAACGCCGACACCGGTGTCGTGGTGGCCAGCGGATACGGCGCCGTCCGTACCACATTTGCATTTTTGGATACGGTCCTGGAAGCAGGGGATGCCGGTGCCTCTCCCACCCTTTTTTCCAACTCGGTGCTCAACGCCCCCGCCGCGTACATCTCCATGCATCTGGGGGCGAGGGGCCCCAATCTCACGGTGAGCCGATTTGAAATGTCCTTTTCGGATGCCCTTTCCATTGCCGTGCAATGGCTGGAAGAAGGGCGCGCCCCTTCGGTCCTGGTGGGAGGGGTGGATGAATGGTGTCCGGTTTTGGGCCACTGCCATCATCGTTTTTCTAAATCCCGGGACGCGGCGGCCTTTTTGAGCCCTTTCGGCGCCGGCCGGGAGCGTGTCCGGATCGCCGAAGGGTCGGTTTTTTTCCTGTTGTCCCCGGAAAAGGAACCCGCATCGGGATACGGTGTCGTGGAATCCGTTGAAAGCGGACGTTTGCCCCGGGACACACCGACCTTCCCGAAAAACGCCGTGATTCTCACCGGGATCGACAGCCACCGGGATTCGGCCCGGCAGCCCCTTCCCGAGGATCGCAGGGTCGTGGACTACACCGGCTATTACGGGACATTGCCTGTGGGGACGGGATTTGATATGGCCATTGCAAGCGTGATCGTGCGGCGGGGACGCCTCTTTTCTGCACCGGATTCCACCGGAAGCGAAACGGTCGTCGATGGGTTCCAAACCGAAAAAACGCCGAAAATCCGAAGGGCGTGCTGCTTGAACATCACCCCCTCCGGCGCCTACGGCCTCATCACCCTCGCCTCAGGCCCGGATTTTTCGGAAAACAGCAAATTTTAAGGATCACCTTTTAAGCAGGAAACGTTAGGATCAAAATATGGGTTTCAGCATCAGCGGTTACGTGGGCAGGCAGACGCTTCGCTCCGGAAATCACCTGCTCGAACTGGCGGCGTTCGGATACCGCATCGCCGGTGGTTTTTTCAGGCAAAGGCCCGGAGACAAAAAGGCGTTCCGGCGATGCCTCCTCGAAGAAGTCTTTTTTTCCTGTATTGAAGCCTTGAGAATCGTAGTCCCGGCCGCCCTTCTGATCGGCGCCGCCTTGATGCTTTATCTGAGTCGGGTATCGGAACAGTTTTTCCTGGGAAAAGCGATCCTCTTTGTGATCGTCCGGGAGGTCGGTCCCGCCCTCACCGCCCTGTTGGTCATCCTCCGCTCTTCCCCGACGCTGACCGGCGAAATCCTTTGCATGCGCGTCTGCGAGGCGGGCGGCAATCCCTCCGCTCCGAGCCCAGTCGACTGGCAAACGGTCTGCAGCCCCCGGATTTTCGGCCTGATCCTTTCCCTCCTGTTGCTCTTTATCGTCTTTGACGTGGTCGCCATTTTCGGAGGATTCGCCGCCGTGTGGATCGGATCCGATATTCTGCTGGGCGACCTTCCGGCCCAAATCGGAAAAGCCCTGGTCCTCACCGATATCGCGGTCCCCGCAGCGAAGGCGTTTTTTTTCGGTACGCTCATCGGCGTGACCAGCCTGTTCTACGGGTTCAAACGCCAGCCCGAAATGTTCGCCGTTCCCCGTGCCGCCTCCCGGGCAGCCATGGAAAGTTTCTTCTACTGCCTGGTGGCCAACATCGGCATCTCGGCAGCCTTTTATTGATTCGCTTTTAAGGGCAACGGAGAGTTATGGAGCCTGAATTCACCGATAAAGAAAAGGCCGCCGGCGCCTTCATCGTCCTGGTGTGTATCGTCCTGATCGCCCTCGTGGCCGTCATCGGAAAAGGCAAGCACTGGTTCAAGCGCTCGGTGATTTACCACACCACCTTCAATGAAGGATACAACCTGAAGGTGGGGGCACCGGTAAAACTCCTCAAGGCCGACATCGGAAAAGTGGAAGAGATCGCACCAGTGGAAAACCAGGTGAAGGTCACCCTTGCCGTGCTGGAGGATTTTGTTCCACGGATCCGGCAGGATGTGACGGTCACGGTGGAAAGTCCCACCCTCATCGGGTCCGAATACGTCTCCATCCAGCCCGGGACTCCGGGTGCCCCCGTTCTTCCCGAAGGAAGCCTTCTCCCCTCAAAAGAAAAAAAGTCGATATCGGACATTTTGGAAGAATTTCAAGTGGAAAAAACCGTCAAACAATTCATCCGGGCGGTTCAGGATCTTTCCGGCGCCGCGGAACTGCTCCGGGATCCTGAGGGACCCCTTTTTTCCGCCCTGGAGAATCTGAACCGAACCACCGGCCACCTGGAGCGGATCGTCGCCGATCTGGACGCCGGGAAAGGAACCGTCGGCAGGCTCCTGAGGTCCGACGCCCTGTATGACGCCATGACCGCGAACATGGAAACGCTTGGGGAAACGCTTGAAAAGATCCGCCAGGCCTCCGAAGCGGCACCGGATGCCATGGCCCGACTCAAGGACAACCTGTCGACCTTGAAAAGGGTGCAACTGGAACTCTTCGAACGCATTCAAAGCGTCCGGTCGCTCATGAACGCCGTGCAGGGAAATTTGAAACAGATGAAAACCATCCTTTCCAACCTGGAAAAAGGGAGCCGGGACATCCCGGAAATCACCCGGACGGCCAAGGATGGCATCCGGGAAATCCGGGAAGGCGTGGAACGCATGGACCGGGTCATCCACTCCATCCAGGAGAATGTCTTGATCCGTTCCAACCTCCCGCCGCCGGTGGAAGGCAAGAGCCTTGACGCGGATCTGAGACAATGAGATATGTGCCCGTAATCAATATAAGGAGGAATGCATTATGGATTGGGGAATGAAAAACCGGCTGTCCCGGCTCATCCGGGAAGACGGCCGCTGCATGTTTTTACCCATCGACCACGGTTACTTTCAAGGGCCCACCCGGAAGCTGGAACGGCCCGGAGAAACCATCGCCCCGCTGATCCCTTACGCGGACGGCCTCTTCGTGACCCGGGGGGTGCTCCGGGCCTGCGTGGATCCGGACAACGCCCCCCCCGTGATCCTTCGGGTCTCCGGTGGCACCAGCATCATCGGGAAGGATCTTTCCCATGAATCGTTGGTGACCTCCATCGAGGACGCCATCCGGCTCAATGTGTCGGCCGTGGGAATGTCCATCTTCGTGGGGAGCGACTACGAGTACGACTCCCTGGTCAACCTGGGCACCCTCGTGGACGATTGCGAAACCTACGGCATTCCCGTCATGGCCGTCACCGCCGTGGGGAAGGAACTCGAAAAACGCGATGCCCGGTATCTGTCCCTGTGCTGCCGCATCGCTGCGGAGTTCGGCGCCAAAGTGGTCAAGACCTACTGGTGTGAAAACTTCGAAAAGGTCACCCAGGGATGCCCGGTACCCGTGGTCATGGCCGGCGGGCCCAAATGCGAAACTGAACAGGAGGTCTTTTCCTTCGTCCACGACGGGATGGAAAAGGGCGCCATCGGTGTGAACCTGGGCCGCAATATTTGGCAGCATGCCCACCCCGTGGCCATAATGAAAGCCCTGCGGGCCATCATCCATGAAAAAGCCTCGGTGAAAGACGCCCAGGAAATCTATGATCAGGAAAAAGAGGCCTGATCGGGTATGCCCGCCCGTTTCGAAGAAACCGAAGTCCGCAAGCTTGCGAAAAGAATCACCGGCCACCCGGAGGTCCTCGCCGCCCTGATTCACGCCTCCCGTCTGATCGGATGCGATCCCGGACTCGTCCTTCACGGCGGAGGAAACACGTCGGCCAAGGTGACGACGACCGATATTTTCGGAGAAACGGAAAACCGCCTCTATGTCAAGGGCAGCGGGATTCACATGGCCGACATCGGACCGGAAGGCTTTTCCGTCCTCCGGCTGGATCCCATCCGGCGGCTGAAGGCGATTCCGGATCTTTCCGACGACGCCCTCGAAAATTACCTTTTTTCCCAGCGTGTCGTCGCCGGATGCCCCGGCCCTTCCGTGGAGATGTTACTGCATGCCTTTTTGCCGCATCGGTATGTCTTCCACTGCCATGCCGATGCGGTGTTGATCCTCGCGCACCAAAAAGAGGCAAAAAGGCTGATCCGCAACGTACTGGGAGAAAAGGCGGCGGTGCTGCCCTACCGGCATCCCGGCTATCCGCTGGCCCGGGCCGTCGCCGCGGCCCATGAGAAGGCGCCCGCCGTCGACACCCTGGTGGTGCTGGATCACGGCATCTTCACTTTCGGCGACGACGCCGGACAGGCCTACGCGCGGATGCGCACCTGCGTGAATCAAGCCGAAGCCTTGATCCAAAAGGCCTTGAAACGCGCCCTCCCAACATCGGCGGCGCGTTCGAGAAAGCGACGCACGCCCCAAATTTCCGATACCGCCCGGGTAGCCCAGGTCATCCGGGGGGTGTGCGCCCGCCGCACCCCTGACGGTTCCACATTGCGACGCCTGGTGGTCTTACGGCAGGGTCTGTCGATTATGGACGCCTCCCTTTCCCGGGAGGCAAAAAAAATATGTGAAAGCGGGGTCCTGACGCCGGATCATGCCATCCGCACACGAAACCGGATGGTATATCTCGATGCGGTACCGGAAGAAGACGAGGCCCTGAAAAAGGCCGTGAAAAAGGCCGTGCATCAATTCCGCGCCGTCTATATGCGCTATCTTTATGGAAAAGGACTTTCGGGCCCGGAAGAAACGCCCCCGGAAAAAGCGGATCCGGTTCTCTTCCTGGTGGCCGGTCTCGGCCTTTTCGCCGCCGGCGAAACCCCTGCGTCGGCCGACATCGCCGCCGACATCGGCGAGCGCACCGTGATTGCCAAGCGCCGCGCCATGGCCATGGGCGCGTACCGCCCCATCTCCCCCGCCCACGTGCGGGACATGGAACGATGGCCCTTGCAGGCGAAAAAAATAAAACCCCCGGCGACGGCGGCGTTGGCCGGGCAGGTGGCCCTGGTCACCGGCGGGGGCGGCGCCATCGGGCACGGCATCGCCCGGTGCCTCCTTTCGGCCGGTGCAGCGGTGGTCCTCGCGGACAAAGACATTCCCCGGCTGGAACGCGGCAAGGATCTATTGACCCGGGAATTCGGCCCCGAACGCCTTGACTCGATGACCTTCGATGTCACCGATTTCAAGGCCGTGCAGAAAGGATTCGATACGATCAGCACCCGGTTCGGCGGCGTCGACCTGGTGGTCCCCAACGCCGGAATCGCCCATGTGGCCAGGATCGAAGACCTGGATCCGGAGGTCCTCGACCGGACCATCGCCGTCAACTTGAAAGGCACCTTCCACACCATCAAGGCGGCCGTCCCCGTTTTCCGGCGCCAGAATACCGGAGGGAACATCGTGGTCATCAGTTCGAAGAATGTCTTCGATCCGGGGGCGGCGTTTTCCGCCTACAGCGCCTCCAAGGCGGCCGCCCACCAACTGGCCAAGATCGCCGCCATGGAGCTTTCCGAACTGGGGGTCCGGGTGAACATGATCAACCCGGATGCCGTTTTCGGGGATCAAAAGACGGCATCCGGGCTGTGGGAGGCGGTGGGGCCGGAGCGGATGCGCGCCAGGGGATTGAGCCCCGAAGGGCTTAAAACCTACTACCGGCAGCGAAGCCTCCTCAAAACGGAGGTCCTGGCGGAACATGTGGGAAACGCCGTGGTCTTTTTCGCCTCCGAAAAAACCCCCACCACCGGCGCCTCACTCCCCGTGGACGGGGGCATCCCGGCGGCCTTCCCCCGGTGACGGCCTCCGGGTTCCAGGGACTTTCCGTTGCCTCTGCACCTTCCGGCCCTTTTCGTTTCCGGCGTATTCTAAATATGATGGCTTCGTAAAAAAACCATTTTTCCCCTCCCCTGGCGGGAGGGGATTAAGGGGAGGGGGATACAACCCATAGAAAATACATCCTATTTTAACCCTCACCCCAACCCTCTCCCTCAAGGGAGAGGGAGATCGGGAGGAAATCATGAAACTGTTACACGCGGCCCTGGTTTGTGAAACCCGGGAAAAGAGCGACCGGTTTTACAACGGCCTTTTGGGACTCGAAGAGATGGGTACCAAGACGGTTTCCGCCGATTTGATGCACCGGCTTTTCGGGGTGAACACCCCTTATACCCTGGTCCTTTACGGCAATGCGGATTTCTGTCTGGAGATTTTTATCGGCCCGGGACCGGCCCCGAGGCCCGCGGGGGTGGAACATCTCTGCCTGGAAGTGGAAAACCCGGCCTCTTTTTTGGAGAAGTGCGCCCAATCCAATGTATCCATCCTGCGGATTCCCAAGCCCGACGGCACGGACCTGGTCTTCATCACGGACTTCGACGGCAACCGGTTCGAAATCAAGGGGAAATAATCCCCCTTTTACACCCGGCCCCCGCTCCATCGGAGCTTGTTTTTCAACAGGTCGTAATAATGCCTGCCCGGCAGGGCGATCATGGCAACGGGATAGCGCGCTTTTTGAATCGTGATGATATCGTTTTCGTGGACTTCGATCCCGGCCTGGCCGTCGAAGGTCAGCATGATATGGGCGGCCTCCTTGGCGAGCTGAATGGTGATCACCGCCGTATCCGGGAGGATCAGGGGACGGTTGGTGAGGGTGAAGGGGCAGATGGGGGTCATGATCACGGCCGGCACCGCCGGGTGGAGGATGGGTCCCCCGGCCGCCAGGGAGTAGGCCGTGGAACCGGTGGGGGTCGCCACGATAAGCCCGTCGGCGCTGTAAGTGGTGAGATACCGGCCGTTGATGGAGGTTTTGATGTGCGCCAGCCGGGCCAGGGCCCCCTTGTTGACCACCGCGTCGTTGAGAACGACCCTTTCTGCAATACATTCCCCGCCCCGGAGGAGTTGAACCCAAAGGCGCATGCGCCGATCAATGGAAAATTTCCCTTTCAAAACCGCTTCCATGGCGGGAAAAAGATCCTCTTCGGTGATCTCGGCCAAAAACCCCACTTCGCCGAACTTGATCCCCAAAACCGGAATGCCTTGATTCCCGATCCAGGCCACGGCGCTTAAAAAGGTCCCGTCCCCGCCCAAGACCAGGACACAGGAGAGATCCGACGGGGCATGGGCCGTTTCCTCCAGGAAAACGTCCCGGGGAGGCGGAACGCTCGGTTTTCGAATCACGGAAACCCCTTTGTTGGTCAACCAGGTTTCCAGGGTGTCGGCCGTCTCCAGGGCTTTGACGTCTTTTTTCACCACCAGACCGATTTTCTTCATTTTCTTACCATCCCTTTTTGATCCGTCCTTACTAAAAATTGTCGCGCATGAAAAGATACGCCTCCGGTTTTGACAAGAT